>NZ_JAOQKE010000002.1:0-368097 GCF_025567005.1 Muricoprocola aceti
GAGGTGGAAGTGCAGTAATGTATGGAGCTGACTGTCACTAATAGGTCGAAGGCTTGACCTAAATAGTCTGGGAAACACGGATGAAAAAGTATTTACCGTATGCGGTTTTGAAGGTACAACCTTCATATTCCTCGATAGCTCAATGGTAGAGCACTCGGCTGTTAACCGAGGGGTTGTTGGTTCGAGCCCAACTCGGGGAGTTTTTTCATATAAAGCTATATGAAAGATATCTTTTGGCTCCATGGTCAAGCGGTTAAGACACCGCCCTTTCACGGCGGTAACAGGGGTTCAAATCCCCTTGGAGTCATTAATCTATGAAAATAGATTGACAAACATAGCAGTATCTGCTATAATATATTTGTTACGGCGCAGTAGCCAAGTGGTAAGGCAATGGTCTGCAACACCAGTATCCACCGGTTCAAATCCGGTCTGCGCCTCTTAAGAGTTCGAAGAGATTCGAGCTCTTTTTTACTTTATAGGAAAGACCGCCTTCGGCGCTCTCTTGAATTAAAATAGCCCGCGCAAAGGCGGGCATGACAAAACGATGATCATGAATCAGAACAGGAAAAAATCTTCTTCTGCAAATTCATCATCAAAAATATCTTCATTTAGGAAATAGTCCATATCCAGAAGTTCCTCCTCGCTCATATGGCGGATGTCCGCAGAGGTCATACCTTCTGGTGGATTATTTATATATTTTTCGCGTAGTTTCTCTATATCAGGTTTCATAAGCACACAATCCTCCTTTTCGAGAATTGTACCATAAAACAAGGAAAAGAGGAAACTATGCAGAAGACCTTTTTCCACGAGAACGGGACATTGCTTTCTCGTACATTTCTTCAAGAGAAACACGTTTATGAGCATAATAGAGTTCCAGAAACTCCATTTTATGCTTACAGACAGGGCATTCCAGAGGATCATAGCCAAAAGAAAGAAGAATAGATGTGCGCCACTGATGAAAACTCTGGTAAATACGATGTTTTTCTTTGGAAATGGATCTGCGAAGTTTTTTATCAATATCCCGGTGTCTCGCATAAATACCGCCGTAGCGGATCATTTTGAAATGTTTTTCAGGAATATGCCGGATAAGGCGTTGAATAAATTCCATGACAGGAATGGTTTCTTCCACATATTTGTTATCTTCATGACGGTTATAATGGAAAGTTACGTACTTTCCGTCGTAACGGTCAATGCGGGAAGTAGCAATCACAGGCCGCCCGAGGTAACGACCGATGTATTTCGTAACGATTTTCGGGTCACATTTGTTTGGCTTGGCGTAGACATAAAAGCCTTTTTTGTGCTTGTCATAGCATCTGGCTTTCTGCTTTTTGAAAGAGGGACCTATAACAGTCTGCATTTCATTAAGAAGGGCAGTGCGAAAAGCGTTACGCAGGAAAGTATAATCAAAATGGGAAACATTACGCCAGAAACCGTCATCACTGTAGCCGCCTTCAGAGATAAGGCAGTGGATATGGGGATTCCATTTCAAATCCCTGCCAAAGGTGTGAAGAACCATAATAAATCCAGGAGTAAAATTTTGGGATTTATTGAGTTTGTGAAACATACGGCAGATCACGCTGGTAACAGAGTGGAAAAGGCAGTGAAGAAGATCGGGATAGTCTAGAAAAAAATGTCTGAGGTCTTCATCAATAGTAAAAACACAGTGCCGGTGCTGGACAGGAATGAGCTTAAAGGACATACTGGTAGCACGTTCCATAGAGTATTTGTTCCCGCAGGTAGGACAGAAACGGCTGTGACAGCGGAAAGGGACAAATTTCATGTTCCCACAGTGAGGACAACCGTACATGGCACCACCAAAAGCGGGATCGCCGCAATGGATCATTTTATCTACGTTTTCTACAACAGAATGATGTGGATGTAATGTATAGATCATTTCTTCATAATAGTCAGTAAAGATTTTCTGTAAGATATTCATAAGAGTATTATGAAGGAAAATGAAGCAAAAAGAAACCCCCTATCCCCTCAAGATTGAGGGGCAGGGGAGTTGAAGTGTCGAAGACACTTTTTTATTGTTATACCAGGAAGGCTTTTTTTCGGTGCCTTCCTATATGAAATAATATCGTTCAAATCGATTTGCCCATACAAAGACTTGAAAAAGGACATAAGTGGTTGGGCGTCTATGTATTCTAAGGTAAGAATTTTTTGTTTCAGCATCCGGTGACAAATAAAAAATATGTATTTCGTATCAATTATGGAAGCCAAATGCACCTGGAAAATCAAATTGCCTACGAATTTGGAACACTTCAGTTATTAAAAACATCTGGCAGAACACCAATACCGGTTTTTTAGATGACAGCAAACAGTTTTTTTTACATGGGATTTTGGTGATGGAATTTATAGAAGGACGTCCGCTTTCTTATGAAACAGATTTAAAGAATGCAGCAATCTGTCTTGCGGATGTTCATGCAATGGAGATTAGCGAACCAGATAAACTTATTGAAATTAAGAATCCGATTATGGGCATTTTGAATGAATGCGAGGAAATGTTTAAGGTTTACAAAGAGTCTGACGTTTCCAACCCAAAAACAGTTCAGACAATTAAAAAACTGATGGAGCTTGCTTATGAAAAAGCAAAACTACTGGTTTTGTATCAATGATTGATTGGGAAAAGCCACTTTGGGGTGATCCGGCACAGGATCTTGGACATATGCTGGCACCAACGACAACTTTTTGGAAAACGGATGTGATTTTGGAAGATTGCATCGTGCAGGACTTTATCACAGAGTATCAGGTAGCCGTGAATGGAAGAATCAACATGGGAGACTTACGCACGCGGGTAAACATTTTTTTGCCAGTAACCTGCCTGCGAGGAATTACCTGGTGTGCTATGGCGTATGTAGAGTACAGGAAACCTGGACGTGCAATTGCTAATCCAGAAACATTTGAAAAAATAAAAGCATATTTATCAGATGATTTCCTGGAGAAAATTCATTTATTTTTATTAAAATAATGCAGTATGCTATTTTGGTGATAACTGATTAGAAATTAAATGTTCTTTTTGATGACGGGAAAGATGTTTAATGGCATATTCTCGGCGCATTGCTTCTTGCTTTGTAGCAAAAGCTTCATAATAAACAAGGGTAACCGGAAGACGGGGACGGGTGTATTTGGCACCCGTCCCTGCATTATGTGATTTGATACGTTTTTTCAGATCATTGGTCCAGCCGGTGTAGTAAGTACCATCGCTGCACTGGACAATATAAGTGTAATTCATAACAAGCTCCTGAAATCTATCAGATTAAGCAATCGGGATTGCGGTATCTTGACTGGGAATCAGATAAAGAAGATTCGGATTGAAGAATGTAACACTGCCAGACGATTGCTAATGATATCTGATTTATTATACGCCATTTAGAGAAATTTGTGTGGAGAATTCTACTGTTCTAGGCCAGATAACAGAACATAAAAATATAATGGCACAGGCTGCCGCCCATCACGAACAGATGGAAGATCTCATGGGATCCGAAGTATGGATGCTTTGAGTTAAAAATCGGCAGCTTCAGTGCATAGATCACACCTCCAATGGTGTATATAATGCCGCCGGTCAGCAACCAGAAGAATGCACCAGGTGTCAGAGAGCGTACGATCGGCCCGAAAGCCAGAACGCAGGTCCATCCCATGCCAATGTATAATATAGAAGAAAACCATTTTGGACAATAAATCCAGAAAGCTTTGATCAGAATGCCAGTGATTGCCAGTCCCCAGACAATGCCAAGAAGGATCAGACCAAGACGGTCGTTCAGAACCAGCAGGCACACTGGCGTATAACTTCCTGCAATCAGGACAGATATCATCATATGATCCACCTTTTTCAGTAATTTGTTGACAGATGGTGAAACATCAAAAGTATGATAAGTGGTGCTGGCGGCATAGAGCAGAATCATACTGGCCATGAAGACTGCCATGGAAATCATATAAATCGGGCTGTCGTGGCGGCCTGCCCGGACAAGTAATGGGGCAGTTCCAAGAGCAGCCATAATTAATCCAATAAAATGGGTGATCGAACTTCCGGGATCTTTAATTGTCATTTTGCGAATCGGAGTAGATGGAATAGTCCGATATACGCTGGTTGATGTCATATCTTTCATGGAAAACCTCCTTACATGCAATCAATATTGATAACTATTATATGTAGTATTCAAAACTACATCATATAATACACAAATAATATCTCTTTTTGAACAGAATTGCAAGGGGAAAATCATGATTCATAAATATTTTGTAATTCATGCCGGATAAGTCCTGGTGCAAGAAAGCTAAGGTATTCTTGAAACCTGGTATGATTTGCGATATACTTGAAACTATAGCAAAACAGATAGAAAAGGCGGTAAACAATGTCAGATTCAAAATATAGCAACCTTGGCAGTGAGATCAGTGATATGGTGCAGAAGGCCATAGACAGTCAGGATTTCAGCCAGTTGAGTACAACAATACAGAATTCGGTCAGTCAGGTAGCCAATATCGTAGCAGATACGGTGGCTTCTTCTGTAGTGGATGAACCACAGAAAGATCATCGGCCAGATTATATGAAGAATGCACAGCACAAGATGGAAGCTGCGCAGAATCCATGGAAAAGCGCAGTAAAATCAGTGCCTGAGATGGCAGAGACGACTGCGGTATCAGAACGGGGGCTTTATTCACCGGGAGGAAACGGACGATTAAAGGGATATTTTCTGTTTACTTTGGGACTGGCTGGAATTCTTGGGTGTGCAGCAGGCCTGCTGACCCTGGCGATTGCCAGCAAGATTACAGGGGTGTCACTGATGGTGCCGGAAGTGATATTGCTTATTGGAGTGGTTGGATTTGGGGGTATGAGTATAAAGGGCAGTGGAACCCTGAAGCAGATTCGCAAATTCAAGAATTATGTGAAAAAGATTGGAAAACGAGATCATATCTCTATAGAAGAACTGTCCTCTGCCAGTGGACGGAATGAAAAAGAGGTCTTAAAAGATATTCAGGATATGCTGCAGGAAAATATGTTTCTGCAGGGACATCTGGATCAGGAATCAAAGACACTGTATGTGACGGATCAGGGATATCAGACTTTTTTACGGGAGAAGAATCGGAGGCTGGAACAGCAGAACAGAGAAAAAGAAGAACAGGCCAGAATAGAGAGGGAAACACAGGAGCTTCCACCGGAAGTGAGAAAGCTGATTGCAGATGGAAATGCTTATATTGAGAAGATCCGCAGAAGCAATGAAGCAATCAGTGATGAGACAGTATCCAGAAAATTATATGATCTGGAGACAGTCACCCGGAAGATCTTTGATTATGTAAAGACACATCCACAATGCGCAGATGATACCAAGAAAATGATGAAGTATTATCTTCCAACCACGATCAAGCTGCTGGATTCTTATGAAAAACTGACTGAAGAAGAACTGAGCGGACAACATCCGGATCAGCTGACCAATATTGCAAAGTCCAAGAAAGAGATCGAGAACACGCTGGATACTTTGAATCTGGCATTTGCGAAGTTGTTCGATAATCTGTATCAGGATACGTCTATGGATATTACAGCAGATATCTCTGTGCTTCACACATTGCTGGCACAGGAAGGTCTGACGGGTGAAGAGATCAGGGATGCCATGAAAGGCATAAAGTAAAAGAGGACATGAAAGCAGAAATTATTCGATGAAAAAGGAGAACAAAGATGAGTGATGAATTTGAAAAACTGGCAGGAACCGCACCGACTTTAACATTGACTCCGTTTCCGGAGAAAAAAGAAGAACTGCCGCAGAAGACAGAGGAACAGGCCGTGGCAGAAGTGAAGGAGAAGATGGAAGAAGAATCCAGATTTACAACGGAGGAGCAACAGCAGATTCAGGCATTTTCTCAGCAGATTAATATCTCTGACAGTAATATGATTCTTCAATATGGTGCCGGAGCACAGCAGAAGCTGGCAGATTTTTCAGAAAAAGCATTGGAGAATGTGAAATCCCAGGATCTCGGTGAAGTAGGAAATATGCTGACGGATGTGGTAGCAGAACTGAAGAACTTTGATGTGGACAATGAGAAAAAAGGGTTCCTTGGGCTTTTCCACAAAGGAGAAAATAAGCTGGATGCCATGAAGGCAAAGTACGATAAGACAGCTGTGAATGTGGACAAGATCTGTGATGCACTGGAAGAGCATCAGGTACGTCTGTTAAAGGACACTGCCATGCTGGATCAAATGTATGACCTGAACCTTACTTATTATAAAGAACTTTCCATGTATATTGCAGCAGGAAAGCAGAAACTGGAAGAGGTAAGATCTACGCAGTTGAAGGAACTGATGGAAAAAGCACAGTCCGGCAATGACCAGGTATTGGCACAGGAGGCGAAGGATCTGGCCAGCTATTGTGACCGTTTTGAAAAGAAGCTGCATGACCTGGAACTGAGCCGGATGATTTCCATGCAAACCGCACCACAGATCCGCCTGATCCAGAATAATAATACTATGATGGTAGAAAAGATTCAGTCTACATTGGTGAATACCATCCCGTTGTGGAAGAATCAGATGGTGATAGCACTGGGACTGGAGCATGCACAGAGAGCAGCAAAGGCGCAGAATGCAGTGACCGATATGACCAATGAACTGCTGAAGAAGAACGCAAATGCGCTTCATGAAGCAACTGTTTCTACGGCAAAAGCATCCGAGCGGGGCATTGTGGATATTGAAACACTAACCCAGACCAATGCAGAGCTGGTGAAGACCTTTGATGAGGTATTGCAGATCCAGAGTGAAGGACGTCAGAAACGTTTGCAGGCTGAGGCAGATATGGTCAGAATGGAAAACGAGTTAAAGCAGAAGCTGTTGGAGATTCGCAAATAGTGTGGTGACGAATGCAGGGAGAATTTGACGATCGTTCACAGATTGACAGTATTACCTGCAAAGTTTATAATATTTGACGGTAAAGTGTAAGAAGAGACAAAGGGTCAGGGAAGATGAAGAACTTTATAGAAGAATTTAAGAAGTTTATTATGCGTGGAAATGTCATGGATCTGGCAGTCGGTGTTATCATCGGCGGTGCATTCCAGGCCATTATCAATTCACTGGTAAATGATGTGATTATGCCTCTGATCGGGCTGATTACCGGAGGACTGGATTTTTCCAATCTGTTTATTCAGCTCAGTGGTGAAAAATGCGCAACACTGGCAGAAGCACAGGCAGCTGGTGTGGCTGTATTTGCATATGGAAATTTTATTACAGCAGTATTGAATTTCCTGATCATTGCATTCGTGATTTTCCTTATGGTAAAAGGAATGAATCATTTGGCGGAAGGCAGACAGAAGGATAAGAAGGAAGAAGAACCAGTGACGAAGATCTGTCCGTTTTGCCAGAGTGAGATTTCTATAAAGGCAACTCGCTGCCCACATTGTACTTCTGTGCTGAAAGAAAAAGCATAAGATAAAAGATGAAGAAGATTGGAGATATGTATGTGTGGAATAGTTGGATATGCAGGTGAGCGTCAGGCTGCACCGATTCTGTTAGACGGACTGGCAAAGCTGGAATACCGTGGTTATGATTCAGCGGGGCTGGCCGTACGTAACGGAGCGTCCGATCCGGAAATTGTAAAGGCAAAAGGAAGACTGAAGGCGTTGGCTGAGAAGACCAATGATGGAAAGTCTCTACTGGGAGACTGCGGTATCGGTCATACCAGATGGGCAACTCATGGAGAGCCGTCTGTAGAAAATGCACATCCGCATTGCAGTGATGATAAAAATGTGGTGGCAGTTCATAATGGAATTATTGAAAATTATCAGGAATTAAAAGATAAACTGATCCGTAAAGGATATCAGTTTTATTCGGAAACGGATACAGAAGTAGCAGTAAAACTGATCGATTATTACTACAAAAAATACGAAGGAACACCGGTGGATGCACTGAATCATGCCATGATTCGTATTCGTGGCTCTTATGCACTGGCGGTAATGTTCAAAGATTATCCAGAAGAGATCTATGTGGCAAGAAAAGACAGCCCGATGATTCTCGGCCTGGGAGATGGAGAAAGTTATCTGGCATCAGATGTACCGGCTATTTTAAAGTATACCAAGAAAGTGTACTATATTGGTAATCTGGAGATCGGACGCCTGCAGAAGGGAAATATTACCTTTTACAATCTGGATGGCGATGTGATCGAGAAAGAACTGGTAGAGATCAAGTGGGATGCCAAGGCCGCAGAAAAAGCAGGATATGAGCATTTCATGATGAAAGAGATTCAGGAACAGCCAAAGGCAGTATTGGATACCCTGAATTCTGTGATCAAAGATGGACAGATTGACTTAAGTGAACTGGGGCTGGATGAAGAGGAAATCAGGAAGATATCTCAGATCTATGTGGTAGCCTGTGGATCTGCCTATCATGTAGGTGTGGCCGCACAGTACGTGATAGAGGATCTGGCAAGGATTCCGGTTCGTGTAGAACTGGCATCTGAATTCCGTTACCGTAAGCCGATTCTGGATCCGAACGGACTGGTGATTATTATCAGTCAGTCTGGAGAGACTGCTGACAGTCTGGCTGCACTGCGTGAGGCCAAAAGCAAAGGAATCCGTACGCTGGCAATCGTCAATGTGGTAGGATCTTCCATTGCAAGAGAGGCGGATAATGTATTTTATACATTGGCCGGTCCGGAGATTTCTGTGGCAACCACCAAAGCTTACAGTACACAGCTGATAGCAGCATATTGCCTGGCAGTACAGTTTGCTCTGACAAGAGGAGAAATCACAGAAGAATATTACACTGAGCTGATTGCAGAGATGCAGACAATCCCGGATAAGATCAGAAAAGTACTGGCTGATAAAGAACGTATTCAGTGGTTTGCAGCAAAGCAGGCAAATGCAAAAGACATCTTCTTTATTGGAAGAGGACTGGATTATGCAATTTCCCTGGAAGGCAGTCTGAAGATGAAGGAGATCAGTTATATTCATTCCGAGGCCTATGCAGCAGGAGAACTGAAGCATGGAACGATTTCTCTTCTGGAGGATAATACTCTGGTTATTGGTGTACTGACTCAGGCAGACTTATACGAAAAGACACTGTCCAATATGGTAGAGTGTAAGAGCCGTGGCGCATATCTCTGCGCGGTAACCAGCTATGGCAACTACAGCATGGAAGATACAGCAGACTTTGTAACATACATTCCGAAGACAGATGCACATTTTGCAACTTCTCTGGCGGTGATCCCATTGCAGCTCATGGGATATTATGTCAGCGTTGCGAAGGGTCTGGATGTGGATAAACCGAGAAATCTGGCGAAGAGTGTGACGGTAGAATAAAGATCTGTAACCGTCCGGTCAGAATATGAAGTAAAGAGGACGGGTAGTATGCTGGACAGAGAGCAGTTTTTTAAAGAATATAAAGTGGAGCAGGAATTCCTCTATTCCGGTTTAAGCTGGGAAGTACTGGAGGAGATTTATGATGATTATTGCAGGCGCCAGCCAGAGCTGGAGGCCTGCTGTGATGCATTCGTAGATTATTTCCTGGAGGGAATGCCGATACCGATTCATTCCATCAGAACGCGGGCGAAAGATCCAAAACATCTGATAGAGAAGATCATCCGTAAGCGGGGAAAATATCAGAATAAAAAATATCTGAATATTAGTGTGAATAATTATATGGATATTGTGCAGGATCTGGTGGGAGTCCGTGTATTGATCCTGGCAAAG
The DNA here is from genome assembly GCF_025567005.1 of Muricoprocola aceti. Lineage (NCBI taxonomy): Bacteria > Bacillati > Bacillota > Clostridia > Lachnospirales > Lachnospiraceae > Muricoprocola > Muricoprocola aceti. Next base: position 9,670 of record NZ_JAOQKE010000002.1, read on the forward strand.
GAAGAATGGGAAGGGGTCTTTGACTGGATCATGGAGAGATTCCAGACAAAAGCTACATCGGAAGCTTATCTGGCAGAGCCACCGGTAGCCTATACCAGATACGGGGACCGGAATATTTTTGGGGATAAAATCTACCGGGAGCATACCGACCGGGGATATCGTTCCCAGCATTATATCATTCGTTTTCAGAAGTATTTCTGCGAAGTACAGGTGCGTACGCTGGCAGAAGAAGTCTATGGAGAGTTTGACCACAGAGTCAAATATCCATACCGCAATGAGAATCATTTTCTGCTGCGTTATACCAATACCGTAGCGCAGCTGGCAGATTCTATTGATGAGATTATTTCTACCTGTTTTGAAATGGGAGAGCAGGGATGGGAAAGCTGTGCACAGTATTACAGTGGAGATACTTATGCAGACTGGCGCCATATTTCTCAGTCGGGAACTACTGAGCGAAAGAAAGAGAAAGAACCGACAGACTCAAATGAGGAAACGGTGATCGATGCAGCGGCTTATATTCATTCTGTGTTGCTGCGAAAGGGAAAGCAATATGCAAAGTAGGAAAAGTCAGGGACGTCAGAATCATTTTCGGAAATTGGTATCAGAGGCATTGAATGGGGAATATCCAATGGAGAAACTCCCAAGTCCGGCCTATGATTTCGCAGAAGAGCGACAGGCAGTGTATTATTCCAAGATGCGCTATAATATGGAGTCGGACATGAGTGTTATGGTGATGAAGCATCACCAGCAGCTTACGGAACTGGAGCTGATGAAAAAATGGAAAAAGGAAGCGTGAACACATGAATTCCGAGTACAGCTATGAAGATATGATTGAGAAAATCGGGGAAGACAGACTTCACGAAAAATATACAGAGGTACTGGCTTCCGCCAATCATTTTATTGAAGAAGCAGGGTATGAGTCTCATGTAGAATGTAATGAAAGAATCCTGTTCAGTCTGATTCTGGATTATTATGCAGATCTGTTTCGTTTGAAAGATTTTCATGGTATTGAATGGATTCGGACGGAGAAGAGTTTTGCCTATCTGATTGCCTGGATTGTACGAAGAAAGCCTCTTCAGTTTGTACATTATACAGAGGATGAAAAAGATATCTATATTAATGAACGATTTGCCACATTTTTGATGCTGAATGAATGTCTGTTGTGTGGTGAAAAACGATTTGTTGGAAGAGAGAATCAATCCAGACTGGATGAATACATCAATTTACTGTTTTATTATTTCAAATATCGGGAATGCAATCCGCAGGTGATTGAGCTTGCGATTGAATCCTTCAAAATGGGAACCCTGGTGTCTTAGAAAATGAAAGGCTGTTGCACAATATACTGTAGCAGTCTTTTTTATCATATAGGAGTATAAAAGAGATGAAATCACTGGTGATAGCAGAAAAGCCGTCTGTAGGACGGGACATTGCAAGAGTGCTGCATTGCAGCAAGCCTTCCGGGGGTGCACTGGAAGGGGATCAATATGTAGTTACCTGGGCGCTGGGCCATCTGGTAACACTGGCGGATCCGGAGGAATACGATAAGAAGTATCAGAAATGGGATATGGATACGTTGCCGATGATGCCGGAAAAAATGCAGCTGGTCGTGATCCGTCAGACTGGGAAGCAGTTTCAGACGGTGAAGACACAGCTGTATCGTAAGGATATCGGAGAGATCATTATTGCAACAGATGCAGGACGGGAAGGCGAGCTGGTGGCCAGATGGATTCTGGAAAAAGCCAATTGCCATAAGCCAATCAGGCGGCTGTGGATCTCATCTGTAACAGATAAAGCCATTCGGGAAGGGTTTGCTCATCTGGAGGATGGGAGAAAGTACCAGCATCTGTACGAAGCAGCAGTATGCCGTGCGGAGGCAGACTGGCTGGTGGGTATGAACGGAACCAGAGCACTGACCTGCAAGCACAATGCACAGCTGTCCTGCGGAAGAGTGCAGACACCGACCCTTGCGATGATCGCAAAAAGAGAAGCACAGATAAGAGAATTTGTGCCACAGGAATATTATGGAATTTCCCTGCGTGACGGTCAGGTATGCTGGACCTGGCAGGATAAAAAAAGTGGTGGATACCGCAGCTTTGATAAAGAACGCATGGAAAAGATCTGCAGGGAATTAAAGGGAAAACAGCTTACAGTAACAGAAGTCAAAGAGAGTAAAAGCAGCGTACCGTCCCCGGGGCTGTATGACCTGACCGAGCTGCAGAGGGATGCCAGCCGTAAGTTTGGCTATTCAGCGAAACAGACACTGAATATTATGCAGCAGCTTTATGAACATCATAAAGTGCTGACTTATCCACGGACAGATTCCAGATATATCTCAGCAGATGTGGCAGAAACTCTGAAGGAGCGGCTTCGTGCCATCAGCATCGGACCATATAAGAAGCTGGCCGGCAGTCTGATTATGCAGCCACTGCGTCTGAACAAGAGCTTTGTGGATGATAAAAAAGTCAGTGACCACCATGCCATCATTCCTACAGAGCAATTTGTACAGATGGACAAGATGAGTACAGAGGAACGAAGAATTTATGATCTGGTAGTACGAAGATTTTTAAGTGTGCTGTATCCGCCGTGTGTCTATATGCAGACCTCTCTGAAGGGAGAAGCAGCAGGGGAGAACTTTGCAGCCAGAGGAAAAGTGATGCTGGAGCAGGGCTGGAGAGTGGTTTATGACCAGCAGGACAAAGAGGAAAACGAAGAAACAGAAGAGAGCCTGCGGGAACAGACGCTGCCGGTGATGAAAAAAGGCGAAACCAGAAACATCCAGAAGATGGAGCTGACGAAGGGAAAAACGAAGCCGCCAGCTTATTTCACAGAGGCTACCCTGCTGTCAGCAATGGAAAATCCGGTGAAATACATGGAAAGCCGGGATGCACAGGCTGTGAAGACTCTGGGAGAGACTGGAGGACTGGGAACCGTGGCCACCCGGGCTGATATCATCGAAAAGCTGTTCAACAGTTTCCTTATGGAAAAGCGTGGCAATGAGATTCATCTGACTGGAAAAGCACGCCAGCTGCTGACCCTGGTACCGGAAGATTTGAAAAAACCGGAACTGACCGCAGACTGGGAGATGAAGCTTTCCAGAATTGCAAAAGGCCAGATGAAGAGAGATGTCTTTATGAAAGAAATCGATGCCTATACCAGAGAGATTGTGGAAGAGATCAAGGCAGATGATGGAGTGTTCCGCCATGATAATCTGACCAGTCATAAATGTCCGGTATGTGGCAAGCGTATGCTGGCGGTGAATGGAAAACAGGCAAAGATGCTGGTCTGCCAGGATCGGGAATGTGGTCATCGAGAAGTGATCTCCAGAGTGACGAATGCCCGTTGTCCAAAATGTCATAAGAAAATGGAGATGTACGAAAAAGGCGGTGAGAAAACCTTTATCTGTAAGTGTGGATATAAGGAACGGCTCTCGGCATTCCAGGCCAGAAGAGAAAAAGAAGGCGCCGGAGTCAGCAAGAAGGATGTTCAGCGCTATTTAAATAAGCAGAAAAAAGAAGCTCAGGAACCGGTGAATAATGCGTTTGCTCAGGCGCTTGCCGGAATTCGGCTGGATCAGAAACAGAAATGAAAATGAGGATAAGAATATGAAGAAAACAGCAGAAAAGCTGATTGCATTTATCAAGGAAAGCCCGGATGCTTTTCATGCGGCAGCAGCGGTAAGTGAAAGATTGGAAGAAAAAGGATATCAGAAGCTGGCAGAAAAGGATCACTGGTCTCTGGAAGCAGGAAAAGGATATTATGTGACAAGAAACGAGTCCGCAGTGATTGCATTTCGTATGCCGGAAAAAGAGATTACCGGATATCAGATCATGGCCAGCCATAGTGACTCTCCTGCCTTTAAGATTAAGGAACGGCCAGAAATGGTGATAGATGGACATTATGTAAAGCTGAATGTGGAGAAATACGGCGGCATGCTGATGGCGCCATGGTTTGACCGTCCACTGTCAGTATCCGGAAGAGTGATGGTAAAAGAGACGACACCGGATGGCAGAAAGAAGATGGTATCTAAACTGGTAAATATTGACCGGGATCTTCTGCTGATCCCGAGTCTGGCTATTCATATGAACCGGGAAGTAAATGGAGGTTACAACTATAATGCACAAAAAGATATGCTGCCACTGATGTCCTGCGGATGTGAACCAGGACAGTTTCAGAAGCTGGTAGCAGAAGCTGCAGGTGTAAAAGAAGGGGACATCTGTGCACAGGAGTTATTCCTGTACAGTCGCTCTCAGGGAAGTATCTGGGGTGCTGAAGAGGAATTTATCTCCAGTGGAAGACTGGATGACCTTCAGTGTGCCTATGCGGGGCTGATGGGATTTTTGGAGTCAGGAGACCACAGGCTGAAAGAAATGGATGGATCAGTTTATGATACCTGGCAGGCAGGCGGTGTCGTACCGGTATATTGCATGCTGGATAACGAAGAGGTGGGAAGTGGTACCAAGCAGGGAGCGGCATCCACATTTTTGAAGGATGTACTGACCAGAATCAATCTGGCAGCAGGCGGCAGTGAAGAAGAATATCTGCGTGCGCTGGCAGGCAGCTTTATGGTATCTGCGGATAATGCCCATGCGCTGCATCCAAATTATGCAGATAAGACAGATCCGACTAATCATCCATTTATGAATCAGGGAATTGTAATCAAACACAGTGCCAATCAGAAATACACCACAGACGCTGTTTCGGCAGCAGTATATCGTTCTATTTGCGAGGCCGCAGAAGTACCGGTACAGGATTTCTTTAACCGGTCGGATATGCCAGGTGGCTCTACACTGGGCAATATTGCCAATACGCAGACTCCAATGAATACAGTAGACATTGGACTGCCACAGCTGGCGATGCACTCTGTTTATGAGACCGCAGGGGTAAAAGATACGGAGTATCTGATTCGCGCAACCACATTGTTCTACCTGAGTAATGTGGCGGAACTTTTACAGTAGGCGAAGGAGGAAGATTGATGATCACAACAATAACCCTGAATCCGGCCATTGACTGCATCATAAAAGTAAAGAAATTACAACCAGGAACCCTGAACCGGGCAGTGGAAGAAGCTGTATTTCCAGGGGGAAAGGGTGTCAATGTGTCTCTGGTACTGTCTGAACTGGGTATGGATACCTGTTGCTGTGGATTCCTGGCAGGAGCTACCGGAAAGGCTTATGAAGCCATGCTGGAAGAACGGGGGCTAAAGCAGCAGTTTCAGTTTGTGACAAATGGGTTTACCAGAATCAATACCAAGGTCAGTGCAATGGAAGAGACAGAGATCAATGGAGCAGGACCGGTTCCTGGATGGGAAGATGTAGATCGTCTTTGTCAGGTGATACAGAGCCTGGCGGATGGGGATTTCCTGGTGCTGTCTGGGAATGTACCATCCAGCATCAAAGGAGCATATGAATATATACTGAAAAATATGCCGGAAGGAAAAGTAAAGCCGGTGGTGGATGTGACCGGGGAGGAACTGAAAAAGACCCTGCCATATCATCCATTCCTGATCAAGCCCAATCTGGAAGAACTGGGAGATCTGTTTGGTGTCCGTATAAAAACAGAGGAAGAAGTCAAACACTATGCGGGAGAACTTCAGAGTGCAGGAGCCAGAAATGTGCTGGTTTCCATGGGGGCATTGGGCATGTTGCTGCTAACAGAAGATGCACGGGCTTTCTTTGCAGAAGGCGTAAAAGGTGAGGCTGCCAATACTGTAGGAGCCGGAGATTCAGCAGTGGCAGGATTTCTGGCAGGCTGGGAGCAGAGTCATGACTGGGAAAAAGCGCTTCGTCTGGCGGCTGCAGCAGGAACCGCTACTGCTTTTACGTATGGAACGGCAGATGGCGCGGCGATCCGCAGGGTGGAAGGACAGATACAGATTCGTATGTTAGAGGCTCTTGATTAGAGAACAAAGGCGGCATGCTTTATATCACATAAGAGATGGGGGAAATCATGAAAGAAAATGCAAAAAGAATCAGTATAGATGTGCTGGTGGATATTATAGGCGGCATTTTGCTGACCATAGCAACCTATAGCTTTGCTGTTCCGGCAGACTTCCCGATGACTGGGGTATCCGGTGTGGCACTGATCTTTTATCAGTCATTTGGTCTGCCGGTAGGTGCACTGACAGTGATCCTGAATATTCCAATTATTATCTGCTGTTACAAGACACTGGGAAAGCAGTTTTATATAAAGTCCCTGCGATCTACACTGATTACATCAGCGGTGATGGATATTTTGGGACCGCAGCTGCCGCTGTATCAGGGCGATCTGATTCTGGCAGCTATCTGCACCGGTGTCTTGCTGGGAATCGGTTATGCAATTATCTTTATGAGGGGATCATCCACCGGAGGATTTGATTTTATTATGATGGCAATCAAATACTATCGCCCACATCTGTCTCTGGGTAAGATTGGATTCGCTCTGGATGCTATGGTTATCCTCATCGGAGCAGTCACTATCGGAAATGGTATGGACAGTGTGATCTATGGACTGGTGCTGAATTATCTTTATTCCACTGTGCTGGACCGGCTGATCAGTGGTACCAGTTCTGGAAAACTGACGCTGATCATATCGGATCATCCACGGGAAATTGTAGATGAGATCGATAAGCTGGTGGATCGGGGCTCCACACTTTTAAAGGCGATTGGCGGATATACCGGGGAAGAAAAAGAAGTGGTCATGTGTGCCAGCAGCAGTAAGGAAATGTATGCGATTCGTAAAAGGGTACATGAGATCGATGAACGGGCTTTTGTCATCGTGGTAGAATCCAATGAAGTGATCGGAGAAGGGTTCCGTTTGCCGGACGACACAAATTTGATGTAAAGAATATTTACAATGGTTATGAAACGTTATAAAATAAAAAGTAACGATTTATAACCATTTTTTGATGCATGAACATCTGAGAAAATACGGATTTTGTCAGAAAGGAGGAGCAGAAATGCCAAGTCCAAAAGAGAGGATTCAAGAGATTGATGTGATGTTAAGTCATGGGATGATATTGGAATGGAAAAAAAGGCGGGAACTAGTCAGAGAAAAAAGACGGTTAATAGCTTATATAAAGACCTTGACGGGTATATTGAACGAAAATCCATATCTGGATGCCAGTGTGGGGTGTGGATACCAAAATTTTCAGGATTTTGCCTGCGGCAGACAGTTCTATGTAGATAAGACGCACTTTATTGCAGAATGGTTGAAGAGCATAGCGAAAGTGACTTTGATTACAAGACCGAGGCGTTTTGGAAAAACAATTATGCTCAGTACAGTAGAGAATTTTCTGGATCCCAGATTCACCGGTCATCCGGAATATTTTGACAGGCTGAAGGTATGGAAGGATGAAAAAATCAAAAAATACTATGGAAAAATACCGGTAGCTTCTGTTACATTTGGCAACTGTAAGGGGAGGGACTACAGGCAGGCTATTCAGGGAATGACTGACAGCCTGGCTATACTTTATGAAGCACATAGATATTTACTTCATAGTACAAAGCTGGATGAATACGAGAAAAATGAGTATCGCTATATTCTGGACGGTTTGCGTAAAGGAGAGGAAGCGAACGTTGGAACTGCGATATCACGCTTGTGCCGTCTTCTTTATCGCCATTATGATGTAAAACCAATGATTCTGATTGATGAATATGATACGCCATTGCAGGAGGCATATACAGATGGTTACTGGGATGATATGATCGGAACATGCCGCCAGCTTTTTCATGGTACATTAAAGGAAAATCCTTATTATGACCGGGCCATTGTCACTGGTGTGACAAAAATTACACGGAATTCGCTGTTTTCGGATTTGAATAATGTGGAAGTGAATACAGTGACTTGCGAAGCATACAGTGACTGCTTTGGATTTACAGAAAAAGAAGTAATGGATGCACTAAAATGTCAGAACATGGACAGCCTGCAGGAAGTGAAAGCCATGTACGATGGATTTATCTTTGGCAAACGAAAGGATATCTACAATCCATGGTCTATCTGTAATTATCTACGCCATGGGGAATTATTGTCTTACTGGACGAATACCAGCAGTAATAAGCTGATCGGGGATATTATCCGAAAATATCCGGTACGCAGTAAGTATGAGATCGAACAGCTCATGACAGGAAAGACAGTGCATAAAAAGATTAATGAGAATGTTGCATTTCAGTATCTGGATGGAAGTGAGAATAGTCTCTGGTCCTTACTGCTGGCAGTTGGTTATATTAAAGCAGATCATGTGAAGAAATATGGAGAGATTACGGAATGTGATGTGTCAGTAACCAATCGGGAAGTCATGGAGATGTTCCGATATGAGATCCTTGCCATGTTTGAAAATGGAAATGAGATCTATAGCAGCTTTATACAGGCTCTTTTATCCCATAATGTGGAAGAACTGGAAGAAATTCTGATGGACATTTCCTATACATCCATGAGCTATTTTGATGTGGGAAAGAGACCAGGCCAGGCACCGGAAAACTTTTACCATGGTCTGGTGCTGGGATTGATTGTGTCATTGAAAGACAGATACCGGATTGTGTCTAACCGGGAAAGTGGGCGTGGACGGTATGATATTGCCATGTATCCACTTCAGGCCGGGGAGGATGCATTTATCATCGAATTTAAAGTCTGTGATGGAAAGAAAGGGGAGACGCTGGAAAAAGCAGCAGAGAATGCTTTACAGCAGATAGAAGAAAAAAGATATGAAGCAGATCTCCTGGCAGAAGGAATTCTGAAGGAAAGGATCTATAAGCTTGGAATAGCGTTTTCGGGAAAGGATGTATATGTGAAGCAGGCAGCAGCGAGAGCATAGGATGAACAAAAGAACATGCGTATTTTGCATTGCTTTTTGCACAAATATACGATATCATGGGCTCATACGGATATAAGAAATATCGTAACGGTTCAGTACCTTCACAGTTACGAGTCAAAATCCATTGAAAATCGCCTATGGCGATGGGATTTTGCCTTGCCTGCCTCGGGATTTTGGCATTTTCATGCCAAAACACCTCGCGGGACAGTGGGTTCTGAATAGTTACGAAATATCCAAAAATCTATAGTTTCTGGGAGGGAGAAAGCTATGAAGACAAAGAGAAGCAACAAAAGATGGATGCCGATGTTACTACTGAGCATGCTGATGGCAGTATTGTTTGGTATGAGTGCGCTGGCAGCGGGAAATGTAGTTGACATGAAGGATGAGGGAAAAGGAATATATTCTTATTCCGAATTTTCAGGGACCAATACCGGTGATGTATACCATAAGATTACAATTCCGTATTCAGGAGATGTGATTATAACCGGGAATGCAATTACTTCATTGGGTTCAACTTACTCTATGCGAGTCGTTCTCTGCAATACCAAGGGAACTGAGCTGACCGATGCTGCCTATGTAGACAGCAACGGAGAAAAAGCTATTCTTTATGGCGTAAAGAAAGGTACTTACTACATTAAGACAACCGGTAAGAAATACTATGCATTGGTTGCGAAGATCGAAAAACGTACGGATAAAGGTGGCACCAGGAAGAATAAAGCAACTACAATCAAGCATAAAAAGCAGATCATGGGTGTAATGCCGGCAGGCGAAAAAGCAAGTGCAGCAGACTGGTACAAGATCAAGATGCCAAAGAAGAAAAAGCTGGAATTATCTATTTCACAGGAAGGAAGCGGAGCATTCCAGTTCTATCTTTATGGTCCAAGTTATAAAAAGGGTATTCGGATTGACACATTAGAAAATGCATCTGGCAAATATACCAGCATTGATGCAAGAACAAGAAAGGCCTCTAAGATTAAAGGCGGTACATATTATATCAAAGTATGTCGTCCATCCTATGATAGAAAGGCAAATGGTATCTACACCATTAAATGGAGAGCAAAATAGAATCACGGAAAGCCAAAAAGGCCCCCGAAGTGTGAAAGCTTTGGGGGCTGTCTTGTTGGATACTGTTGTATTTTTATACACGAAGATATTCCATCACTTCTTCAAATCCTTCATCGTTGCAATGAACGGAATATCCCCGTCCAGCCTGGTACAGAAAGAAAGTCTCCTTTCTGGTAATAGAGAACGTTAGCAAATTTTATATTTTACTGTTGACAAATCTGTTTAAGGATACTATACTGATATCAATAACAGTAATAGTTATTATTTTTAAAATTAGTTTTCAGAAAGGAAGGATCACATGAACTATAGTCGTCAGAGAGAATCCATCAAAGACTTCTTAAGTACACGGAAAGATCATCCTACTGCTGATACAATCTATATGAATATCAGAAAGCAATTTCCAAATATCAGCTTGGGAACAATTTATCGCAATTTAAACCTTTTATCTGATATTGGAGAAATCACCAGATTGACCACCGGAGATGGATGTGACCATTACGATTTCAATACTGCTCCACACAACCATTTTGTATGCACCAGATGTCACAGTGTACTCGATCTGGAGATGGACAGCATTGATGATATCGTAGAGGTGGCACGGAAGAACTTTCCGGGTAGGATTGACCGACATTGCACATATTTTTATGGAATTTGTGCAGAATGTATGGACACATCCGAAGAAGCAAGCTGACAGAGCAAGTTATTTGTCAAAAGTAAAAAGTAAGAATAATTACTGATTTTACTTGACATAAGCAAGAAGATGTGATAATCTAAAATCAGTAAACAATACTGATTTTAAAACAAAATAAAATATAAATTCAAAAAGAAAAGGAGAACAAAACAATGGCAAAATTTGTATGTAAAGTATGTGGTTATATCTATGAAGGCGAAGCAGCACCGGCTGAATGTCCAGTCTGTCATGCAAAATCCGACATGTTCCAGAAAGTAGAAGGAGAACTGGTTCTGGCTGCTGAACATGAATACGGTATCTATGCAAAAACTGTAAAAGACAACAAAGACATCAGCGATGAAGATAAGAAGTTCATCTTCGATCAGTTAAAAGCTAACTTCAATGGTGAATGTTCAGAAGTAGGTATGTACCTGTGCATGGCTCGTATTGCTCATCGTGAAGGATATCCGGAAATCGGTCTCTACTGGGAAAAAGCAGCTTACGAAGAAGCAGAACATGCAGCAAAATTCGCTGAGATGCTGGGCGAAGACCTTGAGCCAAACATGAAAGCTACTACAAAAGACAACCTGAAATGGAGAGTTGACTGCGAATTCGGTGCAACACAGGGTAAATTCGATCTCGCAAAATGTGCAAAGAAAAACAACCTGGATGCAATCCATGATACAGTACACGAAATGGCTAAAGACGAAGCCCGTCATGGACGTGCTCTGAAAGGCCTGTTAGAAAGATACTTTGGCTAAGCTACAAGCCATGCAAAATAGTGAAAATAAGGCTCTGCGAGTTTACTCGTAAGAGCCTTATTTTTGCTATTTTATACGGCGACAGCCGTCCATGAAATAGCCCGTAGGGCTATGAATAGAGCATGGCGTTGGGCAGGAGGCAAAAGAAGCAACAGGAATAGAACAGGAATATCTGGGCAATACTCCATACATGAATCGAGATAGAACAGGAGCAGCCCATGAAGACGAAAAGAAAGATCTGGCTGATCGCAGCCATATTTGTGATGACGGAAGCACTGGCATTTCCGGAGGCTTTATTCCCAGACTGTATCAGAGTCAAAGAAGTGCAACAGGAAGAACAAAGTGTAGACGAAAGCCAGAAATGGATGCAAAAGCCAGAGAGGCAGACAGAATTTAAATGGAAAATCTGGTTTTTGAAAAATATCAAAAAAGCCGGCTGATATAGGAGGCATACAAGATGCTTCCTGTCAGTCGGCTTTTCTCTTATTTCAATATAGTAATTTTACTGTGCGTTTTTCTTTGCGAATGCAGCACGTTTTCTCATGGTAGGATCCAGAATCTTTTTACGGATACGTAAGGATTTCGGAGTAACCTCCAGGAGTTCATCGGTATCGATGAAGTCCAGAGCCTCTTCCAGGCTGAGCACCTTCGGTACCGTCAGCTTCAGGGCATCATCAGATCCTGATGCACGGGTGTTGGTCAGATGCTTGGTCTTGCAGACATTCAGTTCGATATCATCTGTCTTACCGTTCTGGCCGATGACCATTCCAGAATATACAGCTTCACCAGGTCCGATAAACAGAGTACCACGTTCCTGAGCATTGAACAGACCATAAGTAACGGATTCACCAGTTTCAAAGGAGATCAGGGAACCCTGCTTACGATACTGAATCTCACCCTTGAAAGGACCATATCCGTCAAAAGTAGTATTCAGAATACCATTTCCCTTGGTATCCGTCAGGAAATCTCCACGATAACCGATCAGACCACGGGATGGAATAGAGAATTCCAATCTGGTGTAACCGCCGGTAGTCTGGCTCATTCCCTGGAGCTCACCTTTACGCATACTCAGTTTATTGATTACCGTACCGGAAAATTCATCTGGAACATCCACGTAAGCGATCTCCATTGGCTCCAGCTTCTTGCCACGTTCATCCTGCTTATAGATAACTTCAGCTTTGCTGACTGCGAATTCATATCCCTCACGACGCATATTCTCAATCAGAACAGACAGATGCAGTTCGCCTCGTCCGGATACTTTGAAACAGTCCATATCATCAGTCTCTTCCACACGAAGGCTGACATCGGTATTCAGCTCACGGAACAGACGGTCACGCAGATGACGGGAAGTAACAAACTTACCTTCACGGCCTGCCAGTGGGCTGTCATTGACACGGAACTGCATGGAGATTGTAGGCTCGGAAATCTTCTGGAATGGAATCGCTTCTACTTTTTCCGGAGAACACAGAGTATCACCAATGTGAAGATCTGCGATACCGGAGATCGCTACGATAGAACCAGTTCCGGCTTCGGTGACATCTACTTTATTCAGTCCGTCGAACTCATATAATTTACTGATCTTTACTTTCTGGAACTTGTCCGGATCATGATGGTTCACCAGAACCACATCCTGATTCACACGAATAGAACCATTATCAATCTTACCAACACCGATACGGCCAACATATTCGTTATAATCAATGGTACTGATCAGAACCTGAAGCGGTGCATTTTCATCTCCCTTAGGAGCAGGAATGTAATTGATAATAGTCTCAAACAGAGGAGTCATATCCCTGTGTTCATCGCTCAGTTCCAGAACTGCATAACCTGCCTTGGCAGATGCATAGACGAATGGGCAGTCCAGCTGTTCGTCAGAAGCGTTCAGATCAATGAACAGCTCCAGAATCTCATCAATGACTTCTTCCGGGCGTGCTTCCGGACGGTCGATCTTATTGATACATACGATAACCGGAAGATCCAGATCCAGTGCTTTTCTCAAAACGAACTTTGTCTGAGGCATAGAACCTTCAAAGGCATCTACCACCAGAATAACGCCGTCTACCATCTTCAGTACACGTTCTACTTCGCCTCCGAAGTCAGCGTGTCCAGGGGTGTCTACAATATTGATCTTATAGTCTTTATAATAAACTGCTGTGTTTTTAGATAAAATAGTGATTCCGCGTTCACGTTCGATATCATTAGAATCCATGACACGTTCCGCTACTTCCTGATTGGCACGGAATACACCGCTTTGCTTTAATAATTCATCAACGAGAGTCGTCTTACCGTGGTCAACGTGTGCGATAATCGCAATATTACGGATGTTTTCTCGATTCATACAGTACCTTCTTTCCTTCATTCTCCGAATTATTCTACCACATATTATTCATTTTACAAGATTTTTTCTGTCAAACTCTTCTTAATAAGAAGGATTTTGTCAGATAAGCATAAAAAAATGCCAAAAAACCGCAGATTCTGCGATATTTTCCTCATAAAACCGAGGACTGCTTCGTTCTAAAGAGTATGCGCAGGGAATAAACATATGTATGTAACGCAATACGAATAAATACTTTGCGATGAAGAAGGGAGCATGCATACATATGTCTGACAAAATTATTGAAAATAACCAGGTATCAATCATAGGAGAAATCGTGTCTGAATTCGTATTCAGTCATGAAGTGTTCGGAGAGGGATTTTATCTCGTGGATGTACAGGTAAAGAGACTCAGTGAGTCCTGTGACCGAATTCCGGTCATGGTATCCGAGCGGCTCATCGATGTAAATGAAGATTACAGAGGGGAATTTGTGAAGGTGACGGGACAGTTCCGTTCCTATAACCGACATGAAGAAAAACGGAACAGACTGGTGCTGTCCGTATTCGCAAGAGAAATCTGTTTTACGGAGGAGGAGACAGATAAGGTAAAAACCAATCAGATCTTCCTGGATGGCTACATTTGCAAGGTGCCGGTGTATCGGAAAACCCCTCTCGGAAGAGAAATCTCTGATATGCTGATTGCTGTGAACAGACCGTATGGAAAATCAGACTATATCCCGTGCATCTGCTGGGGAAGAAATGCAAGATTTACTGCCGGGTTTGAGGTGGGGAGTCATATCCAGATCTGGGGAAGAATTCAGAGCAGAGAATATGTGAAAAAGACAGAGGGAGACTGTGCAGAAAAAAGAACAGCCTATGAAGTATCAGTAAGTAAACTGGAATGGCTGAGATAGCTTGCATTTTGAAACAAAATGTGATAAAGTGTCTTGGCAACTGAGGTATAATATGAGAATTCGTAGCTGCCAGGGAAGTGCGATCTGCGCAGGACGGAACAGATATGAGGGAGAAATACGAGCAATCGTAAGTAATGTACAAATGATAAAAGGTCATACAATGATATTTTGTGGAGATGGAAAAGGAAAAAGTATGGCAGCGCTGGGTAAGGCTATGCTGGCGGCCAGCCATGGAAAGAGTGTCATGATCATTCAGTTCCTGAAAGAGAAAGAAATCGAGAATATGGAGTATTTTCGACGCCTGGAACCAGAGATCAAATTATTCCGTTTTGAAAGATCCGAAAAATGTTATCTGGATATGAATGAAGAAGAACGGGAAGAAGAAAAACTGAATATCCGCAATGGATTGAATTTTGCCAGAAAAGTTCTGGGAACACAGGGGTGTGATGTATTGATTCTGGATGAAGTTCTGGGACTTCTGGATACGGAGATCGTTTCAGAAGAAAATATTCTGGAACTGATGGATCAGAAAGCAGATGAGATGGATCTGATCCTGACAGGTCTGTATCAGGCACCGGAACTCTGGGACAAAGCAGATGAAGTGACTGTCATGCAGAAAAAGAAGCCTTAAGAGGGGAATGCGGCGAAAGGAAAAACGCATTGACAAGGCATTTCAATAATGTTATGATGAAAAAAAGCTGGGGCAAGGTCGGTGGGCCTGGCCCCATTATCATATGAAGAAATTTTCCATATGATAATGAAAAGCAGATTGTCAGGATACGATGGACGAATAACAAGGAGGATGTTATGGCTATTTTTAAGGGAGCAGGTGTAGCGATCGTTACGCCAATGTTTGAAAATGGTGAGGTAAATTACGATAAACTTGGTGAATTACTGGATTATCAGATTGAGAACAGCACAGATGCGATCATTATCTGCGGAACGACAGGAGAAGCAGCAACACTGTCACATGAAGAACATCTGGATGTGATTAAATATGCAGTGGATAAAGTAGCAAAGAGAGTTCCGGTGATTGCGGGAACAGGATCCAACTGTACAGAGACCGCAATCTATCTGTCACAGGAGGCAGAAAAAAGAGGCGCAGATGCTCTGCTTCAGGTAACACCATATTACAATAAGGCAACACAGAAAGGACTGATTCGTCATTTCACAGCAGTAGCTGAATCGGTAAATCTGCCGATCATTCTGTATAATGTACCAGGAAGAACAGGATGTAATATTCAGCCTGAGACAGCGGTTTATCTGGCAAAGAATGTGAAGAATATTGTAGCCATTAAAGAAGCATCCGGTAATATTGCACAGGTTGCTAAGATGATGAGTCTGGCAGACGGATGCATTGATCTGTATTCCGGAGAAGACGGACAGGTAGTACCGGCACTGTCACTGGGCGGAATCGGAGTCATCTCCGTACTTTCCAATGTGGCACCAAAGGAGACACACGACATGGTAATGTCTTATCTGAATGGAGACGTGGAGACCAGCCGTAAGATTCAGCTGAAGGCCATTCCACTGGTGGATGCGCTGTTCTGTGAAGTAAATCCAATTCCGGTAAAGACTGCTTTGAATCTGATGGGCATGAATACAGGAGCTTTTCGTGGACCGATGTGTGAGATGGAAGAAGAGAACAAACAGAAGCTGATTCAGGCAATGAAAGACTTTGGAATTAAGTGCTGTGAATAATGTGCACAGGAAGGATGGCGGCGAAACCTGAGAGGGTCACGCCGCCTTTCATCGTTGATGACTTTTGACCTAATTTAATAAGTTTCAGGAGGATAAAAGAATGGTAAAAGTAATTATGCATGGCTGCAATGGTCATATGGGACAGGTAATCACAGATTTAATCGCAAAAGATGAAAATGCACAGATCGTGGCAGGAATCGATATGGTAGATAACCGTGATAATGGATATCCGGTATTTACTGATATCAAGGCCTGCGATGTGGAAGCAGATGTCATGATTGATTTTTCTTCTTTTAAAGCAACAGATGGTGTACTGGATTACTGTGTAGAGAAACAGCTTCCACTGGTTCTGTGTACCACAGGCCTGACAGAGGAACAGCTGGCGAAGATGAAAGAATGCAGCAAGAAAACAGCGATCCTCAAATCTGCCAATATGTCTCTGGGGATTAACACGCTGATGAAGCTGCTTCAGGATGCAGCAAAGGTACTGGCTACAGCAGGTTTTGATATGGAAATTGTAGAGAAGCATCACAGACTGAAATGCGATGCACCGAGTGGAACGGCACTGGCGCTGGCAGATTCTTTGAATGAAGCAATGGATCATCAGTATCATTATGTATATGACAGAAGTCAGGTACATCAGCAGCGAGATGACAAAGAAATTGGTATTTCGGCAGTCAGAGGAGGAACGATTGTGGGAGACCACGATGTGATTTTTGCCGGACCGGATGAGGTGATTACGTTCAGTCATCGGGCTTATTCCAAGGCTGTTTTTGGTAAGGGAGCAGTAGAAGCAGCGAAATATCTGGCAGGCAAACCGGCAGGTTTATACGATATGCAGGATGTGATAGGTTAAATCTTAGGATTTACTTAATGGTATTGATTTCTTTTTTACCAGAAGATATAATTTGTGTAATTACAGAGTAAAAGGCTCTGTATTACCTGCATTGGCACAAGAATGTGGCAAAGAACATAAATGAATTCATGTATAAAAATGGAAAAATGGGGAATATAAGTAACAGGAGGTAATCACATGAAGAAGAAAAGTTTTATCATACCAGCGCTTCTTGCATGCATGATTTTCACAGGATGTGGAAAGAAGGCAGCTGAGACAGAAGCTCCCACAGAAGCACCGACTGAGGCTGTGACCACAGAAGCAGCTACAGAAACAGAACCGGTGACGGAAGCACAGACAGAGACCGAAACAGAAAAAGAAGACAGCATGAACCGTACAAGATCCCTGAAAGGCCTGGTTGTATCCTCAGATGCCAGCCAGCTGACGATTCAGACCGAGAGGGGCAAGCAGCTGCAGTTTTCTCTGACCGGAGCAGATATTCAGGTAACCGGCGGTATCGCAGCAGGCAACAATGTAACAGTTCTGTATAAGGGGGCTGTCGATGGCACCGATACAGCAAATGCAAAAGTACTGATGGTAAAAGATCTGGCACAGGGTGAGACACCGGTGACAGAAGGAGAGCCGATGACAGAAGCAGAAGAAGCCAATCCAGAGGCAGGAGCAGGCACGCTGGAAGGAACGATTTCTGATATCAACCCGGACAGAATCGTGATCCTGGCTAATGATGGAGATTCTTACTACTTCTCCATTTACGAAGCAGATATCAATCTGACGAATGGTACCCAGGTGGGCAATTATGTAACCGTATCTTACAATGGAGACATTTATGGACCGGAACTGGTGCCGGCTACTTCCATTACGGATGCTCAGGACGAAGCAGATAAAGCACCTTATGGTGGATCCGAGGGAGAAGATTATTCTTACATCGGTGGATCTGTAACAGACTGCACAGCAACTACCATTACGATATACACTGACAACGAAGAAGAGATTACACTGGATACTTCCAGTGCAAGACAGGTATATCGCAGTGGTCTGACCTATGGTACCTATATTATTGCAGAGTACAAGGGGGACGATCCAACAACTGCACAGATGACAGCCGTTTATGATTATACAGGAGAAAGCTCTTCTGATGGAAGTGAAGATCAGCAGAGCGTCTCTGACGAAGGAGCAGATAATGCCGACGCTGCAGCAGAGGAAGGACAGTCAGCTGTACAGGTTGAAGGTCAGGAAGACGGACAGTCAGCATAAAGAAAAGGTATTTATAAAAAGGCGATACATGGGGTATCGTCTTTTTTGCTTGTATTATCCAGGGAATTATTTTAAAATAGAGGGAAGATAACTGATCAGGCACAGAACAGTTAGAAAAGAGTTAGATACATGTGAGGTTAGATATATGAAGAAGATAGCAGTCGTAACAGACAGTAACAGCGGAATTACACAGCAGGCAGCGAAAGAATTAGGTGTGTTTGTACTGCCGATGCCTTTTTATATTAATGAAGAATTGTTTCTGGAAGATATTACCCTGACACAGGAGGAGTTCTATAAAAAGCTTCTGGAGGATGCAGATATCAGTACTTCTCAGCCCACTCCACTGGATGTGACAGAATTGTGGGACAAGGTGTTGGAGGATCACGATGAACTGGTGTATATTCCAATGTCCAGCGGCCTGAGCAATGCCTGTGAGACAGCAATGGCATTGGCCAGAGATTACGAGGGCAAAGTCTTCGTGGTAGATAATCAGCGTATTTCCGTAACACAGAGACAGTCGGTGCTGGATGCTCTGAAGCTGATCTCAGAGGGCAAAGATGGAGCAGAGGTGAAACAGATTCTGGAAGAGACGAAGATGTCAGCCAGCATTTATATCACCCTTGAGACTTTGAAATATCTGAAAAAGGGTGGTCGTATTACCCCGGCTGCAGCTGCTGTTGGAACCATTCTGAATCTGAAGCCAGTATTGCAGATTCAGGGAGAAAAACTGGATGCTTATTCTAAGTCCAGAGGAAAGATGAAAGCAAAGAAGATTATGCTGGAGGCCATTCATCATGATCTGGAGACACGATTTGCAGAAGAATGGAAAGCTGGAAAGATGACAATTCAGGCAGCGTATACGGGCAATCTGGAAGAAGCAGAGCAGTGGAAGAAAGAGATCGAAGCAGAATTCCCAGGCGTAGACGTACATATGGATCCATTGTCTCTCAGCGTGTCATGCCATATCGGACACGGTGCGCTGGCCATTACATGCTGTCTGGTACTGTAGGAAGACAGTTTATAGAATGAGGGGGATGAGCATGAAGACATTCAGAAGGTTTGGAGCAATTCTGATGTTGATGATGCTGGTTGTGCTGATACCGGTGCAGGGAGTGCTGGCAAAGACAACCAAAGCGAAGGATACTCCGTTAAAAGATGTCCGTAAGGCTGTGGAGGCAGAAGGACAGTGGGAGACAAATTCTAAGGGTGTGCGTTTCCTTACGGTTTCCGGAAAGTATATCAAATCCAGCTGGATCAGATCCGATGGCAATATTTATTATCTGAACAGTCAGGGCTATCGTGCCAGAGGATGGGTACTCTACCGAAAGAACTATTATTATATGGACAAAAACGGTAAAATGTATACCGGATGGCTGAAGGATCAATACTATCTGAAGAGAAATGGCATCCGGGCAAAGAGCCTGACGAAGATCGGAAAGAATACGTACTTTTTCAACAGTAAAACCGGGAAGAAACAGACCGGCTGGATCACAGTCAAAAAGAAGAAGTATTATTTTCTTCAGGCAACCGGACGAATGGCCAGAGGTGTGTGGGTAAAGGCCGGAACAGACTGGCTGTATGTGAATGCAGAAGGCGTCTTGCAGAAGAACAGATGGATTACGCTGGGAACCAAGACCTATTACCTGAATAGCAAAGGAGCCAGGCTGACCGGAGAACAATATATCAAGGGCAAGTGGTATTATTTTGACAGCAGGGGTGTATACGATCCCAAAGTAAAGCTGACACCAGCGGTGGATCCTTCTAAGAAGATGGTAGCGCTGACATTTGATGATGGACCGGGTCCCTATACAGACCGATTACTGAGCTGCCTGAAGAAGAACAATGCCAGAGCAACCTTTTTTATGGTGGGAACCAGTGTAGATCGGTATAAGAGCACGATTAAGAAGATGGTAAAACAGAAATGTGAACTGGGGAATCATTCTTTTGATCATGCAAATCTGACACAGATATCTACGGCTGCGGTTCAGTCTGAGATGACCAGAACCAGCCAGAAGATAAAGGCAGCCTGTGGAAAGGTGCCAACAGTAGCCAGACTTCCTTATGGAGCGGGAAATAATAACAGCAGTGTGCTGAATGCGCTTGGACTTCCATCGATCTACTGGTCGATTGATACCAGAGACTGGGCCAATACCGGCAATCCGCAGCATACAGTAAATGAAGTGCTGAACAATGTACAGGATGGAGATATTATTTTGATGCATGATATTCATCAATCATCTGTACAGGCAGCAGAGACGATCATTCCGGCTTTGAAGAAAAAGGGGTATCAACTGGTAACAGTCAGCGAACTGGCAAAATATAAAGGAAAGACAAGTCTGAGAACAGGAAAGACTTATTATAATTTTAGATGAGGACAGGAACATGGAACAGAAAAGAACGATAAATAATAAACTGAGCTGGGTATTTACGATCCTCTCCATTGGAGAACTGGCGGCAGCCCTGGCTATTGTGGCATATGGGCTTTTGAAGGGGCATATGTCAGGGCTGACCTGTAATGTGATTATGGGGGCTGCACTTGGCATTTACTGGCTGCTGGCAGATGTGGCAGAGCCATTTGCCGTACATCGTTTTGATGGAATTACCCAGGCACAGAAAGAGGCCTATGTGAAGTATATTTTGCTGGATCTGGTGGGCTTTGCAGGGATCGCTTATTTCCTTTTTGGAGTAGGAGGCAGTACATCCGGCAGCAGTGGTGGAATCTTAGGAGCAGTAGTTTATGTAGTTGTGATGAAGCCAAAACGCACTAACCAGCAGATTTTTTATGGATATATTGATCCGGAAGCAGAGCAGACAGATGAGGAAGAGTCTGAAGAAGCAGTGGAGAATACACTGGAAAAACCGGAGAAAGAACAGGAGTAGAGTCTGGAAAGTAATCGGTACGAATAAGAAAAAGAAAAGTGGCATATCATGGGAGTAAGGGATCTCAGGGGAATGCCATATGAAGAAGAAAACATGCCGGCAGATTTTATATTGTATTTTTCTTGCAGTGCTGATTTTGATGGGGCTTTTTCTGAAAAAAAAGTCAGATCGGACACAGGCTGTGAACAGTCAGAGTGTATTGGCAATGCAGGCGGAAGAGCTTCCGCCAAGAGTGGCGCTTACCTTTGATGATGGCCCGCATCGAATTTATACGAGAAATCTTCTGGATGGATTAAGAGAACGTGGTGTAAAAGCCACGTTCTTTGTAGTAGGCGAAAATATTCCTGGTAACGAAGAACTGATCCGGCAAATGGAAGAAGATGGACATCTGATTGGGAATCATACCTATGATCATGCAGATATCAGTAAAATGAGCGATGAGGAAAATTGCAGAGAACTGCGAAAGACCAGTGAACTGGTAAAGCAGATCACCGGTCATCAGACGGCCTATGTACGGCCGCCCTTTGGAAACTGGAAGGAAAGCATGGACTGCCGGATATCGATGATTGCTGTGAAGTGGACCATTGATACATTGGACTGGAAAAGCAAAAATGTAGAAGAGATTATCAGGAAAGTAATGCAGCAGGTATCCGATCATGATATCATATTGATGCATGATTATTATGCCACATCAGTAGAAGCTGCACTTCAAATCGTTGACAGACTGAAGGCAGAAGGATATGAATTTGTGACAGTGGAAGACCTGATATTGACGTAGTAAAATATGATTCGCTAATGAGGAAAGGAGAAGAGTACTCATGGATTTATTTGATTATATGAGAAGCAATACAATGGAAAAAGAAGCACCTCTGGCATCCAGACTTCGACCAAGAACGCTGGAAGAAGTAGTGGGACAGCAGGAGATCATCGGAAAAGGCAAGCTGCTTTATCGTGCGATCAAGGCCGATAAGCTGGGTTCTATCATCTTTTATGGACCGCCAGGAACCGGAAAGACCACGCTGGCAAAGGTGATTGCCAATACCACCAGTGCAGAATTTACCCAGATTAATGCTACCGTAGCCGGGAAAAAAGACATGGAAGAAGTGGTGCAGAAAGCGAAAGACAGCATGGGAATGTACGGCAAACGGACGATTCTGTTCGTAGATGAGATCCATCGTTTTAATAAAGGACAGCAGGACTACCTGCTTCCGTTTGTGGAAGATGGTACCTTGATTCTGATTGGAGCAACCACAGAAAATCCCTATTTTGAAGTCAACGGAGCGTTGCTTTCCAGATCTGTTGTATTTGAGCTGAAGCCATTGTCCAAAGAGGACATCAAGATATTGATATCAAGGGCTGTTTATGATGTGGAACGAGGCATGGGATCTTATGATGCAGTGATTGATGAGACGGCAGCGGACTTCCTGGCAGATATGGCAGATGGAGATGCCAGATCCGCATTAAATGCAGTAGAACTGGGTGTATTGACTACCGAACGCAGTGAGGACGGCAAGATTCATCTGACTCTGGATGTGGCGGCGGAATGCATTCAGAAACGAGTGGTACGGTACGATAAAACCGGGGACAACCATTACGATACCATCTCTGCTTTTATCAAAAGTATGCGTGGTTCGGATCCGGATGCAGCGGTGTATTATCTGGCCCGGATGCTGTATGCGGGAGAAAGTGTCACCTTTATCAGCCGCCGTATTATGATCTGTGCGGCAGAAGATGTGGGAAATGCAGATCCGCAGGCACTTCAGGTAGCGGTAGCGGCGGCTCAGGCAGTAGAACGGGTTGGTATGCCGGAGGCACAGATCATTCTGTCGCAGGCAGTTCTCTACGTGGCGACTGCTCCAAAGAGCAATTCTGCTACGAATGCTATCTTTGAAGCAACTCAGGCAGTTAAGGAATATAAGGCAACCGTACCGGTACATCTTCAGGACTCTCACTATAAGGGAGCGGCCAAAGTGGGACATGGAATCGGATACGAATACGCCCATGATTTTCCGAAGCACTTTTCCAGACAGCAGTATCTGCCGGATGAGATCAAAGACAAGGTCTTTTATCGTGCCTCAGATAACGGATACGAGAAGCAAATCAAGAAGCATATGGAATGGCTGCACTCGGAAGAGTGAGCCATTGGGGATCCATTGGGGACGTGTAAAAGTGGCTTTTTCAATCTACAGCTTTAAGATAAATACCGGAATGGGTGGATTGTTTGGACGATTATAGTAACAGGACAGCAGTACCATATACTGCTTTGGATCCAGCTGCTTTAAATAATCCAAAATGGCATCCCG
Source organism: Muricoprocola aceti (assembly GCF_025567005.1). Taxonomy (NCBI): domain Bacteria; kingdom Bacillati; phylum Bacillota; class Clostridia; order Lachnospirales; family Lachnospiraceae; genus Muricoprocola; species Muricoprocola aceti. The sequence goes on from NZ_JAOQKE010000002.1 coordinate 33,175, forward strand.
TTCCTCAAATCCGGTATCGCCACCACTGTAGATACACAGGCTCATCATGCTCTGTTTTTTCAGAAGCGTAAGGCCATCATGGATAGCTGCAAGACTGGTATCTGCATGAGTGCAGAGCTGATGATTACCGCCTGGAAGATAGCCGAAGTTAAACATAATACAGTCTACCGTACCTGCTTCGGCATAGAGATGCATATTGGCATGGCTCTCCAGAATGGCTGTCCCGATGTCAGAAAATCCGGCGGCAAAGAGCCGTTCATTGGTGGCATCTACGGCAGCCTGCTGAATGTCAAAGGCCAGAACCCGGCCACGGCTGCCTGTAAGCTGACATAAAAATTCTGTGTCATTGCCCTTGCCAGCAGTGGCATCGATACAAAAATCTCCCGGGTGAACATGCTGTTCAAGGAAGTGGTGGCAGAATTCAGTGATCTGGTAATTTTTCAAAAAAGGCACCTTCTTTCAAAAAATGGTATAATACACGTATGCAAATATATCACGCTTGCAAGAAAGGGTCAAATACTATATACTCAAAATAGTGACGTAAATTTTCTGATATGTAGCGTTCTATATAAGGAGAGTATTTATGCAGAAAATCTGGGGCGAGAAGCCTTATCGTTCGCTGGACTGGCAACTGAAGAACCAGTTTGGTGAAAAAGTCTATAAACTGGCCTTGAATGGCGGCATGAGCTGTCCGAACAGGGATGGTAAAGTCGGCAGAGGAGGCTGTATTTTCTGCAGTGAAGGTGGAAGTGGCGATTTTGCAGCGGATGGGCATCTGTCCGTAACAGAGCAGATTGCATTCCAGAAAGAGTCCCTTCGGAAGAAGAAGCCGGCGAGGAAATACATTGCTTATTTTCAGGCCTACACCAATACGTATGCACCGGTAGAATATCTGAGAAAGATATTCACAGAGGCGATCGCAGATCCGGAAGTAGTCATCCTGTCGGTGGCGACCAGACCAGATTGTCTGCCGGAGGAGGTACTGGATCTGCTGGCTGAGCTAAATGAACAGAAGCCGGTCTGGATCGAACTGGGTTTGCAGACCATGCATGAAGAGACGGCACAGATGATTCACAGAGGCTATGATCTGGCCTGCTTTGAACAGGCGGTAAAAGAACTTCGAAGACGAGATATCGATGTGATTGTCCATACGATTCTGGGACTGCCGATGGAGGGCACAAAGGAAGTACTGGAAACAGTCACATATCTGAATCAGATGGATATTCAGGGTATAAAACTGCAATTGTTACATATTCTGAAAGGAACAGAGTTGGGCCGTATTTATCTGGAGCAGGAAAAGGAAACAGAAGTCATTCGTCCAATGACGATGGAAGAATATATTGATCTGGTGATCGCATGTGTGGAACATCTGTCACCGGAGATTACGATACACCGGTTGACCGGAGACGGACCGAAGGACCTTCTGATTGCTCCCTTATGGAGCAGCAGAAAGAGGACGGTTCTGAATGAAATACACAGCGAACTGAAGAAAAGAAATGTCTGGCAGGGAAAGATGCTGGGAAGGAGCGCATTATGAAAGAAGTCCATACACTTTACAAACTGATTTTCTTATATTTACTGGACAGAGTAGAGTTCCCTCTGACCAATGGACAGATTTGTGCATTTGTGGCAGAAGAACAGTATACGGATTATTTTACGGTTCAGGAGACTCTGGCAGATATGGTGGAATCAAAGCTTCTGGAGACGGAACTTGTGAGAAACAGTACATTTTACAGCCTGACAGATAGTGGAAAAGAGACTCTGAGCTACTTTAAGGATGATATTTCCACTGCTATTCGGAAAGATATTGAGAATTACCTGAAAAAGAATAAAATGAAGCTGCGCGATGAAAATGCAGTTCTGGCAGATTACAGCAATCTGGATGAAGGCAGATTCAGTGTGAAGCTTCAGATCAAAGAAAAAGATAACTACATTGTAGATATGACATTGGTAGTGCCGGATGAACGGCAGGCGATTATGCTTTGTGACAACTGGAAGAAAAAGAGTTCAGAGATTTACCGTCATCTGATGAAAGAACTGATGTAGGAGAACGGGATAACAAAAAATGAAAGTATTACTGACAGCAGTGAATGCAAAATATATTCATTCCAATCCGGCAGTTTACAGTCTGCAGAAGTTTGTGACAGCCTATGCACCGGAGTATGGAAGGAATGTGGAACTGGCAGAATTTACCATCAATCATTATGCAGACGATATTTTGCAAGAGATTTATCGCAGAAGGCCGGATGTAGTGGCCTTTTCCTGTTATATCTGGAATCTGCAGATGATAGAACGTGTACTGGAAGATCTGCCAAGGGTACTGCCGGAGGTGCAGATCTGGGCTGGTGGACCGGAGGTCAGTTATGATGCTCCGGAGTTTTTGAAAAAACATGATTGTATGACCGGTGTCATGATGGGAGAGGGAGAAGAGACATTTCTGGAATTGATGGAATACTGGCATGGAAAGAAGAAGCTGAATGAGATTCCAGGGATTACCTGGAGAGATGGCGAAGGGGAGATAAAAGTCCAGCCTGGGCGTCCGCTTCTGGACATGAACCGGATCCCATTCCTGTATGATGAGCTGGATGACTTTGAGCATCGGATTATCTATTATGAAAGTAGCAGAGGCTGTCCTTTTTCCTGTAGCTACTGCCTGTCTTCGATTGATAAAAGTGTGCGCTTCCGTGATGCGCAGACAGTGGTGAAGGAACTTCAGTTCTTTCTGGACAGAAAGGTACCACAGGTAAAGTTTGTAGATCGTACCTTTAACTGCCGTCACAGCCATGCACTGACGATCTGGAATTATATCCGGGAACATGATAATGGGATTACCAATTTCCATTTTGAGATAGCAGCAGATTTGCTGAATGAGGAGGAACTGGCGCTTTTGAATACCATGCGGCCTGGACTGGTGCAGCTGGAGATCGGAGTGCAGTCGACCAACCAGAAGACCATAGAGGCGATTGATCGTGTAATGGATTTTTCACATTTGTGCAGTGTGGTGAAACGTGTGCAGTCGGGACACAATATTCATCAGCATCTGGATTTGATCGCCGGACTGCCATGGGAGAACTTCGACAGTTTCCGACAGTCTTTTAATGACGTTTATCATCTGTACCCGGATCAGCTTCAGCTGGGATTTCTGAAGGTTCTGAAAGGTTCCAGGATGCAGGAAAAGGCAGAAGAATATGGTATAGTTTATCACAGTGATCCGGTGTATGAAGTCTTTTATACGAACTGGATCTCCTACCAGGAGATTCTGGAACTGAAGCAGATAGAAGATATGGTGGAGGTCTACTACAATAGTGGACAGTTTCCGAATACCATACGGCATCTGGAAAAAGAATTCAGTGATCCTTTTACCATGTATCAGCGGATGGCTGCATTTTACGGGCAGCAGGGCTGGTGGGGACAGAGCCATTCCAGAATGCAGAGATTTGAGATGCTGCGGGAATTTATCCACAGTATCAGTGAAAACGGGATATATGATGAATTATTACTTTTGGATCTGTATCTGAGAGAGAACAGTAAAAGCCGGCCGAAATGGGCACCGGATCTTCAGAATGAGAAAAAGCAGTTTCTGGACTGGTTCAGACAGGAAGAACAGGAACATCAGGTATTGAAAGGCTATGAAGGATTCAGCGCAAGGCAGATGATGAATATGGTACATCTGGAGCGTTTTTCGATTGAAACAGCACAGCTGTGCGGCTGGGAACAGCAGAAGGAGGATACACAGGAATGCTGGGTACTGTTTGATTACCGGAATCGGAATGCACTGGATCAGAATGCAGGGATATACTTCATAAAAAGTTCACTTGCCAGCTTGTAAAAAATGGCATAGAATAAATAAGAATATGAAAATACGAGGTGAATATTATGTTAGATATGAGAAATACAAAAACAAAACGTACAATTGCGGCAGTGGTTGCCATCTTACTTATCGTGGCTATGGTCGTTACTATGATCATTGGCGCATTTATGTAATCGAACAATCGGGGAGACAGTTCGGGAGGTAAATATGATATTTGGGAAAAGAATCCTGGCGGCTGCAGCCGCAGTAGTCTGCATCGGGACTGCGGGAGGTCTTGTACAGGCGGAAGACCAGATCGGTCAGGGGATTTCGATTGAAGGCATTGATGTATCTGGAATGACTTATGACGAAGCGAAGTCTGTGGTACAGCAGAAGGTTTCAGATATGATGAATTCTACGATTAAGGTTCAGATCAATGACGAGAGTGTGGATGCCAGCGCAGTGGATTTTGGACTGCAGTGGAAGAACCGGAATGTAGTGCAGGAGGCAGTCGATATCGGGAATTCCGGCAATGCGATCAAGCGCTACAAGGACAGCAAGGATCTGACACAGGAAAAAAGAGATCTTCAGCTGGAATTTGCAGTGAATGACAGCGCTGTGAAGGAGTTTGTGGAAAAGTGCAAACAATATGATCAGGATCCGGTGGAGGCATCCATTGAATCAGACGGCAGCGGCGGCATTAATATGCAGCCCGGACAGGCAGGTATTGTGGTAAATGTGGATGAATCCGTGCAGATTCTGGAGGACTACATAGCGAATAACTGGACCGGTGCAGCAGATTCCAGCGTGGAACTGTCTGTTCAGGTGCAGGAGCCGAGCGCCAGTGAGAAGGATCTGGAGTCCATCACAGATGTGCTTGGTACCTATACCACTTATTACGGATCCACTTATGGACGCAATACCAACGTAGAACGTGGAGCGGAATTGATCAACGGACATCTGATTCGTCCGGGCGAAAGCTTTTCCGTGTGTGATCACCTGGTTCCATTTAGTGCAGAGAATGGCTATGAACTTGGCGGTGCTTATGAGAATGGCCGTGTTGTACAGGAGTACGGCGGCGGTATCTGTCAGGTATCTACCACTCTATATAATGCCCTGCTCCTGGCAGAGATCGAGATTGACGAGAGACATAATCATACGATGAGTGTACATTATGTTCCACCATCTATGGATGCAGCGATTGCAGAAGGAAGTATGGATCTGGTATTTACGAATAATCTGGATACACCGATTTTCATTTCCGGATATGCCTATGGCGGTGTGTTGACGTTCACTGTATGGGGCAAGGAGTATCGTCCGGAGGACCGTTATGTGTCCTATGAAGGTGTGGAGACCAGTACGATTCCGGCACCGACTACCACACTTCTGTATGCAGATAATGAACAGAATGTGGGATACTTTAACCAGGTGCAGACAGCATCTCCTGGAAGTACCGCGGTATGCTATAAATACGTAACTTATAATGGAGAGACCACACAGGAGCAGATCAATTCCAGTACCTATGAGGCAGCTTCTAATATCTATGAAGTGGGGACCATTGGTGCATCTGATGCACTCTTAACAGCGATTGCCAATGGGGATCTGGCAGCAGCACAGCTGGCGGCTACCGGTACGGTGACCATTGATACCAATGCCACAGAAGCTGATGACACACAGCAGAGTGAGTCCTCAGCACAGACTGACGGCTCCACAGATACCAGTGGCGGTACCTATATGGATACCACGGATGGAGAAGTATGGATAGATAATGGTGGAACAACCGATGATGGCGTTGTTTCATGGGAGTAAGTACATGAAGACCGGAAAAATATCAGAGAATGTATTAAAGCGTTCTGTTCTAAAAAGATGTAAGTCCGGAAGAGAGGAAGTGGCGCAGGGATCAGGAATCGGTCAGGACTGCGCCATTGTCCGCTCAGAAGGACAGAAGTTCTGTGTTCTGCATACGCAGGCTTTTACAGTAGAACGGATGGAAAAAATCAAATATCAGGTTTACTGTGGTGTGAATAACCTGTGTTGTTCTGGCGGAGAAGCGGTGGCTTTGATGATGGCGGTGATGATGCCGGAGCAGGGAGAAGAAGATCTGCTGCGCAGCATAATGGACAGCGCAGATACAGTCTGCCGTGAATGTGGGATTCAGCTGTCAGGAGGTCACACGGAGATCTCTGGGGCAGTGCAGGTACCAGTAGTGACGATGACCCTGATGGGCTATGCAAAAGAACCACATCTGACAAAGGATATCCGTCAGGATCTGGAACTGGTGATGGCCGGGTATCCGGCTTTGACTGGAACGGCGCTTCTGGCCAGAGAAAAAGAAGAAGAATTAAAGCTGCGTTTCCCACTGGAACTGGTGGAGACCGCAAAAGAATTTGACCAGCTGATGGTGGGAAAAGAGGCGGCACAGATTGGCTGGGATTGTGGGGCTGTGGCCATGCATGATATCTCCCAGGGTGGTATCTTTGGTGCGTTGTGGGAGTTCTGTGAAAGTAATGGGATCGGTATGGATGCAGACCTGAGAAAAATTCCAATTCGTCAGGAGACGATTGAGATCTGTGAACAGTATGGATGGAATCCGTATCAGTTACTGAGTGGCGGCAGTTTTTTGATGGCAGTGCCAGATGGACAGAAGACTGTGGCACAGCTGAAGCAGGCAGGAATCTGCAGCGCTGTGATAGGAAGAACTACGGATAAGAGAGAAAAGGTACTACATAACGGAGAAGAGATGCGTTATCTGGACAAACCGGCACAGGATGAGATCGAGAAGCTGGTTTATCGGGATGCAAGGCAGGAGAGTGAATAGAATATATGTCAAAGCTGAATATTGTATTATTTGAGCCGGAGATTCCGGCCAATACCGGTAATATCGGGAGAACCTGTGTGGCGACCGGCACCAGGTTGCACCTGATTGAGCCATTGGGCTTTCGGCTCAATGAGAAGTCGGTAAAGCGGGCAGGAATGGATTACTGGGAACATCTGGATGTGACCAGATATATTAATTATGAGGATTTCCTGGCGAAGAATCCAGGAGCAAAGATTTATATGGCAAGCACCAAGGCTCCAAGATGCTATACAGAAGTACAGTATGAGCCGGACTGTTTTATTATGTTTGGAAAAGAGAGTGCAGGGATTCCAGAGGAGATTTTGCTGGAAAATCAGGAGACGGCAGTGCGGATCCCGATGATGAGTGAGATCCGTTCTCTGAACCTTGGAAATTCAGTGGCGATTGTCTTGTATGAGGCACTGCGTCAGAATCAGTTTTCTCAGATGCAGCTGGAAGGTCATTTGACCAAATATGACTGGAAGTAAAGATAAGGCGCACATAGGATATATGCAAAAAGGCATAGCGAGATCATCTGCTATGCCTTTACTTCAAACTTATAGCCCACACCCCAGACGGTGGACAAAGACCATGTTTCATGGTCTTTTATTTTTTCACGGAGACGTTTGATGTGGACATCGACTGTGCGTGGATCTCCCATATAGTCATAGCCCCAGACATAGTCCAGAAGCTGTTCTCTGGTGAATACCCGATTGGGAGATGCTGCCAGACAGTAAAGCAGTTCCAGTTCCTTTGGAGGAAGAGCCAGAGGCTCGCCGTCCAGCTTTACAGTATAACTGGTCTGACTGATAAACAGACCAGGATATTCTACATAGTCACCGATCGCATCGTCCGGGGAACCAAAATTCATCTCTGGATGGTAGCGGCGGAGAACTGCATGGATGCGCGCTTTCAATTCGTCTGGGTCAAATGGTTTTTCTATATAATCATCGGCGCCAAGTTCCAGCATACGGATCTTGTCTGAGGTTTGAGTATTGCCTGACAGGACAATCATTGGGGTATCAGAGATTTTTCGCATACTGATGCATACTTCCGGGGCATTCATACCAGGAAGAAAATAATCCAGCAGAACAAGATCCGGGGAGTAGGAGGTAAAATCAGCCAAAGCCGATTCTCCATCCAGATAGACTTTGGTCTCATAACCGTCATTCCCCAGAAAAGTAGAGATCTGCCGGGCTGTCACCATATTATCCTCAATAATCATTAATTTTTGTTTCAATATAAACAGCCTCTCTTTGATGTCAATTTATTTTTTAAAGGTTACAATTGTAACACCGGCATCACCTTCACCGAATTCTCCAAGGCGGTAAGATTCTACATGTTTTTGTTTACGCAGGTAGTTATGAACAGCCTTACGAAGTGCACCGGTACCCTTCCCATGAACTACCCGGACACTTGGCATATGGGAGATATAGGCATCATCCAGATACTTATCCAGTTCAGCCAGTGCTTCATCTACCGTCTTGCCAAGAAGATTGATCTCAGTGCTGACGGATGCCGACTTAGATATTTTGATCTTGCCGGTTCCGGTACGTGTGGTTCTTGGGTTCGCAGTTTCCACATCTGGAATCAGTTCCAGATCCCTGATATTGACCTGTGAACGCATAATACCCATCTGTACAAACAGATCTCCTTTTGCATTAGGCAAGGTGCTGATGGTTCCTTTTAGATTCAGGCTGAGCACCTTTACACTGTCACCGATATGCAGATCTTTCGGCTGCAGCTGCTTTGCAGCTTTTGCCTTGGCTGGTTTGATTGCCAGCTTCTTCTCTACGCCAGACATTTTTTCACGGAGACGGTTACGTTCCTGTTCCATGGCACGGGAGTCGATGCTGGCTTTTCCAAATTTATTAAAGTTCTTGATGGTGGTATCCGCATATTCCTTGGCATCCCGAAGAATCTTATGGGCCTGTTCATTGGCTTCCCGTAAAATGCGTTCCCTACTGGCATCCAGAGATTCCTGCTTCTGTTCCAGACGACTCTTCAGCTGCTCAATCTCCTGTTTGTAATGATTGATCTCATCCTGTTCTTTGGCAATAGTTACACGGCTGTTTTCCAGATCAGCCAGGAGAGATTCAAAGTCTTCATCCTGCTGGCTCAGATTGCCTTTTGCCTCTTCAATGATATAATCATCCAGACCAAGCTTGGAGGAAATGGCAAATGCATTACTTTTTCCTGGAATACCGATCAGCAGATGATAGGTCGGGCTTAAAGTCTCTACATTGAATTCACAGCATCCGTTTTCCACACCCGGAGTGGTGAGGGCAAAGACTTTCAGTTCACTGTAATGGGTAGTGGCCATCGTTCGGATCCCCTGCCGGTGCAGGTTGGATAAAATGGCGATGGCCAGAGCAGCCCCCTCGGTTGGATCGGTTCCGGCACAAAGCTCATCAAAGAGTACCAGAGAACGAGGCGTTGCTTTTGCCAGAATGTTTACAATATTCGTCATATGAGAAGAAAAGGTACTCAGACTCTGTTCAATGCTCTGTTCGTCTCCGATATCAGCAAATACATCATCAAAAACAGCCAGTTCAGACTGATCAAAAGCCGGAATGTGAAGTCCGGACTGCCCCATCAGGGTAAAGAGTCCCACCGTTTTCAGGGAAACGGTCTTACCACCGGTATTTGGACCAGTGATGATCAGAAGTTCAAATTCTTTTCCAAGACGAATATCGATCGGTACCGCTTTTTTCTTATCCAGCAGAGGATGGCGGCCTTTTTTGATGTTGATGATGCCTTTTTGGTTAAAAATCGGTTCACTTCCGTTATAAGAACGGGACAGCTGAGCCCGGGCAAAGATAAAATCCAGACGGGTAAGAAGCTCCAGATTGGTTTCCAGTGGTTCCAGCTCGGCAGCGGCACGACTGCTTAAGGTAGAAAGAATCACTTCGATTTCTTTTTCTTCTTTCAGCTCCAGTTCATGTAATTCATTATTCAGTTTTAAAACAGCCATTGGCTCAATAAACAATGTAGAGCCAGTGGAGGACTGGTCATGGATCATACCCTGTACCTGACTGCGGTATTCTGCTTTTACCGGAAGACAGTAGCGGCCGTTTCGCATAGTGATCACGGCATCCTGAAGATAAGTTCTGGCAGAGCCATTCACCATGGAAGTCAGCTGGGCATGGACTTTATCGTTCATCTGTCCGATGGAACGGCGGATACTCTTCAGAGTCGGACTGGCATCGTCGCTGATCTCATCTTCGGATAAAATACAGCGGCGGATCTCGCCAGCCAGAGGCGCCAGAGGCTGCAGTGCCTGAAACATCACATCCAGTGTATCAGATTCAGCTTCGTCATTGTCTTTACGGTCATAGGATTTGGCACGGCTGCACACATCCAGCATCTTACTGATATGAAGCAGTTCCTGGGTACTTAAAATGCTGCCAACTTCCAGTCTCTTTAGAGAACCGCGGATGTCATAGACACCAGAAAAAGAAAGACTGCCCTTCTGATAAATACGTGCCAGCGCCAGAGAAGTCTCATGCTGCATGGTGCGGATCTCTTCAATATCAGAGGAAGGAACCAGATGCTTACACAACTCCTTTCCCAGAAGAGAACCGGCACAATTCACCAGCTGGTCGATAATTTTTTCATATTCTAAAGTTTTTAAAACCTTACTGTTCATGTAAATCTCCTAAATCAATTATTTGGTAGGGTTACGGCTCACCTCGCGAAACATTGACCGTGAACAGTAACTTAGCGGGTACATTATACCACAAAAAGATTGAAATTCCCATAGAAGATGTTGTATCATTTAGAGTGAAGTTGAAGTAGAAAAGAGGAAAATGATTTATGAAATTTATCGGACAGCTCCATGAGGGAGACCGTATCAGTGATATTTATCTCTGCAAGCACAGACAGGCCGCTGTGACAAAGAATGGCAAGTCCTATGAGAATGTGATTCTGCAGGATAAGACAGGAACCATCGACGCCAAAATCTGGGATCCGAATTCCAGTGGAATTGATGATTTTGACGTATTGGATTATATTGATGTAGTGGGTGATGTGAGCAATTTCCAGGGCTCGCTGCAGGTATCGATCAAGCGGGTACGCAAGGCCCATGAAGGAGAGTACGATCCTGCAGATTATCTTCCGGTGACAGAAAAAGATGTGGATGAGATGTATCAGGAACTGCTGAACATTCTGGGCAGTGTAAAGAATCCATATCTGACTCAGTTAAATGACATGTATTTCCGGAACAATGAGTCTTTTGCGAAAGCATTCAAGTTCCATTCTGCAGCAAAATCGGTACATCATGGTTTTGTAGGTGGTCTTCTTGAGCATACCTTAAGCGTGGTGAAGCTGTGCGACTATTATTGCACTTGCTATCCGGAGATGAACCGGGATCTGCTGTTGACAGCGGCGGCCTTTCATGATGTGGGAAAATTAAAGGAATTGTCCACATTCCCGGAAAATGATTATACGGATGACGGTCAGCTGCTGGGACATATCTATATGGGGACAGAACTGATCCGTGCCAGCATCCGCCGGATTTCGGATTTCCCGAAGAAGCTGGCCAGTGAACTGTGCCACTGTATTCTGGCTCATCATGGGGAACTGGAATATGGATCTCCGAAGAAGCCGGCGCTGATGGAAGCAGTAGCACTGAATTTGGCTGATAATACGGATGCGAAGCTGGAGTCCTTCAGGGAAGTACTGAAGTCTGCCAAAGAAAATGACGGCTGGCTGGGATATAACAGACTGTTTGAAAGCAATCTGCGTAAAAGCAGTAACGAATAACTAGTGGAGTGAAGATGAAAAAAGACGATTTGATACAGGTACAGATAGAAGATATCGGCTCAGACGGACAGGGAATCGGAAAAGTGGATGGGATGACTATTTTTGTCAAGGATGCCATCACAGGTGATCTGGTGGAAGCCAGGATCATGAAGATGAAAAAGACCTATGGATTTGCCAGACTGATGAAGGTGCTGCAGCCGTCTCCTTATCGTGTGGAACCGAAATGTCCGGTGGCGAAGCAGTGCGGCGGATGTCAGATCCAGGAAATGGATTATGCAGAGCAGCTGGCGTTTAAGGAGAATAAAGTCAAAAACAATCTCATGCGTATCGGAGGGTTTGCAGAAGAAGAGATCCCAATGGAGCCAGTGGTTGGCATGGAGGATCCGTGGCGCTATCGTAATAAAGCGCAGTTTCCTATTGGAAGAGATAAAAATGGCAATATTGTGGCAGGATTCTATGCAGGAAGAACGCACAATATCATCAGTAACCGGAACTGTTATCTGGGGGTAGAACAGAATCAGAAGATTCTGGACATCGTGATTGCCCATATGGAGCAGTATGATATCGATCCGTATAATGAAGTGACGGGCAAAGGGCTGGTGCGTCATGTGCTGATTCGTTATGGGTTCACCACCAAAGAGATTATGGTGTGTCTGGTGTGTAATGGATCCCATATCCCATATGCAGAATTATTGTGCGAGACACTGAGCCATATTCCTGGTATGACCAGCATTTCGCTGAATATCAACCGTGAAAAGACGAATGTCATTCTTGGAAATAAAGTGAAGACGTTGTGGGGACAAAGCTACATTGAAGATTATATCGGCAATGTAAAATATCAGATTTCTCCATTATCTTTCTTCCAGGTAAATCCAGTGCAGACTGAAAAGCTGTACGGACTGGCACTGGAGTATGCAGATCTGAGGGGAGAAGAGACTGTCTGGGATCTATATTGTGGGATTGGAACCATCTCGCTGTTTCTGGCACAGAAGGCAAAACAGGTCTATGGAGTGGAGATCATTCCACAGGCGATTGAAGATGCGAAAAACAATGCCAGAATCAATGACATTACCAATGCAGAGTTTTATGTAGGAAAATCCGAAGAAATCCTGCCGCAGAAATACCAGAACGAAGGCGCTTATGCCGATGTGATCGTAGTCGATCCGCCAAGAAAAGGCTGCGATGAAGCACTGCTGTCAACCATCTTGCAGATTGCACCGAAGAGAGTGGTCTATGTCAGCTGCGACAGTGCCACACTGGCCAGAGATCTGAAGTTCCTGTGCAGCCAGGGATATAAGCTGGAACGCTGCCGGGCTGTTGACCAATTCCCGATGAGCGTGCACGTTGAGACGGTTGTTCTTTTGTCCCAACTGAAACAAAAGCCGGCATGAAGGTTTCCAATCTGTATATCTCACAGGTAAAGAGAAAATGCGGAATTGAGGTTGGAAAGAATTTGCGCGTTGCAACGAGGAGAATGGACTGCTTGCAGGGCAATTCGACGACTGCCGCGACAGACTTGGAACTTGTTCCAAGTCCTAATTTACTTAAAAATGAAGATAGCAGGCAACCGCAGTGTCCAGAAGATAAAGAGAGTGCAATTGTGGAGGCATTGAAGCGTTTTAAGATGAATAGTTAATAAAGAGAGGTGCAGATGCTATGCCAGGTATACTCGTGGTTGAAGATGATGAAAATTTAAATCGTGGAATTACATTTTCACTGAAAAAATCCGGATATGAGGTTTTTTCAGCAGAATCAGTGAAAAAAGCGAAAAGAATTGCAAGTGATCATAATGTGGATGTTACCATTTGTGATGTGAATCTTCCGGATGGGAATGGACTGGAATTTGTAAGGTGGATGAGATGCAATTATAATACATACATTATTTGTCTTACAGCACTAGATCAGGAGATGGATCAGGTCATGGGATATGAAGCAGGGGCAGATGATTATATTACAAAGCCGTTTAGTCTTTCGGTACTTCTTTTGAAAATAGAAGCACATTTCCGCCGCAGACAGGAGAAAACGGAAGCCGGAAAGATGATTTCGGGAGATATCGTATTTATCGCAGGAGAAATGAAAGTCCTGATAAAGAGTCGTGAAATCAGTCTGACAAAAACGGAGTTGAAAATGCTGACTTTTTTTCTTCAGAATCCGAAACAGATTCTTTCAAAAACACAAATATTGGAAAATGTGTTTGATCTGGAAGGGGATTTTGTGGATGAAAATACAATCGCTGTCAATATCAGAAGACTCCGTGAGAAAATCGAAGACAATCCGGCTGCACCGGTCTATATAAAGAATATCAGAGGTCTTGGGTATATATGGAATCAGGAGGTAAGGCAGTGACAAAGAGATATCGCAAGAAGATTACAGTAGTGCTCTCCTTGGTATTACCTGTCATATTATTGTTTGCAATATTAAATTGCTTTACCACGTATGTGTTTTATGAAGATTATAAATATAAAATGAATCTTATGACAGAGATTGCTGCAAAGGAAGAATTTTCCGGGCTGGATGCTGTTTCGGAATTGCTTAAGGATAAGGGTATTGAAACTAACGAACAGGGAAGGCGATTATTGGAGCAATATGGATACTGGGGGAATAAAGGGAATGCATTTTATTCGCAATTCCGGCATCAGGTTATGGTGACCGGTGCTGTAAGCACTGTGATATGCGTGCTTCTTTTGACTTTTTTACTTTATTGGAAGAAAAAAGAAGATGCGTGTCATCAGAAAATTTTAGACCAGTTGGAAGAAATTCTGATCAGATTCCGTGAAAATAAATTTAATGATTTACTGAAAACGGAAAATCATGCAGAACTGGAAAAATTGAATGACCAGCTTGAAGCAATCGGACATCATATTCAGTTGATAAAGGAAGAAGCAAGGGCAGAAAAGGAGAACACGAAAGAAATGGTTTCTGATATTTCTCACCAGTTAAAGACACCGGTTGCAGCTTTGGATACATGTTTTAGTGTGCTGATGCAGAATGACTTAAGTGCCACAGAACAGGAGGAGTTTCGTATCCGTTGTCGGAGTGCTCTGGATGGACTGGAGACATTATTGCAGTCGCTTCTTGAAATATCCAAGATGGAAACTGGACTGATTCAGATTAATAAGAAAAAACTTCCGCTTATGGATACTGTCATATCTGCTGTGAACCGCACTTATCCTAAAGCGGATGAGAAAAAAATTGAATTCGTTTTTGACTATGAAAAAGAGCTGGAAACATGCATGGTTATGCAGGATAAAAGGTGGCTTGGTGAAGCTGTGATCAACGTTCTGGATAATGCGGTCAAGTACAGTCCGTGTGGTTCAAAAATATTTATCCGGTTACAAAAAAGAAACGATCTTGTAAGAATGGAAATTGAGGATCAGGGAATTGGTATTCCGCAGAATGAGTATCACAAAATTTTTCAACGATTTTACAGAGGAAGTTCCAAGGAGGTCATGGAAAAGAGTGGTACAGGAATCGGACTTTTTCTATCGAGAGAAATTATCGAAAAACACGCAGGTACGATTACGGTAACCTCCGGCAAAAAGAAAAAAGGAAGCACGTTTGTGATTCAATTACCATATGTTGGTTAAATTTTAAGTGAGCAGAAATCTTACAATTCTGTAAGACTTCTGCTCGTTTTTTGAAAGTGAAATGAAAGATTGCCCTGATACAATTTGGATGTAAGATGAAAAGGAGGCAACACATGAGTGTGATATTAGAAACAAAGCAGCTTTGTAAGTTTTATGGCGCAGGTGAGAATCAGGTCAAAGCGGTCAATCAGGTGGGCATTCAGATTGCGCAGGGAGAATTTGTCGCAATTGTTGGAAAGTCAGGTTCCGGTAAAAGTACATTACTTCATATGCTTGGAGGGCTAGACACCCCGACAAAAGGCAGTGTTACTTTAGCAGGGAAAGATTTATACAGGATGAAGGAAGATGCCCTTGCTGTTTTCCGCAGAAGAAAAATCGGATTTGTTTTTCAGGCATTTAATCTGGTTTCATCTGTTAATGTCTGGGAAAATATTGTACTGCCACTGGGGCTGGATGGAAGAAAAGTGGATGAAGCGTATGTAAATGATATTATTGCAACTCTGGGGATTGAAAACCGGATTTATAATCTGCCAAATCAGTTATCCGGAGGACAGCAGCAGAGAGTAGCAATTGCAAGAGCACTGGTGAATCGTCCGGAAATTATATTTGCAGATGAGCCGACAGGAAATCTTGATTCTAAGACCAGTGATGAGGTAATCGCTCTGCTTAAGATGACAGCAAAAAAATATGGACAGACAATTGTAATGATTACCCATGATGACGAAATTGCACAGGTCGCTGACCGTATTCTGATGATTGAGGACGGACAGGTGGTGGATTTCAGATGAAGACAATAAGCAGGATTGCATATAGCAATGACAAAAGGAACAGGACAAGAAGTATACTGATCATGATGGCAATCTGTCTGACCACGATGCTGCTTGTTATCATCAGTACTGTGGGAAATGGGGTAATTCATTTACAGAAAAGTCAGGCGGCAGGATCATATGGAAGCAATTATGGTCTGTTTGTTTCCGCAGACGGATCGCAGTTAAAAGAAGTAAACCGCCGTGCGGAAATAGATGCTACAGGCACTATGTGCACCGAAGGTATCATAAAAGGCAATGAAAAAGGCGGGTTTGTCTGCATGGATGAGACTGCAAGAAAAATGCTTCCTTATAATAAAGAATATGAGTTGAAGGAAGGAAAGTATCCGGAAAAAATGCAGGAAATTGCCGCAGGACGCGCTTTCTTTGATGCAGTGGGATACCATGATGTAAAGGTCGGAGACACCGTAACATTGGAGTACCGTTCCGGCATGCAGTCGGAATACGCACCGGTGGAATTTACTGTCAGCGGGATTTTATATGACCGGGATGAATATACCATCGAGGCTTCCTATGTTGTATTCGGTTCGCAGGATTTTTATAATGAGCGTGTTGCGGAGGGTGACAGGCAATATAATATCTATTTTACCTTGAGCGATTCTGCAAATGTATCTATGAATAATGTTGCGCCTGTTATAAAAGAAATCGCGGATTCCTGCGGCATTGACCAGAAAAACGTGATCATCAATGACCTCTACCTGCAGTGGGTATTGCAGCCGAGCTATGAAATGATTGTGGTTTGTGGAACCCTGATCATCGGAATCGTGCTGTTTTCCGTTGTGGTCATTTATAATATCTTCCAGGTCGGGATCGCCCAGAAGGTTCAGGAGTACGGAAAAATCAAGGCGCTGGGTGTAACCAGAAAGCAGATGAAGCAGTTGATCTTTCGTGAGGGCATTCTTCTGGCGGTCCCTTCGATACCGCTGGGGCTGCTGTTTGGTTTCCTGATTGCAAAAGTCAGCTTCAACTGGCTGGTGGAGCAGGGAAATCAGGTATCGTCCGGAATCAAGAACCATCAGGTGCCTTTGTTTTCACTGACAATTATGCTCATCTGCATTTTTGTATCGTTTCTTACGGTCGTTCTGGCTCTGCGCAAACCCATGAAAATTGTTTCCCGGATTTCACCCATCGAAGCGACACGGTATCTTGACGGCTCCAAAACGCAAAAACAGGGCAGACGAAAAGGCAGAAAAGATGTCACCGTTTTCTCCATGGCAATGGCAAATGTGACAGGCAATCCGAAAAGAACCATTGCTACGATTCTTACCATGGGGCTTTCCTGTGTATTGTTTGTAATTATCTCTAATTATGTTGGGAATATTGACACGAAGCACGAGGCGCGGATTGCAATCAACCATGGACAATTTGAGTTGCAGCTGGATTATTCCCAGAATTATGATGAAGCCTATCCGGAGAATAATCTGGATACGATTCTGACGGATAATCCATTGAATGATTCAATGATTGAAGAAATCAAAAGCATTCCAGGAGTGACAGATGTCATGACGAGAGAGATTGTCTCTGTAAATCTGAACGGAACAAGATTTCCGGCTGAGATTGTGAGTAAAAATGATTTTGATTTTATGCGCCAAGACGGGGATATTGGCTCTATGGACTATGATCAGGCGGTAAAGAATGGTGAAATTTTCTTTGGCTGGTCGGCGTGGATGGAACAAGATGGATATGCTCCGGGTGAATCTATTGTATTTGACTTTGAGAATGGAAGTGAAACCTATACCTATCAGGGAAAGATTGCAGGATCCTTTGTAAGCGCGGACACTTATCTTGTAATTCCAGAAGGTGTATACCGTTCCATGAATCCGAGGGGAACAGCCTATGGCTATCTGTGGGTGGACTGTGATAAAAAAGATGTTGCATCTGTGGAACAGAGTCTGAATACTTTGATTTCTAATACTTCGCATATAAAAATGGATACCTATCATGCACAGTTACAATCTGCAGAATACGCAAGCCGTATGATGAAGCTTGGCTGCTATCTGTTCATGGCAATTGTCGGTCTCATTGGGTTTATGAATCTGGCAAACACCATGATCATCAATATCACCACGAAGAAGCAGGAATACGGTGTGCTGCAAGCGGTAGGCATGACCAATAAGCAGTTGAATCTGAGCTTACAAATACAGGGCTTGATTTTTACAATTGGCACCATCTGCGTCGCACTTGCTGCCGGTCTGCCCCTTGGCTATGCACTGTTTTCCTATGCGAAGCATAATGGGATTTTTGGAATGAACGTTTATCACGTTCCTCTTATCCCGATTCTTGTTATGATTCTTCTGGTTGGTATTCTACAAATTGTGCTTTCCTGTGTTTTAAGCAGTAATCTGAAAAAGGAAACGCTGGTAGAAAGAATAAGGTATCAGGGATAGCAAGTATTGCTGGGATATCCTCAGTATCATAACAGGACTTAAAACAGTAGTAACCGCAATCGGCGCAGGTGTGGGTGTATGGGGCGTTATCAATCTTCTTGAAGGATACGGAAATGATAATCCCGGTGCAAATGCTCATGTGCGGTAAAGTAACACACAAGAATTTGATAGACAGCCACTCACTTTTCCGAATGTATTTACATCTTTTCTCTTGACAGGTTCACACAAATCGCCTATACTGTTCTTATCGAATAAGTACGCTTATTACGATAAGTACGCATGGTGAGGTGAGCAAGTGGAGATTATCATAAGTAATAGCAGTGATAAGCCTATTTACGAACAAATCTGTATGCAAGTAAAAAGTTTTATTATGGACGGCACATTATCTGCTGGCGAAGCCCTCCCTTCTATGAGAGCTTTAGCAAAAGATTTACATATCAGTGTTATTACCGTTCAGAGAGCATATGAAGATTTAACGAGAGATGGATTTATAGAAACTGTATCTGGAAAAGGCAGTTTTGTAGCATCACAGAATAGGGAATTTATTCAAGAGGAACAGTTACGAATTGCTGAAGAACTTTTACAAAAGGTCGCAGAAATTGGTCGAGCACATGGCATTAGTCTTGGGCAAATGACGAATATTCTAAAACTATTTTACGAGGAATAGCGAGAGGTGACAGGCATGGATAACAACATTTTGGTGCAGAATTTATGCAAGCAATTCGAGGATTTCTCTTTGGACAATGTTTCGTTCAAAGTCCCTAAAGGCAGGATTGTAGGTTTTATTGGCGAGAATGGTGCAGGAAAAAGCACTACTATCAATCTGATATTAAATGAACTAAGCAAAGATAGCGGACAGATACAAGTCTTTGGAATAGACCATACAATTCCAACTGTCAAAGAAAATATTGGCGTCGTTTTTGATGAATGTAATTTTCATGATGTGTTTACAGCCGCAGATATTGAAAAAATCTTGAAAGGAGTTTATAAGACATGGGATAGTAACCTTTTTTCACAATACTTGAAAAAATTCAAAATCCCGACCAAGAAAACGATTGGCACATTTTCTAAAGGCATGAAAATGAAGTTGTCTATCATTTGTGCTATGGCACATAGACCTAAACTGTTGATTTTGGACGAAGCAACAACAGGTCTTGACCCCGTTGTGCGTGATGAAGTATTAGAACTATTTTTGGAATTTATCCAAGATGAAGATTGCTCTATCTTCTTTTCGTCGCATATTACTTCGGACATACAAAAAATTGCAGACTATGTGATTTTAATTCATCAGGGAAAAATCATTTTCGAGGAACAGAAAGATAATCTTGTTTATAATTATGGCGTGGCAAAGTGCGGAAAAGAAAAATTTGCACAGCTTTCCTCTGATGATTATATCATACACCGAACTACAAATATGAGCGTGGAGTGTCTTGTTCATGACAAGGAAGCATTCAAACGAAAATACAAAAACATCATTGTGGATAATGCCACATTAGAAGATATTATGCTTTTCTATGTTAAAGGAGGTACATCATGCGAGGATTGATATATAAAGACATATCCATTTTCTTCAAGAGTATTGATAAGAAACTTATTCTGATTGCAGCAGCAGCTATTGTTCTGCTTATTTTCAATGCTGGAATTTATGCTGGTTTATTTGCTTCCGTTATGTTTGCCATGACAATCGGTATGCAAAATATTATGAGTTTCGCAAGTGATGAAAAGGCAAGCTGGAAAAAATATCAATTAGCTATGCCGATAAGCAATTTTACTGTTGTTGCAAGTAAATATGTTTCCGTAATATATACTGTTGCAATCAGCATTTTGGGAAGCATTGCGTTCAATAGTTTATCCAGCATAATTTTTCAAAACTTTGATATGCTTATCTGGTTATTTTCGATTGCAGCAGCAATTATTATCCCATTATTATGGACAGGAATTTGCTTGCCATTAACTTATTGGTTTGGTTTTCGTTCTGCGCAAACTATGGGATTGATTGTGGTAATTCCAATGTTTTACTTTGTAAAATATTTTGAAGATGGGCCGGGAATGGCTGCTATGGTAAATTCTGTTCATTCATATGTGCTAATCACAGGGATAGCGGCAATTTTGATTTTTGGAATTTCCCTCATGATAAGCACCATTGGATATAGTCGCAAGAATTAAATCTGCAATTACCATTCAAAAATAGCAAACCCAGCCGAGCCACACTAGATGAAAATTTCAAGAACGATATGGATTCTGCTTCGAGCATTGAGCACCGTATCGCTGCTATGAAGCAGGTATATGAGGCAGGTATCCGTACAGTCTGTTTCGTATCCCCGGTATTCCCCGGTATCACGAATTTTGAAGCAATCTTTGAGCGGGTAAAGGATCAGTGCGATCTGTTCTGGCTCGAAAATCTCAATCATAACCGCAGCTACTTTGAAGCACTTGAAGTAAAAGCTGAGAAAATGGCTAAGAAGTATGATTGTGCCTTTGTGGATAATGAAATGCCTTATGGCAGAGTCCCGCAGGGGCATCCGGTGATCGTAGATTATTTCTATCATGAGGAAATCCGTGGGACAGAGAATACCGGAAAAAGAAATCGCTAACTTCCAGTTGTGCGCCCAGCTAAGGGTGTGTAGTCAAGCCGGTGGGATTCCGGTTTATCCAAGGTTTAGCCAACCAGATAATAGCGAGTCTTGGGATGATGCCGGTAACGGCATCTGACAAGTGTAGACAGCAAGAAAGCAGGGTTGAATAGTGATTGAGCTTCGAAACGTTAACTTCAGTCGGTCGACGTCTTAACTGG
Source organism: Muricoprocola aceti (assembly GCF_025567005.1). Classification (NCBI taxonomy): domain Bacteria; kingdom Bacillati; phylum Bacillota; class Clostridia; order Lachnospirales; family Lachnospiraceae; genus Muricoprocola; species Muricoprocola aceti. The sequence goes on from NZ_JAOQKE010000002.1 coordinate 54,160, forward strand.
TGCGGAAGACAATAGCATGTAATGCGATATGGCGAGTATTATGTGGCACTGCGGAGTCAGAGAACCAATCATGTTTTACATTGTGAATACACATCAACTGGGGAGAACCTGCCATTTCTCGAAGAAGAGTATGAAGTTGCAACTGAAAACGGAGGATTTCAAATGAATGGTAGGTGGTCGGACAATCCCATAGTACTGTAGAAATCGGGCAATGCCGATGGAGAGAAGGGGATTGCATAGTAAAGGTCTTACTGAGGACACATTATCCGTACTCAGGGACGGAGGAAATAATGGAAACGAAATTAGTAAGAATAGCTGAGATATCGGCTACATCAAAACATCCTATATTTACATCAGTGTACCACTTGATAAATGAAGATATGCTAAAGCAATGCCATAAGGAATTAGATGGGAACAAAGCAGTCGGAATTGACAAGGTAACTAAGGATGAGTATGGGAAGAACCTTGATAGAAATATCAAGGAACTGGTGCAGAGGTTGAAAAACAAATCCTTTAAGCCATTTCCGTCACTGAGGGTATATATACCTAAAGGAAATGGAAAGAAACGACCATTAGGGATTGCTTCCTATGAAGATAAGATTGTACAAATGGCAGTGAAGAAAATACTGGGAGCTATTTATGAACCGAGATTCCTAAACTGCATGTATGGATTCAGACCGAATAGGGGGTGTCACGAAGCAATAAAAGAAGTATACCAACGGATAAGCTATGGAAAAATCAGCTATATCGTAGATGCCGATATCAAAGGTTTCTTTGACCATATCGACCATGATTGGATGATGAAGTTCCTTGAATGGAATATACAGGATAAGAACTTATTGTGGCTAATACGTAAATACCTTAAAGCAGGAATAATGGAGCAAGGAAAATTCGAGCCAACAGAGGAAGGTTCGGCACAAGGCTCAGTAATGAGTCCGATGCTTGCAAATATATACATGCATCATGTGCTGACGCTGTGGTTTAAGCTGGTAGTGCAAAGGGAAATGCAGGGAGAGTGTTTTCTCGTCAACTTTGCGGATGATTTTGTTGCAGGATTTCAATATAAGTCAGAAGCTGAAAGATACTATAAAGAGTTAAAGGAACGAATGGAAAAGTTTGGACTGGAGCTGGAAAGTAGTAAAAGCAGACTGATTGAATTTGGGAGATTTGCAGAGCAGAATCGTAGAGCAACTAAGAGCAATTTTTCTATAAGTTTATAACAAAGAATAGAAGAAATATGGCAAAAAAGGAAATGATAAGAGATTTGTATGAAGTAATGCACTCGCCATAATAGGAGGAAAAGATGGGAAATACAAAGATAATTGCATTGTTTAATAATAAAGGTGGTGTTAGTAAAACAACAACAACTTATAATTTGGGATGGATGTTATCGCTTATGGGTAAAAAAACCTTAATAGTTGATAGTGATCCACAGTGTAATCTTACAGGAATATGTATAAATAGCACGAAAGAAAATAAATTAGAAGATTTGTACAAATCGGATTTGTCTAATATTAAGTCTTCTATAGAACCTGTTTTTAGCGGAGATCCTGAACCGATAAAAGCAGCGAATTGTGTGGAGTTTAAGGAAAATGATAATCTATTTCTTTTGCCTGGACATATACAATTTTCTAGTTATGATACTACATATAATATTGCTGAAACAATGACTGGAAGTTTGAACTTAATGAAAAATGTTCCTGGGGCATTAAGAAGAATGTTGGAGTTAACTGCGGAAAAATATTCGTTAGATATAATATTGATAGATATGAGCCCAAGTATTTCGGCAACAAATGCAAACATTTTAATGCAGAGTGATTATTTTATCGTGCCATGTGCTCCAGATTATTTTTGTTACATGGCAATAGAATCATTGGTTTCTATTTTCCCTAAATGGTGTGAGACTTACAAAAAAATGGCTTTGAATGAGATATTCCAAAGTGCTACTTATAAAATGAAAGATAAACCACCAGTTTTTTTGGGGACGATTCAACAGAGGTATCGTCCAAGAAATGGTTCTCCTGCGCGGGCATTTGCTGATTGGATTGCTGATATAAATAATTTAGTGGCTGATAAGTTGATTCCGGTATTAACGGCGAATGATATGTTTTGTGAAAGCGGCAATAAGGGATCTTATGAAGAACCGTATAATTTGATTAATATTGCTGACTTTAACAGTCTTATCGCACAGTCGCAAGAACACAATACGCCGGTATTTCTGTTAACCCAAGAGCAGGTTCAAAAATCAGGCACGGTTTGGGATAATATGAAACGTAACAGAGATGAATTTTACAACACTTTTCAAGTATTAGCAACTCGTATTATTAAGGCAATTGAGATGTAGGATAACTATTTATAAATTGTTATTCCCCTTGGAGAATGATAAACTTTTTCGTAAAAGGTGACGGTTTCGCTATTTAGTATAAGAAGTAACTTTCACCGCATGTGGAAACGATATGCCTCTTGGGCAAACGAAAACCAGATACCACGGTAAAACTCAGCGTGGATATGGATGATTACTATCGTATTATAAATGGTAAAGATGAGGAATGATGATTTCGCCATAGTGACTCGTTCACGTTGATAAAGTATCTGATTTTGGAGGAAAATTAATTTATGGATAAAGAAAAAGCAGATATGATTATTTATACGACAGAGGATGGTCTGACGAAAGTTGAGACTACTTTTGATGGTGATACAGTTTGGTTGTCTATTGATCAGATGGCAGAATTGTTTCAGAGAGATAAATCAACCATTTCCAGACATATAAAAAATATATTTACAGAAGGTGAATTACAACGGGATTCAGTTGTTGCAAAATTTGCAACAACTGCTTCTGATGGAAAAGTTTACAATGTAGACTATTACAATCTTGATGTTATTATTTCTGTTGGCTATCGTGTAAAATCAAAACGAGGAACACAGTTTAGAATCTGGGCAACCAGAATTTTAAAAGAATACATGAGAAAAGGTTTTGCACTTGATGATGATCGTTTGAAAAATCTAGGTGGCGGTGGATATTTCAAGGAATTGTTGGAGAGAATCCGTGATATTCGTGCATCCGAGAAAGTATTTTATCGTCAGGTTCTGGAAATTTATGCAACGAGCATAGATTATGATCCGAAAGCGGAAATATCCATTGTATTTTTCAAAAAAGTGCAAAACAAAATTCATTACGCAATTCATGGACAAACTGCAGCAGAAGTAATTTATACCAGAGCAGATGCAGAAAAAGAATTTATGGGACTTACTACTTTTAAAGGCAATCAGCCAACTTTAAAGGAGGCTGTAGTTGCCAAGAATTATTTATCTGAAAAAGAATTACGTGCAATGGGACAGCTGGTATCGGGATATCTTGATTTTGCAGAACGTCAGGCAGAACGAGAACAGGCTATGACAATGAGGAACTGGGCAGAACATTTAGATAGGATTCTGACAATGAGCGGTGAACAGCTTTTGCTGGGGAATGGAAGTATATCACACAAACAGGCTGTTGATAAAGCAACGGATGAATATAAAAAATATAAAGCGCGAACACTCAGCACGGTGGAAGAAGACTACCTGAATTCAATAAAAATATTGGAGAAAAAAACAGATAAAAAACAGTGAGAGCATCATCGGAATTAGTGGTCTGGTATTTCCGGTGTATTATGAAGACTTTGAAGGCGAAGCAATTCGGTTGCTCAACGAAAACACAGTTGAGACGGTTGTTTTGCTTCCCAAGGGTGAGGTCGACTTGAAAAAGATTCGGGTTGGTAAGAACTATAATTTGCCGAAGTCCGAAAATTCCAGACAGCCACAGTGTCCACCGGAAAAAGAGAAAGCAATCCGAGAAGCATACCGCCTGTGTGGAACTGAAATTCTTAGATGGCAGTATGATTGCTATTGATATAATAGCCGTGGAGAATGAGGTTGCTGACAATATGTATCAGCGGTCAGAGCTGGACTATCTAATCTACAATGACCCGATTGGATATGCAGACCTTGTTTTGAACGGAAACCCCGAAATTTATCTAAAAACTGTAACTGAATGTAAACCCTTAGATTAAAACTCAGCCCTCTGCCTTTTCATTGGCAGAGGGCCGTTTTTTGCTTAACAGTTATTGAGCATCCCTTAATTGCTCTACAACACTGCATTTCGCTGCGTTGTCATACATCATGCAGGGGATCAGCCACCCCAGCAGAAGAAATACCGGAATTGTCAGCAGGACAGGCAGAATGGTGAATCGATACTCAAAGAACCAGAACATACTGCCCAGCATTTTTCCTGCAAGAGGTCCCACCGCCAGCGACAGAATAAAAGCCACCGCTACGGAGGACATTGCGTAAAACAATCCCTCGTAGATCAGCATGGTTTTGAGCTGCCGGTTCGTCATTCCTACAGCTTGAAGCACAGCAAATTCACGGCGGCGGGAAAGAATACCGGTCATCATGGCGTTGAAGAAATTTAAGAGTCCCACCAGCCCAATGATAGCACAGAGGATACCGCCTATCAGAAGGAACATATGCCGGTACTGAGCAAATTCAGAGCGAGCCGTGGCCTTGCTTTCATACATCAAGGGCGAAAACTCACCGGCAGTGAGCTTCGATAGATATTGCTCTGCTTCGGCCTCGTCAGCGTCGTCCGCTGTGTCGAACAGGTAGAGCATCGGAATGGCTGCACCACCGCTGTCCCTCTGTGCGGTGTCCACAGACAAAACTACGTCATATCCAATACCACCATAACGATAACTCATGGAATTCGGAAGTTCTACCAAGGCGCAGACCGTGTACTCTACATCTCTGGCTCCATACAATTTTGCCTGAAGGTACTCCTCCGGTGTATCTTCGGTGCAGAGTTCTCCGGTGCGGCTGTCGATATATTTCACATCGTCCGCATAGGTAGCGGTGATCGTGTCTCCCACCTTGGGGTAGTATTCAAGATTGGGCAGATTACCGTAGTCATCTAAGGAAACCGCAATGGCAATGGCGTTATTGTCCGGCTCCAACATGGGAGAAATATCTCCGTCGAACACTTGCAGCTTGTCAAACAGACTGTTATCCAGAGCCTCGATTCTGGTATCTCCCATCACCATATTGCCCCGGTGCTCCAGACGGCTCATATGGCTGTCCAACTGCTCGGCGCTTTCGTACCTTGCATAGTCCTGCCGCAGAGCATCCTCCGTCATCCACAGGTAGGCGATTTTTCGCACAGCATATCCCGTGCCGGAAAGACTGGCCTTTGTGTTTGCGGAGATATCCTCTATTTGCTCCTGGGTGATAAATTCATCTGCACTCGAGTTATAACGAAAATAGTCGGGAGTGCTGACAATAAAATCGGCGCAGGTCATGGCGGATACATACTTCTCCATGCTGAAGCCGCCCACAAAGGCACACAGCGCATTGAACAGTGTCACCGACAGTGCCAGAGACAACACCACCAGTACCGTCTTTTTCTTGTTTCGTCCCAGATTGGCAAAGGCCATCTGATGGAGCTTTGCTCCCCGGGTGTTGCGCCGTTTTTTCTTGGTCTGCATTGCATCCGTATATTTGGTAGCCTCCACCGGAGAGACCTTAGCTGCCATTTTTCCGGGCTTGGAACAGGACAAGAGCACCGTCAACAAGGCGAACAGCATAGAACCAAGGAAGATCACAGGCGATGTGCTGATGGTGGTGATGCCTGCATCCAACCGGGTGGAGCGCAAGACAACAGGAACCAAAACAGCGCCAATGCCGTAGCCCAGCAGCAGCCCCGCCGGAATACCGATCAGACAAAGCAGAAGTGCCTGCTGGCGAATGATGCGTTTGAGCTGCCGGGGCGTTGTGCCAATGGTTTTCAGAAGTCCGTAAAACCGGATATCCCCTACAACAGAGATCTGGAAAATGTTATAGATGATAAGATACCCCGTGAAAATCACCAGCAGCAAAAAAGCTGCTATGGCGATCACAAGTTCCGGATCAAGCTGCGACTCCAGCTGGGATGAGGTATATCCCCAGTTGACGCCGATCCGGACGCTGTTGGGATCAGTATAGCTGTCCCATGTGTAGCCAAGATCGGTATCCACCTGCTCCATCTGCCCTTGAATGTTTGTGCCGGAGGCCAGCATGACATTCAAATCGGTGCGGAAAGGCTGTAAACCTGTTTTCACTGCCTGCGCTTCGATGTCATCTGCGTAATCACGGCTGATGTTGATGTAATGAACAGGCATTAGTTCATCATAGTCCCAATAGCCCACCAGCGTAAAGGTATCTGTTACAGTAAAGGCGGTTTGATCCTTGTCCGTAATGGAATAGGAAACCGTGACCTCGGTGCCCAGCTCCGGCGTTACGCCAAGCAGCTGCAACGCTGCCGTATCCATGGCTACCTCTTTGCCGCTTTCGGGCATCCGTCCGGTAGTAGGGGTTGCATAGCTCCATTTAGTGCAGTTGGCATCCATGTAGCTGATCTCTGCCGGTATTTTGGCAAAGACCCCCTCCGCAGTGATACCGATTACCTTCCGTACCCCCGTAGCCTTCACCTTTGGGTGGGCAGCGATGCGTTCCGCCTGCTCGGGGGAAACATCCTTAAAGGTGCCATGCGCATAGCCGCCTACCTGCCGAAACTGGTAGGTTTCATAACTGGCGTTCAACGACAAGACAATGGTGAACATGGAAGTAAATAACAACGTGGTCAGCGCAATGGCAAAAATAGCGATTAGATTGCGGCGACGGTTCGCATAAAGAGATTTTACGCTGAGTTTTCGAATACATTTTCGATTTTTGACATTCATCGTAGCCACCTCCCGTTAGTTCTGGGAGACGATCCGACCATCTTCGATACGGATAATGCGGTCTGCCATCTGCGCAATTTCTTCGTTGTGAGTGATCATTACGATTGTCTGGGCGAACTTTTGACTGGTGACTTTCAAAAGGCTCAATACATCCTGGCTGGTTTTGGAATCCAGATTGCCGGTGGGTTCATCTGCCAGAATGATAGCGGGTGCTGCCGCCAGCGCACGGGCAATGGCTACCCGCTGCTGTTGACCGCCTGAGAGCTGATTGGGCAGCGCATCCAGACGATCATCCAGCCCAAGTGTCTGTACAATCTGCTGTACGAAATCCTTATTGACCTTGCCACCGTCCAGCTCAATGGGTAGAACAATATTTTCATACACATTCAGCACCGGAACAAGATTATATGCTTGGAACACAAAGCCGATTTTCCTGCGGCGGAAGATGGTCAGCGCTTCCTCCTTCAGGGAGAAAATATCCTGTCCGTCCACCATGACCGTGCCGCTTGTAGGGCGATCCAGCCCGCCCAGCATGTGCAGCAGCGTGGATTTGCCGGACCCGGATGTGCCGACAATTGCAACAAATTCGCCCTTCTTTACACTTAAATCAACTCCATCCAGTGCATGAACTGCGTTATTGCCGGAGCCATAAATTTTTCTCAGGTTTTTTGCCTGTAAAACCTCCATAAATGAGTACCTCCATGAAAAAATCTGTATGTATGAAAGGAAATGATCCTTTGATATATACAGATTATCGCATAGGATTCTTTCCACATTCTTTCCGGCGGAAAATGAAATCTAACAGTTTTGATAGAATTGTTGTTATTTCGGCAGAAATATGGAAAACGTACTCCCTTTTCCCAGAACGGAAGCAACCTTGATATAACCGCCCTCGCCGGATATAATCTGTCGGGCAAGGTATAAGCCGATGCCGACCCCTTCCTGCTCCTGAACCGCCTTTGAACGATAAAAACGGGCAAAGATCTTTGCTTGCTCACTTTCCGAAATGCCTGTGCCAGTATCCGATATATCGATCCTTGCAAACATTTCATAGCTTACAGCAGAAATAGTAATGGTGCCATGCTCCGTATATTTGATGGCGTTGTCTACGATATTAGCCAGCGCTTCCGCTGTCCATTTGAAGTCGAATACAGCAAAAGCATCGGTATCCTGCATTTGCAAAGACAATCCTTTTTCAGAAACCTTGGCGGCATATTGTTCTATTACGCTTTCAAGCAGCGGCTGCAGCGCTGCTTGCTGAGGGGAGAGTGAAATGATCCCGTTTTCCAGTCTGGAAAGCTTTACGAGAGAATCGATCAAAAATCGTAGCTTTTCCGATTGTTTGTACAGCGCCTCCACATTTGCCTTCGCCGATGCAGGCAGAGTTTCCTCCATCAGAAGCTCGCTGTATAACAGCAGGTTTGCAATTGGCGTTTTTGTCTGGTGGGAGATGTCCGCAATCAAGGTTTTGATTTTGTCTTTTTCCTGCGCTATATTTTGAGAAGATGCTTCTGCGGCAGAAAGATAGTGTGCAAACTTTGTTTCCAAAGCAGACAGCTGGCTTTCATCAAAATTGGTTTCAGAAAAGGAGCCGGTCATGGCAGCGTCCAGCATCCTTTCGATTTCTTCCAGCGTTTTTCTGACCTTTCGCCGTTCCCATAACACAACAGCTGCCGCCACCAGAAAACACAGCAGTATGATCACAATACCGGTTCTATTCATCTTTTATCACCCAGCTATAACCGATTCCATAGACGGTTTTAATATATTTCTGTGCACCAAGCTTATCCCTCAGACGCTTGATCGTAACAGATAAAGCATTTTCATCCACATATTCTGCGCCATCTGTCCAGATCCGGTCTACAAGGTCTCCACGGGTCATGGTTCGACCTCGGTTTTCAACAAGCAGGCGCAGTAATTTTTGCTCTGTTTTGCTCAATTCCACTTTTGAATCTCCCGCATAAAAGGTCATAGCCTCAAAGTCAAAGTGAAATAGATCAATACAGATCGGCGCATTTTTATGGTTTAACGCTTGCTTTCGCAGTTGGGTATTCACCCTTGCCCGCAAAACCGAAAGAGAAAAGGGCTTGGTAATGTAATCATCAGCGCCCCGCTCCAGTCCGTCTACGATGTCCAGATCGGTGTCATTGGCAGTCAGCAGAATAACAGGAATCCCGGGCATGTTTTCCTTGATCTCCCGGAGCAGCTCAAGCCCACTGCCATCCGGCAGATTGATATCCAACAGGATCAGGGATACACAGCCGCAAAGTAGCTGCTCCTTCGCCGTTTTTAGGTCTTGGCAGGAAATGATCTGCCGAGCATCTGCTTTCAGCGCTTTGCATAACCCTTGATTCAAACCGATATCATCTTCAACAATCAGTAATTGCTCCATATATCTCACTCCTTCGTTATTCAAATGCCACCATGCCTTGCCGTTCTGAAAATCCAATGATATTTCGCCCCATTCGTCATCGCAGTCTGCTTGGTATTCGTAGATTGCGGCGGCTCCGGTTCCAGTTGGAAGATGCACAAAAGAAATATGTCATGCTTTGCATGACGCGCATCTCGCAGCAAGAATGCCGAGGCATTCTTGAACCCATGAAAAATCATTCGGCATAGCGCACCTCCCTTCATCTCGAAATTTTGAATTTACTTCTTTTTCTTTGGCGCAGGAAGATCGTTATACATAGCATGAAATATCCTTGTAGGAGAACGGCGGCGTTTCGCTGAGAATATCTGGCATCGCCAGAGCAGCTCCCCTTGCCATAGGAAAGAGTGCGGAAACATCCTGTCCTGTTTTTTCATTTTTCTAATTATATCATGTGAATGTGAAGAAATCTACGTCCTCAGATAAGTTGTCCTGTCATTAGCCTGGTTTTTGAACGCAGATAAGCATTCCCCCGCTTCAAGTGCGCGGAGCGCAAAGCGACTGCGTTCATGAGATAGCTTGGAATAGTAAGCGGATATTTTTAAATTGATTGTGTCAATTTACAATCAATTTCTATTCAATGTGTCAAACTCCCGCCAAGCAATGGAAAAATAATAATCCGAGTAAAAAGGGGAATGTGCGTGATGATGCAAATTTAAATCAGTTATAAAGGAAAACAGAAATTGATAGAAGAAATTAATTTCAAAGATTGAAAGGATCTTGTTTTCCTGCTTCATTTTCAGGCGTAGTACAGAGATGGAAAGTGTTCTAAGACTAAAATGGAAACATAAATCTTGATGTTGATACATGGTATATGTGTGAGTATAATTATTTTAGAATTAATGAAAAAATGATGAATGATTTATACAAAAATTTAAATAAATAACGAGGAGGCATACCATGAAAAAAGTATTAAATGCGGATGTTACCAATGTTGTAGAAGAGAGTCTTACAGGTTATCTTCTTGCGTATAAAAATACTACAAAAAATTGGGGATTTCAATGCATTTTCTTACAGAGGCGCAAGACAGAATAAGGTTGCCCTTGTAATTGGTGGTGGCAGTGGACATGAACCACTGTTTACAAGTTACTGTGGAGCCGGTCTTGCTATGTTGAATTCCATGGGTGGCGCATCTGGAGTGATTTTCGGAAGTTTGTATCTTGAAGGAGCGAAAGGTATGGATGCGAAAGCATTTCTGACACCAGCTGATTTGGCTATGATGGAAAGAAAGAGTCTCGTGAATATTCAGAAACGTGGTGGTGCTCAGGCGGTGACAAGACTATGGTGGACGCATTAGTTCCTGTTCAGGTGTAATACAGGAGGAAGGTATATGTGGATTTTATATGCGGCAGGATCCTCTTTTTTTGCCGGAATTACAGCAATTCTTGCAAAATGTGGAATCCGGAAAACGGATTCGGATGTGGCAACGGCACTGAGAACCGTTGTGGTATTTGTGTTTTCATGGATCATGGTACTTTTAACCGGAACAATATCCGAATGGAAGAATATAAGTGGACAGACATTGTTATTTCTTGTGCTGTCCGGACTTGCTACAGGAGCCTCCTGGTTATGTTATTTTCATGCACTTCAGAAAGGTGATATTAACAAAGTTGTGCCAATTGATAAATCCAGTACGATTTTGACGATACTTCTTGCTCTTATTTTTCTTCATGAGGGACTGACGTGGAAAAAAGCAGGATGTGTCTGTCTGATTGGGATTGGAACAGCATTGATGATTACCAAAAAAGAAGTAACGGAGGATAGAGAAACGCATAGCGGAAGCTGGTTTATCTATGCTGTATTATCTGCGGTATTTGCCAGTCTGACTGCAATTTTAGGAAAAATAGGTATCTCTGGCATTGACTCAAATCTGGGAACCGCAATTCGTACAACTGTGGTGCTGGCTATGGCATGGTTTATGGTGATGATCAAAAGAAAAACACATGAAGTTGGAAAAATCGATAAAAAGGAATTGCTGTTCATGGTTCTTTCAGGAATCGCAACAGGAGCCTCATGGCTTTGTTACTACAAAGCATTGCAGGATGGTCCGGCAAGTGTGGTCGTGCCGATGGATAAATTGAGTATTTTGCTCACGATTGCATTTTCATGGATCGTTTTTCATGAAAAACTGACACGGAAATCTGCTGCGGGAACAGTTCTGATCACAGTGGGAACAGTTCTGCTGGCAATGATATAAAAATTGTAGTATCTGAAAAAGCAGGGTTGACGAGGGATAGTACTTACTATATAATCGTTCTAAATAGAACGATAGAGAGGAGAAGCAAGGTGCATTTCTGGGACAAGCACAAGACAATTACAAGCTACTATGAATTGCTGGCAAGAGAAGTATGTGAGAGATATCAGCTGACGCAGATGGAATATGATATACTCATGTTTTTATATAGCAACCCACAGTATAATACTGCGGCGGATATTGTAAAGGTTCGAAAATCGACCAAATCTCATGTTTCGACTTCCATAAAAGAGTTGGAAAACAAAGGAATGATCGAAAGAATTCAGAGTGCCCACAATAAAAAACATATCGAGATTGTTTTATTAGATAAGGCCGGACCGGTTGTAGAAGCCGGAATGGATGCTCAGAAGCAATTTGCAAAAAATGTGTTAAGTGGACTGACAGAGGAAGAAATGCAGATATGCAGAGAGATATTTGACAAGATTTGCAATAATGCGGATGAGTATTTAAAAAATTATAGGGAGGAGAAATAAAAAGTATGAAAGAAAAAAACTATAAACCGCTGATGCCGGATCTTATGGAGGCAATATTTGATGCAGGATATCTGATCTTTGATTTGATTGCAGGGATTTTATTTTTCGTATTTTCAAAAGGAAATACGTTATTCGTTCTTTATGGTATATTGACATTGACACTTTGCGGCGGAGACGCATTTCATCTGGTTCCGAGAATTATCAGAGCTGTGCGTGGAAGTAATGATAAAATAAAGAAAATGCTTGGGAGAGGACTGCAGATTTCATCCATTACCATGACAGCATTTTACATTATTTTAATGTATGTCTGGAAGCTGACTTTCCCGGAGCTGAGTGCACCTGCTGCAGTAGAAGCAATGGTATGGATCTCAGCACTGATCAGAATCATGATCTGTATTTTACCGCAGAATAACTGGTGTACAGAGGATGGAAACATGAAACTGTCAGTACTCAGAAATGCAGTGTTTGCAGTTACCGGTATAGGTGTGATAATTCTTTATGCCATGTCAGGTAATACGAACGGATATCATCTGACAAGAATGGTTGCAGCAATTATTATTTCTTTCGGATGTTATATTCCGGTAACCTTGTTCAGCAAAACAAAACCAAAAGTCGGATTATTGATGATCCCAAAGACCTGTGCATATATGTGGATCATTGCAATGGGACTGGAACTGTTATTTTAACCGAATCGGGCAGGTAACGAATGCGGATTGCGAAGATCCACCTGACAGGAATCAGATAAGCTCTGTGTTGAGAAGCATGGAGCTTTTTACGTGAAACAGATAAAGGCTGTGCAGGAAAAGACGAATAAAACGAAAAAAACAGATAAAGCAGACAAAACAGAAGATAATTGTGGTATAATCAGTTCTTGCGTAATACAAATGATTTTGAACTACGGGAGGAAAAGAGAAGTGGAACATCATGAAAAACGAAGTACATTTTCCGGTAAACTGGGATTTGTACTGTCAGCAGCAGGTGCATCTGTCGGACTGGGAAATATCTGGAGATTCCCATATCTGGCAGCAAAATATGGAGGAGGAATTTTTCTCCTGGTTTATATCATACTGGCACTGACTTTTGGTTATACCATGATAGTAGCAGAGAGTGCACTGGGACGTATGACGAAGAAAAGCCCGGTGGGAGCATATCATTCTTTTGGTAAATCAAAATGGCTGTCTTTTGGCGGCTGGATCAATGCGATCATTCCGGTGCTGATTGTACCGTATTATTCCGTTATCGGTGGCTGGGTCATCAAATATCTGGCAGGATATGTTATGGGACAGGGACAGGAACTGGCAGCAGATGGATATTTTGGAACTTTTATATCCAATGGAGTGTCTACAGAGATTTGTTTTGCTGTCTTTACTTTGTTCACAGTAGCGATTATTTATGCAGGAGTGCAAAATGGAGTAGAACGTGTATCTAAGCTGATGATGCCGGTATTGGTGGTACTATCTGTTATTATTTGCGTATATTCAGTAACTAGGCCGGGAGCAATGGAAGGTGTAAAATATTTCCTGATTCCGAATCTGGCGAATTTTTCCTGGATGACAGTAGTGGCAGCTATGGGACAGATGTTTTATTCTCTGTCCATTGCCATGGGTATTCTGGTAACATTCGGTTCCTATATGAAGAAAGATGTGCCGATCGAGGAATCAACCAGAAACGTAGAGATTTTTGATACAGCCATTGCGATTATGGCCGGCTTGATGATTATTCCGGCAGTATTCGCTTTTTCGGGTGGAACACCGGAGACACTGCAGGCAGGACCGTCACTGATGTTTATTACCATTCCAAAAGTATTTGAAAGTATGGGAATGGGAACGATCGTAGGGATTATGTTTTTCCTGCTGGTATTGTGTGCGGCAGTCACCAGCTCCATTGCTCTGACAGAAAGTGCAGTGTCCACATTTCAGGATGAGCTGAAATGGAGCAGAAGAAAGGCAACGGTGATCGTGGGCGTAATCATGCTGCTGCTGGGAACACTGTCATCACTGGGCTATGGACCATTGGCCGGTGTGAAGATCATTGGTATGCAGTTCCTGGATTTCTTTGATTTCCTGACAAACTCTGTGATGATGCCAATAGCAGCAATCGCTACCTGCCTTCTGGTGGCGAGAGTTATGGGAGTGAAAAAGATAGAGGAAGAAATGCTTCTGGAAAACGGCACCTTCCGCAGAAAGAAGATTTTTAACTTTATGATTCAGTATCTGTGCCCGATTTTTGCGGCTATCATACTGGTCAGCTCTGTGGCTAATGCATTTGGATGGATTTCGATGTAGACAGGTGGGGATTTTATGGCATACAAGTATGAAAAAGTAGACCAGAAACTGCTGGTTCCACAGATTGAGGATCAGCTGATGATGTATGTGCATCAGGAGCAGATGGAAAAAGGCGCCAGACTGCCAAGTGAACATAAGCTTGGAGAACTTTTCGGTGTGGGAAGAAGTACCATTCGGGAAGCGGTAAAGAGTCTGGTATCAAAAGGCATTTTAGAGGTCAAAAGAGGTTCCGGGACTTATGTGAAAAATACGGAAATCACCGTAGACGATCCATTGGGATTTTCTCAGTTTGAAGATAAATACAGATTGGCGATGGAACTGTTTGATGTCCGTATACTTCTGGAGCCGGAAGTAGCAGCGACTGCATGCCAGAAGGCTTCAGAAGAAGATAAGAAGCATATAAAAGAACTGTGCGATGAAGTAGAACAGCTTTACTTATCAGGGAAGAATCATATTCAGAAGGATATGGAATTTCATTCAGCAATTGCAAAAGCCAGTGGCAATCATGTAGTGGAGATATTACTTCCGGTGATTTTTACTGCGATTACGACCTTTGCAAATCTGACACACAGAAAGCTGCAGCTGGAAACGATCGAAACCCACAGAGAAGTCACCAATGCCATTCTGCGTGGAGACAGTATGGGAGCAAAATGTGCCATGATCATGCATCTTACTTATAATCGTCAGACATTGCTTCAGATGTCAGATACACGAAAAAATCTGTCTGACAAGTTGTAATGACAAATTATGAAAATTGAATATAATTCACGAAAAATCCGGTCTTACAGATGTGGTAAGACCGGATTTTTTGTTGTATTTATAGAAAAAATAGGTAGATTTGAAACAACTTGATGTGGGAATACTGATATTATATACTGAAATCAGGATACAGAAGACGTCAGATGTATAAGACAAAAACTGGAAAAATAATTGGAGGGTTATCAATGAGTGAGACCGTAGTATTAGATCCAACGCGCCTGGTGATAGCTGCATTAGTTGGATTAGCATTATTGTTGGTATTAATTATTAAATTTAAGATTCATGCGATGATTTCTATTTTGATCGGAGCAATTACCATAGGACTGGTAGCCGGTATGCCGTTTTCAGAGATCGTTCTGGCAGTAAATGATGGAATCGGGAATACTTTGAAGGGTATTGCATTACTGGTTGGACTTGGTTCTATGTTTGGAGCTATATTGGAAGCATCTGGCGGTGCTCAGACACTGGCTGTAACCATGGTCAGAAAGTTTGGGGATGAAAAGGCAGCATGGGCGCTGGGCTTAACCGGGCTGGTCATTGCCATGCCGGTATTTTTTGATGCAGGATTAATCATTCTGATTCCACTGGCATTCTCTCTGGCAAAGAAAACAAAACGTTCCACCTTATTTTATGTCATTCCACTGCTGGCCGGACTGGCAGTAGGACATGCATTTATTCCACCTACACCTGGACCGGTACTGGTAGCAACCATGTTGAATGTAGATCTTGGATGGGTAATTTTAGTAGGTATTTTATGTGGAACGGTAGCCATGATCGTGGCAGGACCGATCTGGGGATCCATTTGTGGAAAGAAATATATGGTTCCAGTTCCGGAACATGTGGCAAATCAGGAAGACTTTGATGAATCCAAGCTTCCAAAGTTCGGCACGATTGTACTGATCATTTTGATTCCACTGGTACTGATCATTCTGAAGTCACTGGCAGGCGTCGTTCCGGCTATGGCACCGGTAGCGTCCATATTCACATTTTTGGGAGAACCGTTTGTGGCATTATTAATTGCAACAGTAGTGGCAATGTTTGTGCTTGGAACAAAGCATGGATATAGTCTGGAAGAACTGGAAAAAATCATGACCAAGTCTCTGGAACCAACCGGACTGATTCTGTTAGTAACCGCCTGCGGTGGAGTTCTTCGTTATGTGTTGCAGTATTCCGGACTGGGAGACTTAATTGGTAATGCGGTCGCTTCTATCAATATGCCAATCGTAGTAGTAGCATTTGTTGTGGCAGCGCTGGTAAGAATCTGCGTTGGTTCTTCTACCGTAGCGATGACTATGGCAGCCGGCATTATTGCTGCAATGCCTGGAATCGCTGATTTATCTCCGTTATATCTTGCATGTACCGTAGCAGCAGTAGCAGGTGGAGCCACCGTATGCTCCCACTTTAATGATTCTGGCTTCTGGCTGGTAAAATCATTGGTTGGCATTGATGAAAAGACAACTTTAAAAACATGGACAATTATGGAAACATTAGTTGGCGTGACCGGATTTGTAGTAGCTTTTATTATTTCATGTTTCGTATAGGAAATTGACAGGAGGGCATTATGCTTAGAAGTGAAGAAGTTAGAAAACTGGCACCGGAGATGGATCCGCTTCGTATGGGAATGGGATGGAAAGTGGGTGACTTGTCTAAACCACAGGTTATGGTGGAAAGTTCTTATGGAGACAGCCATCCAGGTTCTGCGCATCTGAATATATTTGTAGAGGAAGCAGTAAAAGCAGTCGATGAAAATGGTGGCAAAGCAGCCAGATATTTTGCAACAGATATGTGTGATGGAATCGCACAGGGGCATGACGGAATCAACTATTCACTGCCGCATCGTGATGCCATGGTCAATCTGATCGAGGCACAGGCAAATGCAACGGTGTTTGACGGTGGCGTATTTATTGCAAGCTGCGATAAATCTATGCCGGCCATGATGATGAGCATCGGACGACTGAAAGATATGAGTGCAATTGTTGTGACTGGTGGCGTGATGGAGGCTCATGAGCTGCCTGAAAAATATATTGTGAACGATCCAGCCTGTAAAATCAATGAACTCCTGACACTGGAACAGATCGGTAAGTTTGATGCATGGGAAAAGACTGGTGTGATTCCAAATGAACAGCTGGATTACTATAAACAGCATGCCTGCCCGAGCTGTGGAGCCTGCTCCTTTATGGGTACTGCTTCAACCATGCAGATTATGGCAGAAGCACTGGGACTTATGCTTCCGGGAACTGCCTTGATGCCATCCACAGCGCCGGAATTAAAAGAAGCATCCTATCAGGCTGGAAAACAGCTGATGGATCTGATCGCAAAAGGAATCAAAGCGTCAGATATCGTGACAAAAGAAAGCTTTGAAAATGCCATCATGGTTCATGCAGCCATCTCCGGTTCTACCAATGCGACCATGCATATTCCGGCCATTGCTCATGAGTTTGGGGTGGAGATTGATGCAGATACATTTGACCGGTTACACAGAGGAGCACATTATTTATTAAATATTCGTCCTTCCGGAGACTGGCCGGCACAGTATTTCTATTATGCTGGCGGTGTGCCTCGTGTCATGGAAGAGATCAAGAGTATGCTTCACCTGGATGTGATGACCGTAACAGGCAAAACTTTGGGAGAGAATCTGGAAGAACTGAAAAAAAATGGATTTTATGAGCATTGCGATGAAATTCTTCAGAAAAAAGCAAAACAGTTTGGAAAAGAGATTGACAGAGAA
Organism: Muricoprocola aceti; assembly: GCF_025567005.1. NCBI lineage: Bacteria > Bacillati > Bacillota > Clostridia > Lachnospirales > Lachnospiraceae > Muricoprocola > Muricoprocola aceti. The sequence goes on from NZ_JAOQKE010000002.1 coordinate 71,836, forward strand.
GATATTATCCATTCTTTTGATCATGCTAAGGGAACAGACGGAAGTATCGCAATTCTGAAAGGAAATCTTGCACCGGAAGGCTGTGTCATTAAACATACCGCCTGCCCGAAAAATATGTTTAAAGCGGTGTTAAACGCCAGACCATTTAACAGTGAGGAAGCGTGCATTGATGCAGTGCTCCATGGAAAAGTAAAACCGGGAGATGCCATCTTCATTCGTTATGAAGGACCAAGAGGAAGCGGAATGCCAGAGATGTTCTACACAGGAGAAGCTATCTGCGCCAATCCGGAACTGGCATCCAGTGTGGCGCTGATCACAGATGGACGATTCTCAGGTGCTTCCAGAGGTCCGGTAATCGGTCATGTTTCACCGGAAGCTGCAGCAGGAGGCCCGATTGCCTTAGTGGAAGAAGGCGACCTGATTGAGCTGGATGTAGCAAACAGAAAGATTGCCATTGTCGGTATCAGAGGAGAAAGAAAAACGCCAGAAGAGATCGATGCCATCTTAAAAGAAAGAAAGGCAAACTGGAAAGGATTCGAGAGTAAATATAAGCACGGACTTTTAAAATTATATGCACAGCATGCAGTAAGTTCCATGAAAGGAGCTTACATGGAATAAACCACTGGGGACGGAGTTTTCTGGCTCTATAGAGCCAGAAAACTCCGTCCCCAGTGGCTTTCGTCCCCAGTGGCTTTATCCCCCAATATATTCAGTAATTACTGCTGTCAGTGCCGGCAATATTTGCTGTTTTCGTGAAAGCAGATTTTCCTGAAAGGCATGTTCTGTGCCATCTGGATCCGGGAAAGCTTCCTCTGCCCACGGTGCACGACTGCCACCGGCGTAGATGACAGAACCGTTTTCCAGAATGCTGGTAAAGACCAGTACAGCCAGGTCAATACGCTTTTTCTGGGCAAAACGATCCAGTGCAGCGGTGATCTCCCGGGCATCGATTCTGGTATCAGCTGCGGATGGCACAATAACCTGTGAAATAGACAGCTTACAGGAATGGATATCATAGACCTTCAGATCCTGATTGATCATGTCAGAATAGCTGACGTTTTCCTGGTTGGAAGTAATGCTGAACATCTCTTCGGCAAAGGTATCGATATCCAGATCTGCAATGGCTGCCAGAATATTAGCAGTAGAGATATCCTTTTCTGTGGTAGTCGGTGAGTGAAAGTCCATGGTATCGGACAGGACAGCACCAAGAAGAAGACCGGCCAGATTCGTTGGAATCGGGATCTGATTCTCACGGAAGATGGTTGCCACAATAGTGGCAGTAGAGCCAACGATCTCATTACGAAAAGCCACTGGCTGTGAGGTGGAAAAATCATTAATCCGGTGATGGTCAATAACTTCCAGAACCTCTGCTTTTTCGATGGCATTTACGGACTGGGAAAATTCGTTGTGATCCACCAGAATCAGTTTCCGCCGTGGAGCATCCATGATGTGATATCTGGCCACGTAGCCCACCAGCTGTTCATTCTGGTCTACCACAGGATAAGCACGGTAACGGTTGCGCAGCATCTTTATACCAACGTCTTCTGCCAGTTCATTGGTATGAAAATAAATTGGATTGCGCTTCATGATTCGTTCCACCGATGGCGCAAAGTAAAGATAGCGGGAGGTATTCATGGTGCCATGTCCTGAGAGAATGATTGGACAATGGTGTGCTCTGGCTTCTTCAATTACCGCATCCTCGACACTGTCTGCCCAGACAATAATCAGCATACCAGCGCCAAGCAGGATGCATTTTTTCTGCGCCATAGTATCGGCACCTACGATCACAATTCGTTTTTCCACTTCATAATGATCCAGCCGTTCTGGTTTTGTCATGGCAATGACACTGACTTTTCCATTGATAACGGCCTGGTCATCGTCATAAAGAATGGTTCCGTTAATGGTTTTTCTGATATTTTCGGAAGAGGTGTGAGCCAGAATATCAATAGATCTGGCTGTATCATCCAGTCCAACGACAGAGATATCAGACTTTGTCACCATACCAAGAAGATGATTCTGTTCGTCCACCACACCACAGTAGGCTCGATTGGTCTTCTGCATAATCTGCAGAGTATCATAGATAGTAGTATCCGGTGTGATAGAAACCGGAGAATCCATATCTATTTCAGAAAGCTTCATACGGGCATCCTGAAGAAGCTGTGGAGCCTGAAAGCCGAAACGGTCCAGAAGATAGCTGGTCTCCGCATTCAAAGAACCCAGACGGCATGGAATCGTCGGAATCCCCATGGATTTTTTGAAAAAAGCATATGCGATAGAAGAAGCAATGGAATCCGTATCAGGATGACGATGACCAGTGATATATACAGAGCTTTTCTTTTTCATATATAGCAATCCTTTCTGAATAAATACATATTCTCAGATAAGTCAGTTTGGTATAAAAAGTTTATTTGATTGCGTCCAATGCGTTGGAGATATCAGCAATCAAATCTTCTTTATCCTCCAGACCCAGGCTGATACGGATCAGTTCAGCCGGAACGCCGGCTTCGATCAGCTGCTCGTCTGTCATCTGACGATGGGTAGAAGTAGCCGGATTCAGGCAACAGGTGCGGGCATCGGCAACATGAGTTTCGATAGCGCCAAGCTTTAAGTTCTGCATAAAGACAGAAGCAGCTTCACGGCCGCCTTTGAGTCCAAAGGAGACAACTCCACAGCCACCGTTTGGCAGATACTTCTGAGCACGTTCATAATATTTGCTGGATGGAAGTCCAGAGTAATTCACATAAGCAACCTTCGGATGCGCTTCCAGGAATTCTGCAACAGCCTGGCCGTTTTCTACATGCTTTGGCATACGTACATGAAGAGATTCTAGTCCAAGATTCAGGATAAATGCATTTTGCGGAGACTGCATACAGCCCAGGTCACGCATCAGCTGGGAGGTACATTTGGTAATAAACGCGCCCTCTTTGCCAAATTTTTCAGCATAAGTAATACCGTGATAGCTTTCATCCGGGGTACAAAGTCCCGGATATTTCTCAGCATGAGCCATCCAGTCAAAACGGCCACTGTCTATGATCGCGCCGCCCAGTGCAGCTCCATGTCCATCCATATATTTTGTGGTGGAGTGAGTGACGATATCTGCACCCCATTCGAATGGACGGCAATTCACCGGAGTAGGAAATGTATTATCCACAATCAGCGGTACATCGTGTGCATGAGCAACCTTTGCAAACAATTCAATATCCAGAACTGTCAGTGCCGGATTGGCAATGGTCTCACCAAACATCAGCTTCGTATTTGGCTGGAATGCCGCATTCAGTTCATCTTCCGTAGCATCCGGAGAAACAAACGTGGAAGAGATTCCCATCTTCTTCAGGGTCACTGCAATCAGGTTAAAAGTGCCGCCGTAGATCGAAGAAGAAGCTACGATGTGATCACCACATTCACAGATATTAAACAATGCAAAAAAGTTGGCCGCCTGACCGGAGGAAGTCAGCATGGCAGCAGTGCCACCCTCCATGGCAGCAATCTTGGCAGCCACATAATCATTTGTCGGATTCTGAAGTCTGGAATAAAAATATCCAGATGCCTCCAGATCGAAAAGCTTTCCCATGTCTTCACTTGTACTGTACTTAAACGTGGTGGACTGGACAATCGGGATTTGTCTCGGTTCACCGTTTCCAGGTGTATAGCCGGCCTGTACACATTTGGTGCCCATCTTATAGTCATTCATAATAATCTCCTTAAATCATATTAATTTTATAGTAATAGTAGAAATATCGTAGCATTTTATGATGAAATTTTCAAGATAAGCAGAATTTCTTCCTGAAGATATAAAAGACTAATTATTCTGACAATTTGAAAGAAAATAAAAAAAGATCAGAAATATAATTGACAAACAAAAAGTATTGTGATATTATCTAACTATCAAAAGAAAAGACGAATAAAACAAATCAAAAGAAAGAGGTACAGTCCAATGAAGTAAGAATCTTTCGCCAAAGAAAATCCTGAGAGGATAACAAAAAATCTGAAGGAAGATGATAAAGATGAAAGGCAGAGATCCATAACGAATGGACAAAGAAGCAAAATTCTAAGACAGGAGGTATAGTCTAAAAGGAACATAAGGTACCAAATTCGCAGACAATGAAAGTTGAAGGTGTAGACAATGAAATTGCTGGAAATTCATTAAGAGCCCGATCGAGAGAAAAAAGAATCGATCGGGCTTCCTTTGTGCCTGGAGACAAAACAGGTTTTGCAGGTTGAGCCAGTGTATGTTATATTAAAAGTAATCTTCTCTGCCCTTTAAAGGAAATGAACTGGCGTGGAAAATAAGAGATGTCCGACAGGCATATGACAGATCTGCCGGTCAGAAAGGATAAGTAATGGATGCAAGAACATTAATTGATACACTGGCAGTAGCCGGCAGACTGAAGGACACGACAAGGCATTGCTATACACCGGGCGGAAGACATGAAAGCGTGGCAGAACATTCTTGGAGAATTACGCTGATGGCCTATTGGATCAGTGACGAATTCCCGGAGGCTAATCTTGAAAAACTTCTGAAAATGTGCCTGATCCATGATCTGGGTGAAGCTTTTACCGGAGATATTCCTTCTTTTGAGAAAACAGAGGTCAATGAAGAACGGGAAGCAGAGCTGTTATTTAAATGGATGAAGTCACTTCCGGAGCCGTTTGCCACAGAGATGATGGAACTTTACAGAGAAATGGAAGAGCGCAAGACTCTGGAGGCACGGATCTATAAAGCACTGGACAATATGGAGGCTCTGATTTCTCATAATGAGTCCGATATTCAGACCTGGCTTCCACTGGAATATGATTTACAGATGACTTATGGGAATGATAAAGTGGCGTTTTCAGAATATCTGACAGAATTGCGGGATATGATAAGGGAAGACAGCAGGGAGAAAATCGCCAGAGAAGCATAAGAAGCAATAAGTACGGATCTGACATTTGAAAAAATAAAAAAACTGGTTCTTTTAAAAATTGTTTTTTTCTTCTATTATAAGACCACGCAGAAAAGAATACTGCAACAATGCCGATAGATCCGGCCGGAAGGAGAAACATTATGAAAGAAAACACAGCAAAATATGTAACCGTCAATGCACTCGCAATTGCATTAGTCTGTATTGCAACTATGGCGATTCAGATTCCGATTCCACTGGGATATATGCATCTTGGCAACACCTGTATTTTACTGGTGGCAGTCTTATTCGGACAGACCACGGGACTGCTGGCAGGCGGTATAGGTTCTGCACTGGCGGATCTGCTAACAGGGTATACACAGTGGGTGCTTCCGACTCTGATCATTAAAAGTATCATGGGATTTGCGATTGGTGCTATTGCACACAGGAAGGGTACCGGATTTCATATGGTGAACATACGTACATTCCTTGGATCTGCTGCAGGAATTGTGATTATGATTTTTGGATACTTTGCAGCAGGTGCCATTATGAATGGCAGTATCTACACCGGATGGACGCAGGTGCCAGGACTGACTCTTGAAGGAATTATCGGTATGGTAGTGTTCTATGCCATTGGACTGGTGCTGGAAAAAGCCCATGTAGTAAAAACTCTCAATCTCGAGAGCTGATAAGTCCATATTTTTATAAAAATAATAAGCAAAAAGAAAATGTCTATGCTATAATGAAAATACAACAGATCTAAGATAAATGAGAAAATGGGGCGGTTCAGTAAAGAAGTGGAGAACAGGAACTTTGCAACGGATTGAGAAAAGAGGAACACCAGTATAAAAAGCAGATAAAACATGGAAGCGAGATGGAACAGGTGAATGCAGCCGACAGAGAATGGAAAGATGACAATGTCATAACACAGTATGATAGTAAAAGGACAAGACTGTCATCGCCATGACGGCCAATGCATTTGCGGAGGATGTGGTGAAGGCCAAAAAGGCAGGAATGAATGATCATATTGCAAAGCCGCTGGATCGGAAAAAGATGCGGGCAGTGCTGGCGAAATATATCGAAAAATAATAAGAAAACCGCAGGTTATCAGTAGCTGATCTGTGGTTTTCTGTCGTTTTGCACAAAAGTGGAGAGAAAAGAAGAAATTTGTGGATAAGACAAAAGATCAGCATAAAGACCGGCGATAACACGCCGATAGGTATGTTTGCAGGTATGCTGGCAGCATCCATGACAGTGATTTGTGTATACTTGAAACGACGCAGAAAGAATCAGAAATAGTACGGCGAAAATACCATGATGAAGAGATCTGTCATGGTATTTTACTGCCCGAGAGGACGTTGACTTTGCCGGGAGGCAAGGCTATACTGGATAGTAATGATGGCAGGGAAACAAAGAATCTTCCGTCATCCATAGTGATTTACGTGAAAGAACAGGAGATGGAGAAATGAGAGTATTTGTATACAGTTGCAGAACATTTGATGAAGATCCATATTTTGAACAGTTTTCCAGGGAATTTGGAATTGAACTTGGAATTTGCCGGGAGGCACCAACATTGGAAAATGCACATCTGGCAAAAGGGTATGATGCGATCAGCGTCATCACAACAAAAGTGGATGGTGCGCTTGTGGAGAAGTTTCATGAAATGGGTGTGAAAATGATCTCCACCAGAACGATTGGCTATGATCATATTGATCTGGAAAGGGCAAAAGAGCTTGGTGTGCATGTGGGAAATGCTACTTATTCACCGAATTGTGTGGCAGATTATGCCATGATGTTGATGCTGATGTCGATCCGCAAAATGAAGCGTATCATGCAGAGAGCGGAAATCAATGATTTTTCACTGCCAGGTATCCAGGGCGGTGAAATGGCAAACTTTACAGTGGGCGTCATCGGAACCGGCCGAATTGGACAGGCTGTGATCAAAGATCTTTCTGGTTTTGGATGTAAGATCTACGCACATGATCTGTATGAGAATGAAACCGTTAAGAAATATGCAGAATATGTCTCGCTGGATAAGTTATATCAGGAATGTGATCTGATTACGCTGCATATGCCACTGACAGAAGAAAATCATCACATGATCAATGCAGAGAGTCTGGCAAAGATGAAGGACAAAGTGGTGATTGTGAATACGGCCAGAGGCGGCCTGATTGATACAAAGGCCATGATTGATGCGATAGAATCTGGTAAGATTGGAGCAGCAGGCCTGGATGTAATCGAAGATGAATTCGGTATGTATTATTTTGACCGAAAGTCAGATGTGATGAGCAAAAGGGATCTGTATATCCTGCGTGGTTTCCCGAATGTCATCGTAACACCACATATGGCATTCTATACCGATCAGGCCATCAGTGATATGGTAAAACATTCACTACAAAGCTGCATGCTGGAAGAAAGCGGACAGGAAGATCCGTGGAGAGTGGCATAGCACACGGAAGAACAAGAGGTGGTACTGGCATATATGTAAAATAAATAAAAATGGGAACATATGTCCGATAAAAGAAAAGGATGTACGTTTCCCATTTTTGAGATTTAAATAGAAAAAGACATACTAAAGAAAAAGCATATTATTTCAACTCAAGGTGCGCAGCACTATCTGAATTCTTCATACATTTCAGGAATCTTATGCTTTCAAAAATAAAAAGTGCATAGGGACTGGGATGTATCACAGAATGAGGAGGCTGTAGACAGGTGGCAGTGTTTCCTTTTCAGTTCCTGTTCAGGAAAGGACGGTTTTAATCATTTCCTACTTATATACCGAATTATGAGATCAAACATGAAAGACAAAGAAAAGCTGTCAGAACTTCTCAAATTGATGATGCAATTCAGGAAGAAAAGAAAAAAGCCACTTTTCCCCGTCCCTAATGGCCTACGAATCGTACATATTCCGGAATTCTGTCGGGGTACACATATTCAATTGTTTGAACATCCGCAGGAATGCGGACAGACTGGAGAAGCCGCATTGCAGTGCAACATCCAGCACTGGCAGGTTCGGATCCAGCAGTAGGGTCTTGGCGTAGTCGATACGCTTCTGATTCAGATATTTGTAAAATGAGGTATCGGTGTATTGTTTGAACAGCCTGGTAAAGTGGTATTTACTAAAGCCGGCCAGGTCGGCAATCTGCTCCAGGGACAGATCCTCCGCAAAGTGTTCGTTGATATAGTTGGTGATGTAGAGAAATTTATCCAGATAGTCTTTTTGCCGGCTGTTGGAGGCATCAGCAGAAGGATGCTTCAGGGCACCGTGAAGCCGCCCGATATCCACGAGGATTCGTAAGAAATGGGAGTAGATGGCAGTCTCGTAGTATGGCTCGCAGCGAAAGTATTCCTCTTTGATCTCCAGCATAAGCTGATGGGCGGTCTGGTGAAAGGTGGGATATTTCTCCGGCGTGATCAGCACAGCCGGCCGGATCAGGGAGATCAGCAGTTCCAGTTCACGGATTTGAACCTGGGACAGCCCTGGCTGGAAAATGATCCGTTTTCCGGTCTCAGGTGCAAACAGTTCATGAACGATGCCGGGACAGATAACCAGAATATCTCCTTCTCGCAGAACATAGTGCTTTTTCCCGACATCCACGGTGTAGATATTCTTTACCGGCATGATTACCTCGAATGGTGTATGCCAGTGCGGCGGATAATTTTCATTTTCGTCGTTATAATACAGACAGATCTGGGTATCGGTACGATAATCTGCCGTTTCGTGAATTCCGCTGAGATGATGAATCATAGAAGGCTCCTTTTTATATGTGAAAACTGGTTGACTGGGTGCGATTATTCGATGAAACGTTATGAATTATTGCTGAGAAACAACGAATAGTTGCGAATGAACTTGTAAAATAAATATATCAAAATAACGTAAAAAATACAATATAGGAAATGATAATTGTGTATATTTTTTGCAAAATATAAAATATTATAGAAAAAGTGCATAAAAATTGAAAAAATAAATTGTATAAATTATCTATATGAATAATAGAGGAAAAATGAAAGAGCAATAATTAATAACTGAAAAGCAAGAATTGTAGTGAAAGCTGTCAGCCCCTTTGCTATGATTTGAGTATCAAGATCGTGAACAAAAAATAAAAAAGGGGGATTTACAAAATGAAGAAAAAATTACTTTCTGTATTACTTTCCACAGCTATGGTAGCTGGTCTGTTCGCTGCAGTGCCACTGACCGCATCTGCGGAAGGAGAGGTAGAAGAGATCACATGGATGTTCTGGGATGATCTGGAAGCAACAGAAGATCTGATTTCCAAGGGTTATGCAGATGTTATCGATCGCTTTAATGAGACCTATGACGGACAGTATCATGTGACTCCGATTACTACGAATCTGGAAGAATATGATGGCAAGTTAAATGCGCTGATCGCAGCTGGCCAGACACCGGACTGTTTCATCTGCAACCCTGGTCCGAACATGGATGTATATGTAAATGCACAGGCAGCAGCTCCTCTGACAGACATTCTGGAAAATCAGGAAAAAGAATGGTATGACGGATTTACTGATGGTATTTTTGAAAGAATGACTTATGACGGAGAGATCTATGCAGTACCTACCAACTTTGCAGCAGCACTTTGCTTCTATAATACTGAGATTTTTGATGAGGTTGGAGTAGAAGTTCCGACTACTTATGACGAACTGCTGGATGTATGCCAGAAGATCAAAGATGCAGGCTATACACCGATCAGCTGTTCTGCAGGAACGGCATGGTGCTTATCCATGGTAGCCGGTTATCTGTGTGACCGTCAGGGCGTTGACCTTGCAGCAATCGCATCTCATGAAGCAAACTGGACCGATGAGAACTGTGTAGAAGCTGGAACAAAATTAAAAGAACTGTCCCAGTACTTCCAGGAAACGGCAGCAGGTGATTCCAATGATCAGGCAACTGCAGGCTTCTACAATGGCGAAGCAGCTATGCTGATCCAGGGCTCCTGGGCTATCGCTCAGATCAATGGTAACAATCCTGACTTCGAAAGCAAATGTGGTGTATTCCAGTTCCCGGCAATCGAAGGAGCAAATGACCCGAACCGTATGATCGTTAAGACAGATAACCTTCTGATGAGCGCAACGACAGAACATCAGGATGCAGTCATTGCACTGATGAAGATGTTCACAGATGAGACCGCTCAGAAGTACACCGCAGAAGTTGGTGGAAAGATTCCGATCATCAAAGATATCGACATCGACTATGATGCAGCACCTGCACAGCTGAAATATATCACAGACATTCTGGCTAATGCAACAGGTACATTTGGATTCTACAACGAATCTCTGGCTTCTGTAGAAGCTGGCGACTGCTTCGACAATGCAATGGTTGACATCTTCCTTGGCAACCAGACACCAGAAGAAGCATTCCAGACTGTTCAGACATTCTATGAAGACAATGTTTGGGAATAAATGATAATCTGAAGGCACATGGCTGCTGCGGAACAAAAAGGCATGTTCCGCAGCAGCCTTTTCTATCATCTTGGAAACATAAAACTACGAGGAGGATGTTATGGATAAGATTTTAAAAGACAAAAAAGCCATTTTTATCTTTATAGCACCGGCACTTCTGATGTTTGTTCTGGTACTTGTGATACCGATCTGTCAGATGCTGTATTATTCACTATGTGACTATGCAGCACTTACGCCGCCGAAGTTTGTTGGCTTTGCCAATTATAAAAAATTATTTTTCAAAGATTCTACATTCCGTTTTGCATTGAAAAACTCTGTCTTTTTCATGCTGTTTTCTGCAGTCAGCCAGCAGATCGTGGGTCTGGGACTGGCGGTATTCCTTACGAATATTCCAAAGGGCAGGAACTTTTTTAAGAATATATATTATCTGCCATGTGTATTGTCATCAGCAGCGCTGGGACTGTTATGGGCATTCTTATTTAATCCAAAGATCGGTATCAATGCCCTTCTGGCAAAGTTTGGTATTCAGGGCCCGTTATGGCTGATGGATACCAAAGGATTCATTATCCTGCCGATGTGGGTGATTGCGTTTGTAGCACTGTGGCAATATGCAGGACAGAATATGATGCTGTATATGGCACAGATTACCGGCATCTCCAGAGATATTTATGAGGCATCTTACATAGACGGAGCATCAAAGGCCAAGTCTTTCCGTTATATTACACTGCCGTTGATCAAGCCGATGATGATCACATCCCTGTCTCTGAACTGTATCGGATCGCTAAAGTTCTTTGATCTGATTTACAATATGACACAGGGAGGACCAAACCATCGTACCGAAGTACTTGCTACAGAATTGTACGCAGAAGGGTTTAACTACTTCAAATATGGTTATGCCAGCGCAATTTCTGTGGTACTGCTGGTGATGTGTCTGTTCGTGACGCTGCTGATCAAGCGCGTTATCAAAGTAGAAAATTATGAAAGCTAGGAGGTTGGGAGAATGAAAGCTACAGCAAAGAAAAAACCGCTATCTCCGGTTGTTGTAATCATTTATATTGTTCTGGTACTTCTGGTTGTGATTTACGTTGCGCCACTTTTATGGATGCTGTGTGTATCTTTAAAAGATAATGCCGGAGTCATGGCGGATCCGTTTGGACTGCCAAAGGTATTGCATCCTGAGAACTATGCACAGGCATGGAGTATGGGAAAGCTGGGGGCAGCACTTGTGAACTCGGCACTGGTCTGTGGTGTCAGCCTGGTAGTCAGCCTGTTCTTCGGATCCATGGCAGCCTTTGCCATTGCCAGAATGAAATGGAAATTATCAGAAGCAGCACATACCTTTTTCCTGATTGGTATGATGGTACCGGTACACTGTATTCTGATCCCACTGTTCGTACGATTTGCTCGTCTGGGACTGACCAACAGCCGGTTTGGTCTGATGATACCATATATCACTTTTTCTCTGCCAATGACGATTTTCCTGATGACAGGATTCTTTAAAAGTATGCCTGGAGAATTATTTGAATCTGCAGCGATTGACGGATGTGGTATCTATGGATTTTTCTTTAAGATCGCATTTCCACTGGCCCGTACCGGATTTTTTGTATCTGGACTGATGACATTTGTAGGTAACTGGAATGAACTGCTTCTGGCGATGGTATTTATCTCAGATCCGATGAAGAAGACTCTTCCGGTTACACTGACTTACTTTGTAGGACCATATGCAACCAATTATGTACAGATGTTTGCGGCAATCATCATTGCCATTGCACCAACGGTTGTCGTGTACTGTATGTTCAGTAATCAGATCGTAGAAGGCCTGACCGCAGGCGCGGTAAAGGGATAAAGGAGAAGCAGATGAACAGAGAAGAAGCAAGAAAAAGAGCAGAAGCACTGGTGGGACAGATGACGCTGGAGGAAAAAGCCAGCCAGCTTCGCTATGATGCTCCTGCGATTCCGCGACTTGGAATACCGGCTTATAACTGGTGGAATGAGGGACTTCATGGCGTGGCAAGAGCGGGTCAGGCAACCATGTTCCCGCAGGCCATTGGGATGGCAGCTACTTTTGACACGGAGCTGGCAGGAGCAATGGCTGATACGGTAGCAGTGGAAGGACGTGCCAAATACAACGCTTATTCGGCGGAAAATGACCGGGATATCTACAAGGGACTCACATTCTGGTCACCAAATGTGAATATTTTCCGGGATCCAAGATGGGGACGCGGACATGAAACATACGGGGAAGATCCGTATCTGACCAGCCGTCTGGGAGTCGCCTTTGTAAAAGCAATGCAGGGGAACGGAGAAACGATGAAAGCAGCAGCCTGCGCTAAGCATTTTGCAGTGCATTCCGGACCAGAAGCGATTCGCCATGAATTCGATGCAATAGCCAGTGAAAAGGATATGGAAGAGACTTATCTTCCGGCTTTTGAGGCTCTGGTCAAAGAAGCCGGGGTAGAAGCGGTAATGGGGGCATATAACCGTACTAATGGAGATCCATGCTGTGCCCATCGTGCACTTCAGAAAAAGCTGCGTGGGGAATGGGGATTCCGGGGACATTTTGTTTCAGACTGCTGGGCCATCAAAGACTTTCATGAAAGCCATATGGTAACCAATACCCCGGCTGAGTCAGCAGCGCTGGCGATCAACCGTGGCTGCGATCTGAATTGCGGGAATACCTACCTTCACATATTGAGGGCTGTACAGGATGGACTGGTGACGGAAGAGACAATTACCGAATCGGCCGTTCGTCTGTATACTACACGATTCTTACTTGGCCTGTTTGACGGATCGGAATATGATCAGATTTCTTATTATGAGATTGAATCAAGAGAGCATCTGGCGTTGTCGCAAAAAGCGGCAGAAGAAAGCTTTGTGTTATTAAAAAATAATGGAATTCTGCCATTACAAAAAGAAAAGCTGCATACCATCGGCATCATTGGACCAAATGCAGACAGCCGGGCAGCACTGGCAGGAAATTACCATGGTACGGCTTCCAGATATGTGACGATCCAGGAAGGAATACAGGATTATGCAGGGGAAGATGTACGGGTGCTGACCAGTGTGGGATGTGATCTGTTCCGTGACCGGACGGAGCATCTGGCATTGACACTGGATCGTCTGGCAGAGGCAAAGGAAGTAGCGAAGCACAGTGATGTGGTGATTTTGTGTGTAGGATTGGATGAGACACTGGAAGGAGAAGAAGGGGATACCGGCAACAGTTATGCATCAGGGGATAAAGAGACGCTTCAGCTGCCGGAGGTGCAGCTGGATCTGATGAAGGCTGTGGCAGAATGTGGCAAGCCGGTGGTGCTGTGTCTGATGGCTGGAAGCGATCTGGATTTAAGCTATGCAAGAGAGCATTTTGATGCCATACTGGATCTGTGGTATCCAGGCTCCCAGGGCGGTGCGGCAGCAGCAAGGGTGCTGTTTGGTGAGGTGTCTCCGTCAGGTAAACTGCCGGTTACTTTCTATGAGACGCTGGAAGAACTGCCAGAGTTCACGGATTATAGTATGAAAGGCAGAACTTATCGTTATATGACAGAAAAAGCCCAGTATCCATTTGGATATGGTCTGACTTATGGGGATGTGCAGGTAGAAGAGGCAAATATCTGTACAGAAGGAAGCGGGGACGATATCACAGAGCTGTCTGTAAAGGCAATTGTGAAAAATCGTGACCGAACAGCTACAGATGAAGTGCTGCAGATCTATGTGCAGTATCTGGAAAAAGAAAATACCATCCCGCACCCGCAGCTTTGTGGATTTATCCGGGTACATCTGGAAGGCGGAGAAGAAAAAGAAGTGACTGTTCCAGTGGCAGCCAGGGCATTTACGATCGTAACAGAAAGTGGGGAACGAAAAGCTGTAACAGGAAGATTTGCTCTGTATGCAGGATGCAGCCAGCCGGATGAGAAAAGTGTGGAACTGACCGGAAAACGGCCGATTCGCATGGATTATGTGAGGAAACTATGATATGAAGATTTGGAAAAATCCAATACTGGAAGGGTTCTATCCGGATCCTTCCATCTGCAAGGTGGGAGACCGATATTATCTGGTGAATTCCACTTTTGCCTTTTATCCGGGAATACCGATATGGAGCAGTACAGATCTCCAGAACTGGAAACAGATTGGAAATGTACTGGAGCGTCCGTCTCAGCTGCAGCTGAGAGAATGTGCACATTCACAGGGTATCTATGCACCGACGATCCGGTATCATGATGGAAGATATTATCTGGTGAGCACCAATGTAGGGGGCTGTGGGAATTTCCTGGTGACAGCAGAACAGCCGGAGGGACCATGGTCGGACCCTTACATGCTGGATGCAGAGGGGATTGATCCAAGTCTGTTTTTTGAGGATGATGGAACCTGCTATTATATTGGAACCAGAGAACGGACAGGCGGCGGATCCTATTTCGGAGATAATGAGATCTGGATGCAAAGACTGAACCTGGAGACGAAGAAACTGGAAGGAGAGGTGGTACCGATCTGGTATGGCTTTATGGAGCATTCCATCTGGCCGGAAGGACCACATCTCTATAAAAAAGATGGATGGTATTATCTGCTTTATGCAGAAAGTGGGACGGAACAGCATCATTGTATTGCTGCGGCACGAAGCCGCCAGCTTACCGGTCCATACGAGGGCTGCCCGGATAATCCGATTTTTACCCATCGTCATCTGGGGAAGCATTATCCGGTGACTTGTGTGGGACACGGAGATCTGGTGGAAGATCATCAGGGAAACTGGTATATGGTATTGCTTGCCTGCCGTCCGAAGGATGGTTACACATTGAAAGGCCGGGAGACTTTTCTGGCTAAGGTGGTCTGGGAGGATGGATGGCCGGTGGTAAATCCGGGAATAGGACATCTGGAAGTGCCGGAGCCGGAGAAAATTGTGAAAAAGAAGTATGGTTTTCAGAAAGATCACTGGGAACCGGATTTGCTGAGACTGAGAAATCCCGGAAAAATGCAGATGCTCGATGGAACCTTACGTATGTGGCTGATGCCGGGAACCTTATCAGAACGAAAAGAAACCGCATTTGTGGCGCTTCGCCAGCAACATGACCAGTTTTATTTGGAGACAACAATGGAGATACCGACAGATCTGAAGCCTCACGAATGTGTGGGATTAGCTTATCTGCAGAATGAAGAGAATCAGATCAGGCTCGAACTGTATTTAGAAGAGAATCAGAATACTTTGAAAATGAATTGCTTCCAGACGGGAAAGGATGTACAAACAAGAGAATTGGAATTGCCTCTGGAATCCGTATCAGAGAAGGATTTTACGGGGGTAAAAGGCCGATATGTGGTGCGGCTTCGTATGGAAGTAACCTATCTGCAGGTATCTTTTGAAATGATGACCCAAAACGGATGGAGAAAAGCAGGCGATTACGTAGACACCAGACATTTATCCACAGAAGTGGCAGGCGGATTCACAGGATGTGTGGCCGGAGTATATGGATCATCCAATGGGAAAGATAGTGATCAGTATATAGAGATACATAATCTGGAGTATGGAGAACTGGTATGATAAGAATCTTGACAAAGAAATTAAAAGATCATTTTTATCGTTTTGAGGAATATGGCGGACCGAATCAGGTGCACGCTTATCTGATCTGTGGAACAGAAAAGGCGCTGATGATAGATGGACTGTGGCTGGCAGAAGGATTGCTGGCAGAGGCAGAAAAGGTTTTACGGACAGAGTATGAAGACTATACACCCCAAAACAGGGCTAAAAAGCTGGAGATGTTGATTACTCACGGACACGAAGATCATGCCGGAAAAGGAATGGAAGAGTTTCTGGAGGCAGGATGTGTGGTGTATTTGTCGGAGAAAGACTGGCTGATGCTTGCTGAAAAATACAAAGACAGAAAGCCACAAATCACATTTCTTACAGAAAAAATGTGCGGCGGTTTCACGGATTCAGGACAGTTGGTGCCCGGGCAGGAAGACGGAAGAATGGATTTTGGCAGCATCACTGTGCAGATCGTAAAGATGCCGGGCCATACACCCGGATCACTTTTGGTTTGGGTGCCAGAGTGGAATACTCTGTTTACTTCAGATGCTATTGGCGCAGGAGTATTGTGGATGCAGCTTCCAGAATGCAGACCACTTTCTGAGTATGAAATGCAGGTACGAAGGCTGCTGGTATTTCTGGAAAACGAGAAAGCGCGGACTGGAATAGAAGTCAAGATCTATCCGGGACATGCACAGCAGATAGTCGCGGATGGAAATGGGGTATCGGAAGACAGTTTGGCAGAAGATGGGGAGCAGGAGATACTTACTTATCACTATGTCAGAGAAGTACTGGAGCTTACAGAAAAGATACAGGATAATCCCCAGATTGGACAGACGAAGCAGATAGACTATCCAGGGTTGGAGCATGTCAGAGTAAGAAGCGTTGGGGAAAGACTGCTGTATGATTATTGCTATGATGAAGATCGTGCCAGATAAGTAAAAAAGATCCTTGGAGAGGAATGTGATGTCTCCACGGATCTTTTTTTGTTCTGTTACAGTTTCGTACTCCATTCCTGGCAGTTCCATACTTTTGTCACCACATCCTGATAGAATTCTGGTTCATGACAAATGAGAAGAATACTGCCCTTGTATTCTTTCAGGGCGCGTTTCAGCTCCTCCTTGGCATCTACATCCAGATGGTTGGTTGGCTCGTCCAGAAGGAGGATGTTGGTTGGTTTATTCAGAATCTTGCATAGCCGAACCTTGGCCTGCTCGCCACCGGAGAGTACACGTACCTGACTTTCAATGTGTTCGGTAGTCAGACCACATTTGGCCAGAGCAGAGCGCACTTCAAACTGATTAAAAGCAGGGAATTCCTGCCAGATCTCTTCAATGCAGGTAGTAGTATTTCCTGCCGGGGTTTCCTGTTCAAAGTATCCGATATACTGATAGTCGCCCAGTGTAACTGAGCCGGAGAATGGTTTGATCAGACCAAGTATACTCTTCAACAGAGTCGTCTTACCAATTCCGTTGGCACCCACCAGTGCAATCCGCTCGCCACGTTCCATGGAGATATTCAACGGACGGGTCAGAGGATCATCGTACCCGATCACCAGATCTTTTGTCTCGAAAATCATTTTCCCGGAAGCACGGGCTGCCTGAAAATGGAACTCTGGCTTCGGCTTTTCTTTGGCCAGTTCGATCACATCCATTTTATCCAGCTTTTTCTGACGGGACATGGCCATGTTACGGGTGGCCACACTGGCCTTATTGCGGGCTACGAAGTCCTTCAGGTCACGGATTTCCTGCTGCTGGCGGTTGTAGGCAGCCTCCAGCTGTGCTTTTTTCATAGCATAGACTTCCTGGAATTTGTCATAGTCTCCCGGATAACGGTCCAGAGATTTATTTTCCATATGATAGATCAGGTTGATGACACTGTTCAGGAACGGAATGTCATGTGAGATCAGAATAAATGCATTCTCGTAATCATTCAGATAGCGCTTCAGCCATTCGATATGCTGTTCATCCAGGTAGTTGGTCGGCTCATCCAGAAGCAGAATATCTGGTTTTTCCAGAAGCAGTTTTCCCATCAGTACTTTGGTACGCTGACCGCCGGACAGATCCGTAACATCCCGATCCAGCCCGATATCCACCAGACCGAGGGCACGGCCGATCTCTTCTACCTTTGCATCAATCATATAAAAATCGTGATGTTCCAGAAGCTCCTGAATGGTACCGGTCTCTTCCAGCAGCTTTTCCATTTCTTCAGGGGAGGCTTCCCCCATCTGCTCGAACATCCGGTTCATGTCGGCTTCCATATCAAAAAGATAAGAAAAAGCAGACTTCAGAACGTCTCGGATAGTCATGCCCTTTTCCAGAACGGCATGCTGGTCCAGATATCCCACACGGACATTTTTCGCCCACTCTACCGTTCCTTCATCTGGCATCAGATGCCCGGTAATAATATTCATAAAGGTAGACTTTCCTTCTCCGTTGGCACCGATCAGTCCAATGTGTTCTCCTTTTAAGAGCCGGAAAGATACATTTTCAAAAATCGCACGGTCACCAAAACCGTGGCTCAGATTCTTTACCTCTAAAATCATAAAAATCTCCTTAAATACAGGTGTTTTACAACAGACTCCTGACCATCATATAAGAAAACCGTAAATTTGGCAACAGATTTTTGGCAATTCCCTTGACACTTTAATAAGGACTGGGCTAAAATGCTAATACTATTAGATAACAATATGAGGAATAAGAGGGAAAATAATGGATTTTGAAGAACTGGCAAGTGAATTTTTAGAAGATTTTATTAGACTGGGACGATATCATCGCAGCAGAGAGATCAGCAGTTCGATGAAGGGAGAAGCGTTCCTGCTGATGTATCTCTGGAAAAAACAGGATACTGCGACGCCGGGGGAACTGGGAAAAGCAATGAAGACCAGCTCTGCGCGTGTGGCGGCAGCTCTGAATAATCTGGAACGCAAGGGGATGATCGCTCGAAAGGCAGAGGAGAAAGATCGAAGAAAAATACGAGTAGAACTGACTGGAAAAGGAGAAGAACAGGCAAAACAGTGGCAGAAGATGCCGCTTTGCATGGTGACCAGGCTGATGGAACAGCTGGGAGAAGAGGATGCAAAGCAGATGCTGCATATACTGAAGCGGATCAATGAGATTATGCCACAGATAGATTGTTGTGACAGTGTAAATGAGGGAGAAAAAGACAACAGGGGAGGCAAAGATGATATCGAAGTTTAGTGTAAAGAAGCCGTATACCGTTCTTGTGGGAGTGGTACTGGTTCTGGTGCTTGGTTATGTATCCTTTACCAGCATGCAGACAGATCTCCTTCCGGATATGAATCTGCCGTATGCGATTGTGTATACCACTTACATCGGGGCAAGTCCGGAGGAAGTAGAGAGTACGGTAACCAGACCAGTGGAACAGGCGATGGCAACCATCAGTAATATTGAAAATATCAGTTCTACATCCGCAGAGAATCTGTCTATGGTGGTCCTGGAATTTGCTCAGACAACAGATATGGATTCCATTACGGTAGATATGCGGGAGAAGCTGAACCAGATCGAGGGAACCTGGAGTGATTCGGTGGGCAATCCGATTATTATGAAGCTGAATCCGGATATGATGCCGGTTATGGTGGCAGCATTGGAAGGCGGCGACCTGAGTCAGAGTGAATTGACTGATCTGGTGGAAAATAATATCCTGCCGGAGCTGGAAAGCATAGAGGGTGTAGCTTCTGTTTCTTCCACCGGAACCATTGAGGAACAGGTGCAGGTTGTCCTTAGAGAGGACAAAATCAAAGAAGTCAATCAAAAAGTCCGTAAAGCACTGGATAAGAAGTTCGATGATGCACAGGCAGAGTTGGACGAAAACAAGGCGAAGCTGGAGAGCGGGGAAAGCGCTTTAAAGAGCGGACAGGAACAGCTGAAAGAGCAGACAGGAAAAGCACAGGAGCAGATCAGTTCCGGTTCCACTCAGATGATTACAGGAAGTGTCCAGTTAAGTGAGAAACAGAAAGAGGTAGAGTCTGCTTTAAGTGAACTGGATAAATCGGAAACAGAATTAAACAATCAGGAAAAACAGCTGGAAGACGGAGAAAAAGCACTTCTGTCACTTCCGGCTCAGAAGACAGCATTGGAGACGCAGAAAGATTCCATAGATCAGGCACTGGCAGCGGTAAGCACTCTGACTGCCGGGCAGGTAGAACAGTTGAATCAGGCGATTGCACAATTGGAGCAGGTGCTGGGGCTTGGTCAGGTCCAGGAAGATGTTCCAGATACAGAAGTGACAGAAGCAGATCAGACACAGGATGAGACAGCGGGTCTGATCGAAAATCAGCAGAATCTGACGAAGGCAGCTCAGGACAGCGCACAGGAGGCAGATGTGCAGATGCCAGATTCGGTGGATACCCAGCCAGAGATTGCAGATGGAGAAGTGCTGGCGGGGCTGGGAAGCAGTCAGAGTATCGGTGCGGAACAGATTCTGGATGAATCAGGAAGTGTGAATGTGCCGGATTATGGAGGGCTGGCAGGAGATGTCAGTCAGATGGCTCAGAGCATGGAAGCGGTCAAAGCACAGTACGATCAGCTGGTGGAACAGAGAAATCAGCTGATTGCCCTTGGAATCGATATTACATTGTCTGGTGACGAACTGGAGACCAATATTTCCAGTGTAAAGGCAACCTTGCAGGATACTGATAAGCAGCTTTCAGATGGTATTGCCACAATTCAGGAGCAGATTGACAAGACTCCGGAACAGATGGAGACCATTCAGAAGGGAAAAGACGCTGTTGCACAGGGCAAATCCCAGATTACAGAGGGCAGAACCCAGTTAAATGCGGCAAAAGAACAGCTGGCAGCAGCTCAGAAAAAGATGACCGATGGACAGAGCCAGCTGTCCGGTGCGCAGAGTAAGATAGACGGGGCCAAGATCGATGCCACCATTGAGATGGCAGTGGGAAAAGCCCAGCTGCAGTCCGGAAAGCAGCAGATTGAAGCAGCACTGGATCAGATCGAGGAGCAGAAGGAATCTGCCTATGATCAGGCAGATGTGACGGAACTGGTAACTACAGATCTGATCAGGAATATCCTGGCAGCCCAGAACTTTATGATGCCGGCAGGCTATGTGACAGAAGATGGCATTGATTTCCTGGTGCGAGTAGGAAACAAATTCAGCAGTATGGAAGACATGAATGATCTCGTGGTGCTGGATCTGCATATGGATGACCTGGATCCGATTACGCTTTCTGATGTGGCAGATGTGGTGATGACGGATAACAGTAATGAGATCTATGCAACGGTCAATGATCATCCGGGTGTGATGCTGACGATGCAGAAGCAGTCAGGCTATTCCACTGGAACGGTGTCGAATAAGATCAAAGACAAGTTCGCAGAACTGGAAGAAAACAACGGAGATATTCGTTTTATCAAGATGATGGATCAGGGTGTCTACATTGATATGGTAGTAGATTCTGTCATCCAGAATATGCTATCCGGAGCAGTGCTTGCAATCCTGGTACTGCTGATATTTCTGGGAAGCTTTCGACCGACGCTGGTGATTGCATGCTCTATCCCAATCAGTATTATGACGGCGATTGTTTGTATGTATTTCAGTCATATTACTCTGAATATTATTTCCCTGTCCGGTCTGGCACTGGGAATCGGTATGCTGGTAGACAACTCCATTGTAGTAATTGAGAATATCTATCGTCTGCGAAGCGAAGGATATTCCGTGAAAAAAGCAGCTGTAGAGGGCGCAAGCCAGGTGGCAGGCGCGATTGTGGCATCTACCCTGACAACCATATGTGTATTTGCACCGATTTTGTTTACAGAAGGAATCACAAGACAGCTGTTTGTGGATATGGGACTTACCATTGCATATTCACTGATAGCCAGTCTGGTCGTAGCACTGACACTGGTGCCGGCTATGGCGGCGGGGCTTCTGAAAAAAGGAACGGATAAGAAACACCGTATTTTTGATAAAATTCAAAATGCCTATGCATGGACATTGAAAGGGGCTTTGAAGGTGAAGCCTCTGGTTATTCTCCTGGCAGCAGGAATCCTGGTATTGTCTGCCAAGCTGGCAGTTTCCAGGGGAACCGAATTTATGGGTGACATGGAAAGTACACAGATGTCTGCTACCCTGACAGCACCGGAGGACAGTTCACTGGCCGACACATCAAAAGTGTCCGATGAGGCAATTGAGCGCATTCGCACGATTGAGGACGTGGAAGATGTGGGCGCCATGGTATCCGGAAACAGTATGATGAGTATGATGGGATCTGGATCGGGAAGTAACCGGGAAGTTTCTATGTACATTATGCTGAAAGAGAATAAGAAGCAGAGTGATGCGGAAGTGGCCAGCCAGATTATGGAGAAAACAAAGGATCTGGACTGTGAAATAAATGTACAGACTTCGAATATGGATATGTCATCCCTGGGTGGTTCTGGTATCAGCGTCATGATCAAAGGCAGGGAACTGGATACCTTGAAACAGATCGCAGGAGATGTGGCAGAGATTCTTTCTTCTGTGGATGGAACGAAAAATGTATCAGATGGTATTGAAGAAAAGACGGTGGAAATGCGCCTGGTGGTGGACAAAAATAAAGCCATGAGCTATCAGCTGACCACCGCACAGATCTATCAGTTCCTCCAGCAGAAGCTGGCAGAAGCAAGCAGTGCCACAACGTTAAGTACCGAGTCGTCTGATTATGACGTCCTGGTAATCAGTGATGCAGATGAGACACTGACCAGAGATAAAATAAAAGAACTGACAATAGAAGGAACCAATGCGGATCAGAAAAAAGAAGACATTCCATTATCTGACCTGGTGGAATTCGTAGATACAGAAGGATTTTCTTCCATTAAGCGTGATGCACAGAACCGTTACGTCAGTGCAACAGCAGAGCTGGAAGATGGCTATAATATTGGACTGGTTTCCGCAGAAGCAGAAAAGAAGCTTGCAGAATATAAGGTGCCGAAGGGATATAGTGTATCCATGCAGGGAGAAGATGAGACCATCAATGAGGCAATGGGGCAGGTAGTCAAAATGCTGATTCTAGCAATTGTATTCATGTACCTGATCATGGTGGCCCAGTTCCAGTCCATGTTGTCACCGTTTATCATTATCTTTACGATTCCATTGGCCTTTACCGGTGGATTCCTGGCATTATATCTGGCTGATAAGCCAGTCAGTGTCATTGCCCTGATCGGCTTTGTTATGTTGGCAGGTATTATTGTAAACAATGGTATTGTTCTGGTGGATTATATTAACCAGCTGCGAAGAGGCGGAATGGAAAAGAAACCTGCTATTGTGGAGGCTGGACGTTCCAGGCTGCGACCGGTTATCATGACAGCACTGACGACCATTCTGGGATTGTGTACAATGGCAGCCGGAAATGGTATGGGGGCAGATATGGTGCAGCCAATGGCGATTGTAACAATTGGTGGCCTGATCTATGGTACGCTGATGACCTTGTTTGTCATTCCATGTGTATATGACATTTTTAACCGGAAAAAAGATCTGACAGAACGGGAAGAATAGGAAATATAAAAAGGCTGAATCTATGTCTGAAAACAGATATTGGATTCAGCCTTAATTTGACTAAAAATAAGAAAAAACGAGCATGGATGATTAAAATAATAAATAAAAAGAAGCAGGAGGATTTGTTTTATGAAAGCAAAAAGGCTGATAAAGCTGTTAGGTATATGCAGCTGTTGCGTACTACTGAATGGCTGCATAGGTGTCAAGGCACAGGTGCAGAATACGGAAACCGTTCTGGAAGAAACAGAACTTCCTGGTTCTGAGGGAGTGGAAGATACCGAAATGGAATCGGATGTAGAAGCCTCTTCTGTGGAAGTGGCATCAGGAACAGGCGCAGAGGAAGAACAGGTTCTGGATCAGTCAGCTGAGATCAAAATGGCAAATGTCAATCCGGCAGCAGAAGAACGTGTTTTGGCAACGGAGGTTGCTGAGGAGACAGAAATCGACACACAAGCCGAGACAGAAGCAGATTCTGAAAACCAGACAGAAGGCGAGGAAGCAGAGAACCTGAGGAAACTGACGTATCAGGTGGAAGATCAGAAACTGGAGATCGGAAAATGCTTTGGTGCGATTGTGGTTCCAGAATATGCAACGGACGAAGATGGCAGTCAGGTAAGAGGAAAAGTGGAATGGAGAAAGCCTGGAAAGGATCGTGTTTTGGATGAAGATATGGAGCTGACAGGTGTGGCTGGTGATAAACGAATCTGGGAATGGACCTTTGTGCCAGAGGAAGCTGGATATGAGAAAGTGACTGGAACTGCAGAGATCACCATGCAGGAAATGACGGCAGAAGAAGGTGGCAGTATGATGGAAATGGCCGGTCTGTGGCCGGAGAAGATCACAGATGAGACATCGAAAGCCTCCAGTTCATCGGGAAGCAGCGCAGGTGCTTCAAATATTATCGAAGCATCCGATATGACCGAGGCACTGAAGTGGATGGGTGCACATATGACAGGCACAAATCGATTGGGTGGACGGAAAGAAAACACCGCTCGTGATGCCGGAAAAGAAAATTTTACGGTAGCACATGGAACGGTTGTCCATGAGGAAAATGAAAATCAGGAAGAACTGGAAAACAGATCTTTGGAAACAGAAAAGATTGTAGAAGGTGAAGCAGAAACGAAAACAACCGCTTATCACACAGCAGAAAGTGCAGTGAAAGCTTTGAAACATGTGCCAGAAAGAAAAAATACAGCGCCTGAAGCAGAGAAAAACCTGACATATACAGATCAGCATGAAGAGAGCCTGACCTGTGCAGATGTGTTGGAATATGGAAGAGCTGGTATGACAGTATTTATTGTTTCTCAGGGCTGGTATCTCAGATAGTACAAGGAAATGACTTGTAATAACAGAAAAAATGGCATAAAATAAAGAAAGTCAGGGGACGGAGAAGGTTTCGTCCCCTTATTTATCATAAAATAATAAAGTGAGGGATAATATGGCAGAGAATTCAACATGCAGCAGTGCATCCAGTTGCTCAAAATCAAGTTGTGAGGGATGTCCAAGTAAACAGAATCCACAGAGTTTCCTGGTGGATATGAATGCATTTTCAGATATAAAACATGTAATTGGTGTAGTCAGTGGAAAAGGTGGCGTTGGTAAATCTATGGTGACTGCGTCTCTGGCCAATCAGCTGGCGTCCAGGGGATATCGTGTCGGCATTATGGATGCAGATATCACCGGCCCATCCATTCCAAAAATGTATGGGCTGCATCAGCGTGCGGTGGCAGATGACCAGGGAATTTATCCGGCTATCACAGACAATGATATCAAAGTGATTTCTATCAATCTGTTAATGCCAAATGAGGAATCTCCAGTTATCTGGAGAGGACCGGTGATTGCGGGAATGGTCAAACAGTTCTGGAGTGATGTAATCTGGGGCGAACTGGATTATCTTCTGGTGGATATGCCTCCAGGAACCGGTGATGTTCCGTTGACAGTATTCCAGTCTCTTCCTGTAGAAGGAATTGTGATTGTATCTTCGCCTCAGGATCTGGTACGCATGATCGTGAAGAAAGCCTATAATATGGCGGTAACTATGAATATTCCGGTACTGGGAATTGTGGAGAACTACAGCTATCTGTCCTGTCCGGATTGTGGAAAGAAGATCTCTGTTTTTGGAGAAAGCCATATTGATGAGATTGCAAAAGAGCTCGGAACGCAGGTGCTTGGCAAGATGCCAATTGATCCGGAATTTGCACGGATGGCAGATGGAAGCTTCGCCCAGGCTGTGAATCCATATATCGATGATGCAGTGATGGCTTTGCGTAGACTGAAATAGAAAAAGAAGTCCATGGCCGAAGGTCATGGACTTTTTCTTTGACTTCTGAGATCAGGGCTCAACATAATAGCGCAGCACATGCTCTACATATTCCGGATCTCCGTAGCTGCTCCATCCCAGAGCTTCCTGCATCATCAGAGAGAATTCTGTGGCATTTTCTACGGTATAGCTTCCGTAATTTTCCAGAACCCAGGCAGCATAGCTGTTACCAAAATTATAATCCTGCAGAGCGATTTTTAACCGCTCTGTATTTTTTATTCTTTTACATCCGGCTTCCTTCAGACAGTAGGCAAAATATTCAGCACCCACCTGAATAGAATATTCTGGATCGGTGATAGCATTTGGACTGTTGTCATATTCCGTATTAAACGGACATTCGGAACACTGTAAAACATCCGTACCCAGACCGGAACTTTCCTGTTGCATCATAGCCAGCATAACAGTGGAAAACTGAGAAATGCCTGCAGCCTTGCAGGCTTTTTCCATGGAAGCCTGGTATTGTAGAACCTCGTCACTGACACCGTTCAGAGACCCTTTGTTGATGGGAAAGAGAAGACGGTGTATCAGCAGACCGCCGATGATCAGGACGGCAGCAGTGACAGCAGCGATCAATATCTTCAGGCGTTTGACTTCCTGCGCCCGGGAAAGCTGGGAGCGTTTCCTGTGGGAAGCAGATGATTGGCTGCCGGAGCGTTGGCGTTTCTTTGAGCTGCCGGCATCTGTTGTAGCATCGGCTGATTTTCGGGTGCTACGGCGGGTATTCGTTTTCGATTTATTACTGGCAGAAGTTCCTGATGTTTTTTTCTTTTGTTCTGGCATATAAGATCCTTGTATAGATGATAGTTGTAAATGATCGGATACTGGTATGGTCGTTAGTCTCGATAATTCTCGGCGCATTTGCTGCAGGCAGAATTGCGGCTGCAGACAAAGCTGGTCATGATATCCTCCGGATATCGGCTGCAGCTGCCTTTCGTGAAGGTGACAGAATGCTTTGCTTTTGAAGCATCGGTCGGACAACGGTAATCAAAAACCTTCGTATATTCCATAAGGAAACACACTCCCTTTCTGACGTTTGATTTTAATATCAGGTTCATTATAAATTCTGAATCGGATAGCGTCAAGATTTCTGTGCATTGAGAATCATGCAGCCTTGTATGGAGTGAACAGGAATGTTGGATGAAAGCAAACAAAAGGAAAAACGATTAACCAAAAGAAAGAAATAATGAAAAAAATGATTTTATCATTCAAAAAACATAGAAAATACAATGATTAAATCGTTTAACAATCTACCATAACACGGCGGAGGGGATCATGAGACAGGAAAGAGAAAAAATCAGATGGAAGGATATTCGCATTACAGACAGCCTGTTTGGATCTTATGTAAAGCGAGTCAGCGAAAAGATTATTCTACACCATTGCAGCAGGGCAGGGACTGGAATACGAGCCACTTGCATTGTATATGTTTTCCTGACAAATAGAATCATAGGTGGAATGACTGCCGGTGCAGTGAAAGAGTAAGTAATGGCATTAGAGAATGGAAAAAGGAGAAGATGATATACTCATAGACATTACATCAGGATTGGAGTATAATCAAAAGTAATTGACGGATAATAGACAGGCAGCAGTACCATACATGATAAATGGCAGGTATTTGCTGCCTTTTAAGATGAAAAGTGCATTTATGCAAAAGTAAAAAGAGATAAGGAGAATGCAGGATGCCTACGATAAAGGAAATAGCTAAGATAAGCGGAGTATCCGTGGCAACTGTCTCGAATATCATCAACGAGAAGGGAAAGGTCAGTGAAGAAACGCGAATCCGGGTACAGAAAGTGATCGAAGAGATGAATTATACCCCGAATTCTGTGGCAAAGAATCTGAAAACAAAGAATAGCCGGTGTATCGGAGTGATTGCAGAAGATATGACGGTTTTTGCCCTGCCAGATATCATTGATGGCATCACAGAGTACTGTGAGAAAGAAGATTATCAGATTCTGCTGGTGAATCTGAGACTTTATAAAAAATTTGAGGATACCTACTATCAAAGTGACCGATATGGAGCTATTGTACAGAGAGAAATATACAAGCTTCTGTCCAAACAGGTGGAAGGGATTATTTATGTAGCCGCTCATGAGCGGCTGATTAACGTTCTGCCACAACAGCTTCCGGTGCCAATGGTGGTAGCTTACAGTTATACGACGCAAAAAGGGATTCCGTCTGTGATGGTATCCGATGAGCAGGGAGCCAGGGAGCTGGTGAAGTATCTGATCTCTATGGGACATCGCAGGATTGGAGTCATTGCGGGAAAAAAAGACAGTATGCATACCCGTTCCAGACTGGAGGGCTATCAAAGAGCATTGTTTGAAGGCAATGTACTGTATGATCCTGATCTGGTAGTCTATGGAGACTGGGAGAGACCAAGTGGGTATCGTAATACGGACTATCTGCTGGAAAAAAATGTGACGGCAATTTTCTGCATGAATGACTTTATGGCTGGTGGAGCCTATGACCGGCTGGATGAGCGAAAACGAAAAGTCGGAAAAGATATTGCAGTAGTGGGATATGATAACCGGGAAATGGCCGGATACGAGAAGCCTCCGCTGACTACGATGGGACTGCCACTACATGATATTGGTTACCGGGCCAGTGAGATTATCATTGAACTGATGAAGCAGGATGAAAAAGCAGAGGCAGAGAGCAGTATTGCCTATGTGGACTGTAAAGCTTTTATCCGTGATTCAGTAAACCGGATATAAAACGACTATTGAAAATCCTCACATTTACCAGTATAATCGTAACTGTTCAGTATCTTCACAGTGAGTTCTGAACAGTTACGTATAATTAATAACAAAACGTGTAAATTGAGAAGTAAGAAACGAGGAAGTTGAGATGAAAAAACTGTTAGATCTGATTGCCCAGGAGCTGGTTCCGGCATTTGAAAAAGCCGGATACGATGCATCCCTTGCAAGAGTGTCCCTGTCCAATCGCCCGGACCTGTGTGAGTACCAGTGCAACGGCGCCATGGCGGCTGCGAAGCAGTATAAAAAAGCGCCGATTATGATTGCCAATGATGTTGTAGCGAATCTGGCAGAAAGCACTATGTTTGAGAAAGTCACAGCCGTGAATCCGGGATTTATCAATATGAAACTGTCAGGTGCTTATCTGGCAGATTATCTGCGTAAGATGCAGGCGGATGAAGATTTGTCTGTGGAAAAGGCAAAAGAACCTAAGACCATCGTGATCGATTACGGCGGAGCCAATGTGGCCAAGCCGCTTCATGTAGGACATTTACGTTCTGCAATCATTGGTGAAAGCTTAAAGAGAATGGGACGTTTCATGGGACATAAAGTCATCGGGGATGTGCATCTGGGAGACTGGGGTCTGCAGATGGGACTGATCATTACGGAATTACAGAAGCGTCAGCCGGATCTGGTCTATTTCCAGGATGATTATACTGGAGAATATCCAGAAGAAGCGCCATTTACCATCAGTGATCTGGAAGAGATCTATCCGACCGCCAGCAAGAAGTCCAAAGAGGATGAAAGTTATAAGGAAGAGGCACTGGAAGCAACACGCCAGCTGCAGATTGGAAAACCTGGATATCGTGCCCTCTGGGATCACATTATGAAGGTTTCTGTAACAGACCTGAAGAAGAACTATGGTAAGCTGGATGTATCTTTTGATCTGTGGAAGGGAGAATCAGATGCACAGCCTTATATTCCGGACATGGTTCAGAAGATGAAGGATGAGGGTTTTGCCCATGAAGATCAGGGTGCCTATGTCGTAGATGTCAAAGAAGATACAGATACCAAGGAGATCCCACCTTGTATTATAGTGAAGTCAGATGGAGCATCCCTGTATGCTACTACCGATCTGGCTACGATCGTAGAACGTATGAAGCTGTATCATCCGGAGCAGATTCAGTATGTCACTGACAAACGTCAGGAGATGCATTTTATTCAGGTATTCCGTTGCGCCAAAAAGACAGGTCTGGTAAGCGATGATACGAAGTTGTCCTGGCTGGGATTTGGCACCATGAACGGAAAGGACGGTAAGCCGTTCAAGACCCGTGACGGTGGAGTAATGCGTCTGGAAAATCTGATCAAAGAGATCAATGATGAAATGTATCAGAAGATCATGGATAACCATGAGATTGATCCGGAAGAGGCAAAGGAAACGGCGAGAATTGTAGGACTGGCAGCTATCAAGTATGGAGACCTGTCCAACCAGGCTTCCAAGGATTATGTATTTGATATTGATCGTTTTACCTCTTTTGAGGGAAATACCGGACCTTATATTCTGTATACCATCGTACGTATCAAGTCAATTCTGAACAAATATCAGGCATCAGGTGAAGATAGTCAGGCCGGTCAGATCGGTGTGGCAGCCAATGCCAGTGAAAAGGCACTGATGTTGGAACTGAGCAAGTTTAACAGCGTGATGGAAGGTGCATTTGAAGAAATGGCACCGCATAAGATCTGCTCTTATATTTATGATCTGTCCAATGCATTCAACAGATTTTATCATGAGACCAAGATCTTATCAGAAGAGGATGCACAGCAGAAAGCATCCTGGATCAAATTACTGGTACTGACCCGCGATGTGCTGGAAAGCTGCATCGGCGTGCTGGGATTTGATGCACCGGAGAGAATGTAAAAACTGCCCCCGTGTTGTAGGACACGGGGATTTTTATACAAGAAATCCAACAATCAGATACAATGAAAAACATTGTGCAACATTAACAATAGACAAATGTTGCATCCTGTATTATAATAAACACAATTCAAATCTGTGAATCATATCATGGCGTTCGCCAATTGATTCCATCTATGAAGAAAATATTGTTCAGAGTCATTGCTGCTTATGGAAGGGGCGGTAACTCAGGATTTTCTGGACACATTTATGACAAGTAAATAACCGGAAGGGAGGAATTGGTCTGGAACCGGGAACCTGGATTGACGACAGATACAAGATTCTGCGTTTACTGGGAAAGGGACAGGAAGGCAGTGTTTATCTGGCTTTTCAGGAGACGTTATTTCGTTTTTATGCAATAAAAGAAGTGAAAAAAGAGGGAGTCTGTTTCTCAAGAGAAAGCGTAGAAGTATGGAAGACTCTGCATTGTCCCGGGCTTCCGGAGGTGGCAGATATTCTGGAGACGGAGGATACTGTGATGATCGTGTCAGAATATATTGAGGGCATGAATCTGCAGGCCTACATGGAAAATGGCGGAAAAATAACACTGAAAATGGCGATGTGCTGGTGCAGGCAGATTGGAGAGATACTGGAGTATCTTCATCGTCAGAATCCGCCGATTGCCTATGGGGATCTGAAACCTGACAATCTGATGCTGCAAAGAAAGCAAATTGTGCTGGTGGATATGGGATCTCTGATTCGGCAGGGCAGTGCCGGAAAATATACCGGAACAAAGGAGTACACCAGAGAGAAAAGCGAATTACAGAAGATGGATCCGGAAGAACGGGATGGCTATAGCTATGGAAGATTGATGCAATTGCTGGCGGAGGCCTGTGGAAGCAGAAAATTAAGGAAGCTGGCCCTAAAGCTGATGGACAAAGGAAAGAAGCGAATCTCCATCAAAAAAGCCGAAAAGGAATTGAAAAAAATGAGTCTGCAAAGTTGGTTTTATGCAGTTATGCTGATCCTGACAGGAAGCCTGCTGACTGGAATGGGCATAAAAGAAGTCCGTGCATTACAGTGGAATACCAAAGAACAGGAGTATCACAGTGAGCTGGAGGCGGCCAGTCTGTTAAGTGCAGAAGAACAGCAGCAGGCGTTTGTTCAGCTGATTATGAAATACCCGGAACGAAAAGAGGGGTATTTGAAACTGCTGGAACAGTTTCAGCAGGATATGGAAATGGATGAACAGGAGGATCTGTATTATCGAAAACTATGGAAACAGATACCGGGGGGCATGGAAGCTAACTGCAGAGAGATTTTAAAGCAGAGTCCGGCAGACTGGCAGGAGGTGGCCTATGAAAGTGGAATTACCTACTGGTATTTTTATACCGGACTGGAAGGAAAACGCTATGCATCCAGATGGTTTGCCGAAGTAACGCAGATGTCGGAAGAGACTGGAACAGACTCGGAACTATGGAGAAAAAGCCAGTTATATAAAAAGATGGGAGAATACTGGGAGAAATGGAAAAAATATGATGAAACAGGAGAAGGACAACAGCTATTTTCAGACTATTGGGATGATTGTGAACAGCTTCTTATCTTTCACAAGGGGCAGATTACGATGACAAGGCTGATGCTCTGGTCGGAGATGCTCTCTTCCTGGAAACATTATATGGTGGAATTGAAAGAATGTGGCATACAGAGTGCACAATTAGAAGAAAAACTGCTACAGGCAGAAAAAGAACGAAGCCAGATCCAGAACAGACACGGTCGTATGCAGGAACTTGGAAAAGAACTGGATCAGGATATCAGTGAGATTCGAAAAATGATAAAGCGGGTATATCAGATGTGATACAAAGCAACAGAAAGCTGGAGATGAGGAGGAAAGGTATGAGGAAAATAGAAACTGTTGTAGCATTTGGCATATGGGCATCGCTGGTGCTGGCAGCAGATCAGGTTGGCGCAACACAGACAGACTGGAGGGGGCAGATATGGAACGAATCGGAATGGGTGACAGGAATCGAATCAGAAGAAGAGAGCGAGAAGGAGAATCTGGACGGCTCAGGCTCCAGAGAAGAAGGGGAAAGCGAATGGGAAGACGAAAGTAATACAGAGCAGGAAACAGAGACTGAAACGGAAACAGAAAAACATCAGATTATTCTGTCAAATGTGAAAATAACAGAACCGAGACGATATTACGATGGGACAGACCGGGCAGCAGTAGAAGCACAGGTGGTCGGGCTACCGGAAGGAATGCAGATCGAGATAGAAGGAAGAACGCAAGAATCGGATGCAGGAACATGGCCAGTTGAGGTGATCGTGGCGCTGACCGGAGCAGGCAGTGAACAATATGAGGTAATACAGGAACCGTCACAGGAAGTATTAGAGGTACAGATTTTGCCAAGACCGCTTACCATTCATATCAGTAACGCCAGAAAAAGCTATTATTCCGATGTTACGATGGATAATCTGATCTTTGAAGAGAAAGAGATTGTGAAGGTTACCGGATTTCTGGAGCAGGATTGCCCAGATGGGGAAGTACCGGAAGACTTTTGCTATCCGGAACTGGAAATAGATGAAAGCATACTGTGTAAAGAAAGTCCCATGTATGAAAAGGGAAAACCGATTCATTATCGACATGCAGTTACGGTAAGAAAAAATCCAGATGGAAGTATAACCGGCAATCCGACCGGTAATTATACGTTTTATATAGAAGAAACAGAGAATGTAGAAGGCGGAGATGTAATTCTTTCAGAGGCTCCGGTGACCGGAACACTGGATTATACAATACGGTGTACGGATCCTTCTGCTATGTGGGTCGATCCCGCAGGGACTTTATGGGTGAAAGCAGGAGCACAGATACAGGTTCTGCCAGAAGATGGGAGTGGGTTTACAGATGGAAAATTATTTTCCAATCTTCAGGAAGATGGAAGTGGGGAGTTTGTCCTGACACGAAAGAATGAAAATGGTGAAATCATCGCACAATCCCAGATACGCAGTTTTTCCTGGAGGACAGACAAAGATGCACCGCAGGCAGGGCTGCTGCTTGATGGAAAGCGAGAATCTGCAGAAGGTATACATTATTTGAACAGAGATTCGCAGATAGCAGTGTCCGATCTGACTGAGTATGGAAGCGGTGTGAAAAATGTGGAACTATATGCAGCTTTTGAAGAGGAAAAGACCATCAGCGGGGAAGCTCTTTACCTGAGCCGGAGCAACTGGAAAAAAGGAACACAGCTATTCCTGAACCGGGAGGGGAGTTGCCGGATATGGATCCGGCTGGAGGATATGGTAGGAAATGTTCGCTATCAGTGCAGTGGAGAAATTGTGATGGATCGGATGGCACCAGAGCTGCAGTTTGAACAGATCACAGCCGGCAGTGCGAATAATGGAAAAGTGACGCCCGTCTGTGTGATGAAAGATAGGAATCTGAAGAGAGACAGCCTGAAGCTGACCCTGACCGGATTCCAAAATGGAGAGCGGAGAGTCGTGTGGAACAAGACAGACAGAGAAAGTCTGGAAGAACTGGCATTGCAGATGGAAAATCTTCCGGAAAAACGTGAGTGGGATGATGTCTATACATTAAAGGCAGAGGCAGAAGATCTGGCCGGAAATCACAGCAGCAGGGAAATCCATTTTTCGGTGAACAGATTTGGTTCCGTGTATTATATAGATGATGTGACCAGAGAACAGACAGAGCAGTTCTATGTGGCCAGTCCGGCCAGCCTTAAAATTTATGAGGTAAATGTAGACTATCTGACGGAATCTGGAATTCTTCTGGGACATGAGGGGGAAACCAGACAACTGAAACGGGGAGTGGATTATACCGTAAAGAAGGAGGGAAATGACGGAACCTGGAAAAAGTATTGCTATACGATATCAGATGTCTGCTTTCAGGAAGAAGGACGGTATTACCTGATCTGTGCCAGCGAGGATCGAGCTTGGAATACCGGGGATAATCGTATGGGAAAACAGAAAATAGAATTTGCGGTAGATAAAAGTGCGCCATTTATTTTACTTACAGGAGTGGAAGCAGAAGGCGTTTATCAAATGTCGGAGAGAAAGGCTGTATTGGAGTGCAGAGACAATCTGGCATTGAAGGAAGTGACAGTGTGGCTGAACGGGAAAAAGATAAGAGAAAATACACAGGAAGAGCAGGAAATCATATTAGAGAAGGCGCAGGACTGGCAGACTCTCCGGGTTGTGGCAGTAGATAAAGCAGGAAATCAGAAAGATACCGGAGAAATACCATTCTGGATCGGAGAGTCCAGGCAGGTACCTGAACGAAAGAAAGGGAGTGACATTACAATACAGAAAAAAGAATCTGTTTCAGAAGAAAAAGAGGGAAAGGGGGAGACTGATGCGATGGATAGGACAGACAAAAAAAGAGAAGAGGAGGCAGAAAAAAGCACAGGGAAAAACTGGGTAATTATGCCTGGAATTGTTGTATTTACGGCATTATTGGCAATTTTATTCCTTAGAAAAAGGGAGAAATAATGGACAATTGAAACAGTATGTGTTATGATCCTTACCAAGAGGTGAGGAAAAATGTCTAATAAGAGGAAATTAACTACCATCCTGGCAGTAGCAGGTGCGACAGTACTTGCAGCAGGTGGAAGTGCATTTGTGACCAATGCCGGTTTATCCGTAGTAGATCCAGATGCATCCAAGAGCCAGGGGTCCGAAGTGGCAATAAATGAAAAAGAAACCGAATTGCCGATGACGGTAGAAAAATTTGCGGCTACCAAAGATTCTTTTACGGTAAAGCCACAGTCAGATTCTGATAAGAAAAATGGAAAGAATTCTGATAAAAACGAAGAAAGTGAACAGGAAACAGACAGTACAGATGGCAGTACCCGGAGCGATGCCACTACGGGAGACGGATCTTCCACAGGAAGTGGTGCATCTACAGATTTTTCATCCAGCCAGTACTATAGTGCAGATGGAAAGTTCTATAATGAAAGCGAAGGCGGCTATTATGATGACAATGGCCTGTACCATGATCAGTGGGGCGGTTATTATTCTGCTGATGGAGCATATTATGATGGACAGGGTGGTTACTGGGATGGCGATGGCTATCACAGCACCGGATCTGGAAGCAGCTCCACGGGAAGCAGTTCATCCGGAAGCAGCTCCACGGGAAGCAGTTCATCTGGCGGAAGTTCTTCTGGTATTACGATCGATGACGGCAGTGGAAGCACTTCAGGCGGCAGTTCGTCAGGAAGCAATTCAGGAGCTTATGATGACAGCTATATGATGTATGATGTGGATTCCCGTTACATTTCCGCAGATGAGCTCAGCAGCTGGTCTTCAGAGGATCTGGCAAAGTTGAGAAACGAGATCTTTGCCCGTCACGGAAGAATCTTTAAGACACAGAAATGGATTGATTATTTTGCAACAAAGACATGGTATGTACCACGGTATGACAATGTGGATTCTATGTTAAATGACTATGAATGGGCAAACCTGGATGTCATTTTGAAGCTGGAAGACCAGAGAAGTTAGGAGGGTACGTAGTATGGCAGAGAAAGAAAATCAACAATATAAATGGAGACAAAGGAAAAAGAGAAATACACTGTTGGCAGCATGGATCATTGCAGTGATCATTGTGGCAGCAGCGATTACCTTTGTTGTCGATGGTACAAAGAATGGCAATCCACTGAATGTGGCAAAGCGTTATGTGGAGAATGTGATAGGAGTCTCTGATTATCAGGTAGAGACAGGAGCACGCTCTCTGAATAATGATAATCAGTTTGTACAGGAATATAAGTTTACTTATACCGCAGATGGAAAAGAAGTTACCAAGACCATTAATATGCTGCAGCAGAGCAATAAGCGGTTTGGACTGTTTGACCAGTGGGGAATAGATGGTGAAGCAGCAGGAAAGACCATAGATCTGGAGCTGATTGCCCCTGTAGGTTCCCAGGTGCTGGTAAATGGTGTGGCTCCAGATGCATCCTCTGTAAAGGAAGATGAGAATCTGTCACCGGGAGCTGTCTGCTATGCACTGACCGGTGTGAAAGCACAGGACAGCAAAGTGCAGGTAAATGGTCTTCCATTTGACTCTTATGAGACAACGATTGATCCATCCACTACGGTTTTGGATGTACGTGAACAGCTGGTAGTAGGGGAAAATGCACAGACCCAGATGACTGAGATGGCCAAGACAATGATCAATGAATTATTTACTGCAGCAGTGCAGGAAAAAGGTGCCAGTTCTTTAAGCAGTCTGTTTACGCAGGCAGCGAATAAAGACAACCTGTATAAAGCAATTCATGATAATCTGTTTCAGGATAAGACACTGAAGGTTAAGAGTATTACATTCAGTGATTTTAAGCCGACTTTTGGAGATGTATATTATCCGGGAAAAGAAGAAGAAAGTTACATCGGTATGGAGATGACGCTTTCTTATACCTGCTCTTATGAACCGACTGACGGACAGGAAGCAGAGAGTGAGTCTGAGACAGAGACCGAGGCAGAAACACAGGAATCTGAGACCAACACATCTGAGACAGAAAAGGGCAATGGGAATTCTGCAACAAAGGAAGCAAAATTCTACTTTAAATATGTAAATGGAAATTGTACAGTAACTACGATAGAAGTTCCGAATGCAATTTAGTATAAGAGGTCCGTTTGGACAGGAGTCAAAAAGAAGAATGAAAAAGAAAAAATTTGCAGCGTTTTTTACGGCACTGGCAGTTGGCGTATCGGGTATGGTACCAGTCAGTGCCATGCTGTCAGAGGATGAGCAGAAGGCTGCTTATATCGAAAAGGCAGTAAAAGAAGCACTGAGTGCACAGACAGAAGCTACGACAGAACAGCAGAAGGAAGACGAAACCGAAGCTGAGACGGAAACAGAGTCAGAGACAGAAGAAAAAACAGAAACAGCTGCAGAAGAGGAAGAAACTTCGGAAGCAGAGACGGAGAATGAGACAGAGAAAGCTGCCAGCCAGGATGAAAAGATCATCGTAGCCATTGATGCATCTCATCAGGAAAAAGGCGGTGATCTGGAGGAAGAAGAACCAATAGGACCGGACGCAGAAGAAAAGGCAAAAGGGTTCAGTGAAGGAACCAGCGGAACAGTATCCGGTCTGACAGAAGCAGAACTGAATCTTTCTGTTGCTGAGAAATTAAAGAAGCAGCTGGAAGACCGGGGATATGAAGTCTATATGACCAGGGATAATAAGGAATCAGATCTGAGCGAATCGGAGCGTGCAAAGAATGTGAATGCTTCCGGGGCACAGATTCTGATCAGTCTTCATGCTAATGGAGGAGAAGACAGCACAGAGAATGGTGTAGAAGTAATGGCACCTTCTTATGAGAATCCGTACTGGAAGGACAGAACAGGTAATATAAAAAAGAGCAATGCATTGGCAGATATTATTCTGCAGTCCTATTGTGAGGAGACCGGGCTGAATGCAAAGGGACTTTACAATGTGGACAACCAGATCTTGTTGAACTGGAGTGAGATCCCGTCAGTAGTGTTAGAGATGGGATTCATGTCCAATGAATCAGACGATGCCTATATGGCAGAAGAAGAACATCAGCAGAAGATGGCAGATGGTATTGCGGATGGCATAGATCTCTATTTTGGGAGGTCCTGATAATGGATAAAGTCATACAGGCAGGTGCCAGGGTACTGGGACCGGTTGTGATCCATTTCTTTGCTATCAATATAGTACAGATGATGGGGCTGCATGCAGATGCAGCCTTTCGCGTAACTATAACAGCAGTGCTGGTACTTCCGATTTATCTGTGGATGATGAAAACAGATGGTTATGAACAGCAAAAGAAAAGCAGATTTACGATTTGGAATGGAATATTCGTAGTGCTGTTGGCCATGATAGTAAATGCGATTCTTACCGGCGTGATGAACGCAGTATTTGCACTGCTTGAGCTGTATGATAAAGAAGAAATAATGGTCAGCACGGCACAGGATTCACTTTTTCAAAGTAATATACTGATGCAGATCATTGGTGTGGGAGTGATTGCTCCTATTATGGAAGAAGTATTATTCAGAGGTCTTGTTTATCATCGTCTAAAGGATTATAATAAAGGATGGTTGTCAATCATTCTGGCAGCTGGGATGTTTGCCGTATATCATGGCAATCTCCGGCAGGCAGTGGCTGCATTTCCGATGGCTGTGATCATGATTTTACTGTATGACAGATGGAATTCCATTTTAGCTCCGATTCTGTTTCATATAACGGTGAATCTCAGCTCGATTCTGGCAACAGCAGCACTGAGGGTTTGACAGATGATCAGAAACGAGAAAAAGGAGAAACAAATGAAGAAAGAAATATTAAGCTGGATCGGATGCTTTGTAGTAGCGATACTGGCAGCATTGTTTATTGTCACATTTGTAGGACAGAGAGTACAGGTAGATGGACATTCGATGGAGGACACACTTCAGGACAGAGACAATCTGATCTGTGATAAGCTGTCTTATCGTTTTACAGATCCGGAAAGGTTTGATATTGTCGTTATTTATCCGGATGATCAGAAGGATAAACGCTGGATCAAACGTATTATTGGTTTACCTGGAGAGACAGTGCGGATCGATGAAGAAGGAAATATTTATATCAACGGTGAGATTCTGGATGAGGATTATGGAAGAGAAGTGATTCAGGATCCCGGTCTGGCAGCGCAGGAGATTACACTGGGAGAGGATGAATACTGGTGCATGGGAGATAACCGGAATCACAGCAGTGACAGCCGTGTGATTGGCCCAGTACCGAGAAGTCATATTCTTGGAAAAGCATTTGTACGGATCTATCCGTTTAGCAAGTTTGGACTGATTCACTGATGTGGGATGACTTGGAAAGCTACTCCCACATAACAATAAAGGAACAGATAATGGAGATGTGAACAAAAATGGAAAGAAAAAATGTATGGACCAGTTACGGAAAAAAGGAACTGGCAGAGCTGGAAAAACTGAATAAGAATTACCGTCATTTTCTGGATAATGGGAAGACAGAAAGAGAATGTGTCAAGGCCGCAGTGAAGCAGGCAAAAAAAGAAGGGTTCAAAGACCTGAAGGAGGTCATCCGTTCCGGCGAAAGGCTTCAGGCCGGTGACCGTGTATACGATGTGTTTATGGAAAAGGCAATTGCCCTGTTTATCATCGGAAGCAAGGATATCGAAAAAGGAATGAATATTCTTGGAGCCCATATTGATTCTCCTCGTCTGGATCTGAAGCAGAATCCACTGTATGAAGATACAGAACTGGCTTATCTGGATACCCATTAC
Source organism: Muricoprocola aceti (assembly GCF_025567005.1). NCBI lineage: Bacteria > Bacillati > Bacillota > Clostridia > Lachnospirales > Lachnospiraceae > Muricoprocola > Muricoprocola aceti. Next base: position 111,311 of record NZ_JAOQKE010000002.1, read on the forward strand.
TATGGTGGAATCAAGAAATATCAGTGGGTAACCATTCCTCTGGCACTGCACGGCGTAGTTGCAAAAAAGGATGGCAGTGTAGCAGAGATCAATATTGGAGAGGAAGAAGATGATCCGGTATTCTGTATTTCTGATCTGCTGATTCATCTGTCCGGTGAACAGATGGAGAAGAAAGCGGCAAAAGCAGTGGAAGGAGAAGCACTGAATCTCCTGATTGGTAATATTCCACTGAAAGAGGAAGAAAAAGATGCTGTGAAGAAAAATGTATTGAATCTGTTAAAGGAGAAATACGACATAGAGGAAGAGGATTTCCTTTCCGCAGAGCTGGAAGTGGTTCCGGCAGGTAAAGCAAGAGAATGTGGTCTGGACCGCAGCATGATTCTTGCTTATGGACAGGATGACAGAGTGTGTGCTTACACCTCATTAGAAGCTATCCTGGATATGAAAAAAGTGAAACGTACAGCATGCTGTATCCTGGTAGATAAAGAAGAGATCGGAAGCGTAGGTGCGACTGGCATGCAGTCCAGATTCTTTGAAAACACAGTAGCAGAGCTTCTGAACTGTATGGGTGTATATTCTGACCTTACTTTAAGAAGAACATTGGCCAATTCTAAAATGCTTTCTTCTGATGTAAGTGCTGCATATGATCCGGAATACGCATCTGTATTTGAAAAGAAAAATGCAGCATATTTTGCAAAAGGAATTGTTTTCAATAAATATACAGGTTCCAGAGGAAAGTCTGGTTCTAATGATGCCAATGCAGAGTATATGGCAGAACTGCGAAAAATTCTGGAGAAGCATAACGTGGCATTCCAGACAGCAGAACTGGGGAAAGTTGATATCGGTGGCGGCGGAACCATCGCTTATATCCTTGCTTTATACGGAATGCAGGTAATCGATTGTGGTGTAGCAGTCATGAGCATGCATGCACCATGGGAGATTGTCAGCAAAGCAGATGTTTATGAAGCAAAGAAGTGTTATATGGCATTTCTTGCTGAGTAGTTAGTGACAGAACGTAATTGTCCGGAGCCTGTGGTAAATATCTGGTAATGCAGGCTTTCGGAGCATTTACAAATAAACAACATGGAGAAAACATGGAGGAGCTTATGAGTAACGTAAGAAGAGTTTATGTGGAGAAAAAACCGGCATATGCAGTGCAGGCCAAAGAATTGAAACATGAAATCCGAAGCTATCTGGGAATTGATAACATGACGGGAGTAAGGGTACTGATCCGTTATGATGTGGAAAATATTTCTGATGAAGTATTTGAGGCAGCATGCAAGACGGTATTTTCAGAGCCACCGGTAGACCAGTTATATCGCGAAAGTTTTGAAATGGGATCAGAAGACAGAACTTTTTCTGTAGAATATCTTCCAGGACAGTTCGATCAGAGAGCAGATTCGGCTGTTCAGTGTGTCAAGTTCCTGAAGGAAGATGAAGATCCGGTTATTCGTTCTGCAACAACGTATGTAATTGAAGGAAAGATCACAGATGATGAGTTCGCAGCAATTAAGAGCTATTGCATCAATCCGGTGGATTCCAGAGAGACGGATATGAAAAAGCCGGATACTCTTGTTACGGTATTTGATGAGCCAAAAGATGTCATGATTTTTAACGGTTTCACAGAGATGCCAGAGGCGGCCTTAAAGGACCTCTATGATTCTCTGAATCTTGCCATGACTTTTAAAGATTTCCAGCATATTCAGCATTATTTTGAAGGAGAAGAAAAAAGAGATCCAAGCATGACAGAGATTCGTGTGCTGGATACCTATTGGTCTGATCACTGTCGCCATACCACATTTTCCACAGAGTTAAAGAATGTGGAATTTGGGGAAGGAGATTATAAAAAGCCTATTGTAGGTACTTATGAAAAGTATCTGGCAGATCGTGCAGAGATCTTTAAGGGAAGAGATGACAAGTTTGTCTGCCTGATGGATCTGGCATTGATGGCGATGAGAAAGCTGAAAAAAGAAGGTATGCTGGATGATCAGGAAGAGTCTGATGAGATCAATGCCTGCAGTATTGTTGTTCCGGTAGAGATTGATGGTGAAGTAGAAGAATGGCTGGTAAATTTCAAGAATGAAACACATAACCACCCAACAGAGATCGAACCGTTTGGTGGTGCAGCGACTTGTCTTGGTGGAGCTATCCGAGATCCGTTATCAGGAAGAACTTATGTATATCAGGCAATGCGTGTAACAGGTGCGGCAGATCCTACAGTCTCTGTGAAAGATACTTTGAAGGGTAAGCTGCCTCAGAAGAAGCTGGTACGTCAGGCGGCTCATGGATATTCTTCCTATGGTAACCAGATCGGTCTGGCAACCGGATATGTAAAAGAAATCTATCATCCGAATTATGTAGCAAAGAGAATGGAGATCGGAGCCGTTATGGGTGCCGCTCCAAGAAAAGACGTAAAGAGACTGACATCAGATCCTGGAGATATCATTATCCTGCTTGGTGGCCGTACCGGACGTGATGGTATCGGTGGAGCAACCGGTTCTTCCAAAGTACATACAGAGAGTTCTATCGAAGTATGTGGAGCCGAAGTACAGAAAGGTAATGCACCTACAGAACGAAAGATTCAGCGTATGTTCCGCAGACCGGAAGTTAGTCGTCTGATTAAAAAATGTAATGACTTTGGTGCCGGTGGTGTATCCGTTGCTATCGGAGAACTGGCAGACGGACTCCAGATTTATCTGGACAAGGTACCGAAAAAATATGCCGGACTGGATGGAACGGAAATCGCCATTTCCGAATCCCAGGAGCGTATGGCAGTTGTAGTAGATCCGGCAGACGTGGAAGAATTCCTGAAATATGCCAGGGAAGAAAATCTGGAAGCTGTAGAGGTGGCAGTTGTTACGGAAACACCGAGACTGGTGCTGATCTGGAGAGATAAAGAGATTGTAAATATCAGCAGAGCTTTTCTGGATACCAACGGTGCACACCAGGAGACAAATGTATTTGTAGAGATTCCATCTGAAAAAGATAATTATTTTGCAAAAGAGTCCGTAGCAGATGTAAAAGAAAAATGGCTGGAGGATCTGGCAGACTTAAACGGATGCTCCCAAAAGGGACTTGTGGAGATGTTCGACAGTTCTATCGGGGCTGGCAGTGTGCTGATGCCTTATGGTGGAAAATATCAGCTGACAGAGACGCAGGCCATGGTAGCAAAGCTTCCAGTACTGAAAGGTAAGACCGATACAGTAACGATGATGGCTTATGGATTTGACCCATATCTGTCCAGCTGGAGCCCATATCACGGAGCTGTTTACGCAGTACTGGAGTCCGTAGCCAAGATCGTAGCAGGTGGTGGAGACTATAAGAAGATCCGTCTGACATTCCAGGAATACTTCCGTAGAATGAGCGAGGATCCAAAGAGATGGAGTCAGCCGTTTGCAGCACTCTTAGGTTCTTATGAAGCACAGCTGGGATTTGGACTTCCATCTATCGGTGGAAAAGACTCCATGTCCGGTACCTTCAATGAGATTGATGTACCACCGACACTGGTGTCTTTTGCAGTGGATGTAGCCAGTGACAAGACGATGATTTCCCCGGAACTGAAAAAAGCAGGAAATAAGCTGGTTCTGTTCCAGATTGAAAAAGATGCATATGATCTGCCAGTATATGAACAGGTAAAAGATCTCTATGGCAAGTTCTTTGGGGACGTAAAGGCAGGAAAGATCGTATCAGCTTATACACTGGATGGCAAGGGTGTGGCTCTGGCAGTATCCAAGATGGCATTTGGTAACGGTCTGGGTGTACAGTTAAATGATACACTGGAGAAAGATACCCTGTTTGCACCTGGATTTGGTGATCTGGTTGCAGAAGTACCGGCAGAAGAAGTGGATAAACTGACGGCAGGTGGTATCGTGATCGGTGAAGTGACAGATACACCAGTGCTGGCTTATAAAGATGTGAAGATTACACTGGATGAAGCTCTGGAAGCATGGAAAGGTACTCTGGAGAAGGTATTTAAGACAGTATCTGGAGAACAGGGCGGAACCGCATTCCTGGGCGAAGAGACAGCATCTGATGGTCCTACAGCAGTATTTATGTGTGTGAAGCCAGAAGATAAAGACGCAGTGATCGAGAATGGTGTATATAAGACACAGAATATTTACGTCTGCAAACATAAAGTAGCACAGCCTCGTGTCTTCATTCCGGTATTTCCGGGAACAAACTGTGAATACGACAGTACGAAGGCCTTTGAACGTGCAGGTGCAGAGGTAGATGTAAAAGTATTCAAGAACCTGACTGCTGAAGACATCCGCGACTCTGTAGAGATTTTTGAGAAAGCGATCAATCAGGCACAGATCATCATGTTCCCAGGAGGATTCTCCGCAGGTGATGAACCAGATGGATCTGCCAAGTTCTTTGCTACAGCATTCCAGAATGCAAAGTTAAAAGAAGCAGTAACGAAGCTGTTAGAGGAAAGAGACGGTCTGGCACTGGGTATCTGTAATGGATTCCAGGCATTGATTAAACTGGGACTGGTTCCGTATGGTGTGATCACAGGACAGAAAGAAGACTCTCCGACCCTGACCTTCAATACTATTAACCGTCACATCTCTAAGATGGTTTATACAAAAGTCGTAAGCAACAAATCTCCATGGCTGCAGTTGGCTACACCTGGAGCAACTTACTGTAATCCTGCTTCCCATGGGGAAGGCCGTTTCGTTGCGCCAAAAGAATGGATCGAGAGACTGTTTGCCAATGGACAGGTAGCTACCCAGTATGTGACACCGGATGGAGAACTGGACATTAACAATGAAGAGTGGAATGTAAACGGTTCTTATATGGCTATTGAAGGTATCACAAGTCCGGATGGACGTGTCCTCGGTAAGATGGCACATTCTGAAAGACGAGGTGAATCGGTAGCGATCAATATCTATGGAGAACAGGATCTGAAGATCTTCGAATCCGGAGTAAAGTACTTTAAATAATAGAATGCACGCTCAGCGAACATTTATAAAAAACAGGCATCGGATATGATGCCTGTTTTTTATAATAGTAAATTGTGTATAAATTTTATTTATTATTCTTTGCAAGGAATCTGTTGATACGATCCAGAGGATTCAGCAGATGACTGATGGATTCATCATGATTCAGTGTATCAATGATATAAGCAAGATATTTGCTCAGGTCGCAGCTGGTATAGTAAGGACGTGAGAGCAGTTCAGGTGTCTGATATACCAGGTTGGTGGTAAGAAGATAGTCAAATACACCCTGTTCATAAGCTTTATCAAACTTCTCCATACCATTGGTGAAGAGTCCGAAGGTAGAGCAAAGGAAGATGCGGTTTGCCTTCAGCTCTTTTAATTCAGCGGCTACTTCCAGAATACTGTCACCAGATGAGATCATATCATCCACAATGACCATATCTTTGCCGGCTACGTTAGATCCAAGGAATTCGTGGGCAACGATCGGGTTGCGGCCATCCACAATTCTGGAATAATCACGGCGCTTATAGAACATACCCATATCCAGTCCAAGTACGTTGGCCATATAAATAGCACGTCCCATACCGCCTTCATCCGGGCTGATGATCATCATGCTGTCCTTGTCGATATGAAGACCAGGTGCAGCTTTGAAAAATCCCTTAATAAACTGGTAGACAGGCTGTACAGTCTCGAATCCGTGAAGCGGAATGGCGTTCTGAACACGAGGGTCATGGGCATCAAAGGTAATGATGTTATCTACACCCATTTTAGTAAGTTCCTGAAGAGCCAGTGCGCAGTCCAGAGACTCACGACCGTTTCTCTTATGCTGACGACCTTCATATAAGAATGGCATAATAACGTTGATTCTCTTAGCCTTTCCTTCAGCAGCAGCAATGATACGCTTCAGATCCTGGTAATGATCGTCTGGAGACATATGGTTTATATGGCCGCTGAGAGAATAAGTCAGGCTGTAATTGCAGACATCCACGAGGATGTAGAGATCGTCCCCTCTGACAGATTCTGTGATAATACCTTTGGCCTCTCCAGAACCAAAACGTGGAACTTTCGCATTAATCACGTAGCTTTCTTTTTCATATTCTTTTAATGCAACGGATCTTTTCTGGGCATGCTCCCGTTCGTGTCTCCAGGAAACGAGATGCTTATCTACCTTCTTTCCTAGTTCGCTGCAGCTGGCCATTGGGATGATCCCCAGTGGTCCAACAGGTATAGAATCAAGATTACAAAATTCTGCCTGCATAATTCATCCTCCAAAAATATTTTATCAAATTGCCTTATCATTTGTTGTAAATATTGGTGGTAACTGCTATCCCTATAACTTGCGCAGTTAATCTCATCTTTAGTATAAGTAGAAATATTTATTTATTCAAGACTTTTTAGCAGAAAGCCTTTGGACTTTTTTCTGTACGCGGATGTCTTTACCAAAAAGTTTCAACATGGTATATCCGTTAGAGATACGAGAAAAAATACGCTCGGAATAAGCGGAAGCGAAAGACTCCAACGGAAGATTTGTAGAAATAATGGTAGACTTCTGGTTGATCAGACGTTCATTGATGCAGGAGAACAGTTCTGCATTCACGAAAGAGTTCGTCAGCTCGGTACCCAGATCGTCAATGATCAGCAGATCACAGTCATAGATATGCTCTGTGGAATCCACTTTCTCACTGGTACGGTTGAATCGTTTGTCCGCAAAATTCTGAAACAGTTCCTGAGCGGAAAAATAGATGACTGAATGAGTGGTATCCAGCAGTTCCTTTGCAATACAGTGGGAGAGGAATGTCTTTCCAACACCGGTATCGCCGTAAAAGAACAGATTGGAAAAAGTCTGATCAAAATCACGGATAAACTGGTGACAGATATCGGTTACACGATGAATGCGCTCCAGAGAAGTCTTACCGGAGGCATCTTTGATCTCATTTGAATAATAGTCATAAGAAAAAGTAGAAAAATTCTCTTCTTCCAGAATCCCCTGTAAATTGGACTGTGTGTATAAAAGATCAATTTCGGCTTTTTTAAAGCACTGGCATTTTTGATTGCCAATATAACCGGTATCTTTGCAATGTGGGCAGGTATAAGTCAGCTCCAGATAATCGGATGGATAACCTCCTTTTAGTAAAATAGCTGCACGCTCCTGGCTCAGACAGTGAATGTGCTCCTTCAGACGTTCCAGAGCCTGTTCATCTCCGCCAAGCAGCTGTCTGCCGCATGTCACGCTTTCTGAAGCAATCTGAGCCTGAATCTCCTGAAGACGTGGAAAACGCTGATAAGCGTCCTGAATCCGATCGTCCAGTTCATGCCGGTGCAGGGACTGCAGACGTTGATAGTCCCGCATAATTGCATCATATTGTGAATTGTTCAGAGCCATAAATCCTCCTTAGCAGTCCAGAAGCTGCTGCTCCAGCTGGTCAAAATCATAATTACGCTGTGGAAAACCGAACTTGTCAGAGGCATTGGAAGGAGCAGCGTTCTGACGCTTCGGAACCCGTGCAGCTGGCTTTGGCAGCTGGTTAATGTCCGATGCATGGCGGACGCCCTTCGACTTCCATTCCTGAAGTATACGGTCAGCGTATTCAAAACTAGGTGTGTGAATACGGGTTATGGTGCGATTTACTGCTTCCAGAATAATGTCTGTGGTAAATCCATATTCCTGAAACCAGATAGCCATGAAATCAGCTTCTGCCTTTGCCGGACCACGGCCACGAATGCCGAAAGCATTCAGGATGGTGTAATAATCCCGGTGGTAAAAAGTGCTGTCTTCTTTCGCTTCTTTTACAGTAGTGACACCACGGGCAGCCCATTCCAGGGCAACCTTACGAATATAGTTTATGCTGCGTTTTCCCTTGGAGACGCAGTATTCGATCAGATATTCAATCAGATCCGAAGAAAAATGTAGTTCGTCATAAAAATAAAGAATGTGATTCACTTCGGTACTGCTCAGCTGCTTTGCCAGGTACTGCTCGGCGATATATAGCAGCTGTTTTACCTCTTCCTGGCTGGAAAGTTCCTTCTTGCGGTCAGCTGACACAGTGATCTTTGCCGGAGAATTCTGGAGATCCACAAAAGAAGAAGCATATTGATTCAGACGCTTCTGTGGATCAGAAACCATATTCTGGTTATCCACAAAGGTGATATCCGTCAGTGTACCGTCAGCGTCATAAGTAAGCTGCAGAATATGAAGTCGTTCCCAGTAGGAAAGGGCACGCCGTACATCATTCTCAGTATGATTCAGCGCATCAGCAATAGAAGAGATGGTCAGTTCCATATCGCTGGTGGAACAGCGGAGCAGATAAAGATACACTTTTACAAATTCTCCATTTGCAGAAATCATGTAATTGTCGATAAACTGGTTCTGTACCAGTGTGAAATCATTTACAGCATATTTATGTAGAATCACTTTTTTCACCTTCCGGAAGATTGGGCGTTACGCTCGCTGTCGTAATGCGCAGTAAATAATAGATCGCCTGTTGACTAATTTAGATGCCGGTTTCCCCGGCTCAACCAGTATAACACAGCTTTTTTGAAAAGAAAATAAGGACTTTTGCCCGTAAAAGTTGTAAACATAAAGTGTGGATAATGTGGATAATGTGGACAGATTAAAATGTCGGAATTGTACGAAAAATTCTGAAAGTCGAAAAAACATTGTATTTACGGGGAAAAGTCGAAGTGAGTCGATTTCTGTAGAAAAAGAAAAAAGGCAAAAAAAATCCACATGTGTCTATACACAAAACTGTGTATAAACATGTGGATAATGTGGATAATTATTTCCCTAACAGGTTTTCGCCCACTTTTACAATATCTCCGGCACCCATAGTTATCAACAAATCGCCCTGAGTACAATTTTCCAGTAAAAATGTTTCAATTTCATCAAAAGATGGAAAATAGTAAGCTTCGCAGCCAAGATCCAGCAGTTTCTGTTGAAGAGTCCGGGAACTGATTCCCAGTGTGTCGGTCTCTCTGGCTGCATAGATGTCAGCCAGAACCACCTTATCAGCCAGAGAAAGGGCAGAGGCAAAGTCATCCATCAAAGCCTTTGTTCTGGTGTAGGTGTGGGGCTGGAAGACGCACCACAGAGTGTGATGTTCGCACTTCTGTGCGGCCTGGAGTGTGGCACGGATCTCAGTTGGATGATGAGCATAGTCGTCTACAATGGTGACACCACCGATTTCGCCCTTGTGCTGGAAGCGACGTTCGGTACCGCCGAACTCATTCAGACCCTTTTGCATATCTGCAACAGGAATTCCAATCAGGTCTGCCAGAGCCAGTGCAGCAACAGCGTTATCCACATTGTGGCTGCCTGGAACATGGAGTACAAAATGTCCCATATTTTCAGAACCATGCATCAGATCGAAAGAGCCGCAGGCCAGTGCATCGTAAGAAATATTTGCGGCATAGTAGTCAGCCTGTGCAGAAGCATTCATATCATAGTAAACTACCTTACAGTTCAGACCGCTTGTGATGGCTTCCACATTTGGAATCGCTTTGTTAATAATCAGAGTTCCGTCAGACGGAAGCTTTTCTGCAAAGAGTCGGAATGAGTGACGGATATCATCCAGATCTTTAAAGAAATCCAGATGGTCCGCATCGATATTCAGGATGATGCTGATCTTTGGGAAAAAGTCAAGAAAACTGTTGGTATATTCACAGGCTTCTGTCACAAAAATACGATCAGAACCGACACGGATATTACCATGAATAGCAGGAAGAATACCGCCAACGGAAATGGTTGGATCCGTATCTGCGGCCAGCAGAATATGGGATACCATAGAAGTCGTGGTGGTCTTGCCGTGGGTACCGGATATGGCAATTGGCAGCTGATAATTAGCCATAAGCTGTCCCAGAAGCTCAGCACGGGTCAGCATTGGAAGGCCTCTTCTGACGCATTCTGCATATTCTGGATTATCCGGATGAATCGCAGCGGTATAAACCACCAGATCGATACTGTCTTCGATATTTTCGGCTTTCTGTCCGTAGAAAATCTTTGCTCCGGAGGAAGTCAGCCATTTGGTCAGGTCGGACTCTCCACGGTCAGAACCAGATACCGTGAAACCACGATCCAGAAGAATAGCAGCCAGACCGCTCATGCTGATGCCGCCGATTCCGATGAAATGTACATGAACCGGTGACTGAAAATCTATCTTATACATAAAGAAATCTCCTTCAAATGATTTAATTTTGTCCTGAATCTGTGAAGATACAGAACACATACAACGCTTTTATCATACCGCAAATCCTGAAAAAAAGAAAGTGTAGTGGGGGAAATAGTATAAATTAAACAAAAAAGCAGAAGCAGATTTGGCGTGTAATTACAAAAGATGCGGAAAAAAGGCGCATTTTGTAGAAAAATGTAGAATAAACAAAGACGAAATATATAAAAGAACATAAAAAAAAATAGATTTATTGTAAAAAATGTTCACGAAACAGGAATGCTGTGATATAATAAATCTACAAATTATCCATGAGAGGGACTACGTAAAATAACAGCAAGAGGTGATAAGGTGATTAAAAAAGAAATGATTGCCATGCTTTTGGCCGGAGGGCAGGGCAGCCGCCTTGGGGTACTGACATCAAAGGTTGCAAAACCGGCCGTTACGTTTGGCGGAAAATACAGGATCATTGATTTTCCGTTAAGCAATTGTATTAATTCAGGAGTAGATACTGTAGGGGTTCTGACACAATATCAGCCATTGAGGCTGAATACCCATATCGGAATTGGTATTCCGTGGGATCTGGACCGGAATATTGGAGGAGTCAGTATACTGCCTCCGTATGAGAAACCGGTGGATACCGAATGGTATACAGGAACAGCCAATGCGATTTATCAGAACCTGAATTATATAGAGATGTTTCATCCGGAATATGTACTGATTCTCGGTGGAGATCATATCTATAAGATGGATTATGAAGTGATGCTGGATTTCCACAAGGCAAGTCAGGCGGCAGTTAGTCTGGCCGTTATGCCGGTACCATGGGAGGAGGCCAGCCGTTTTGGAGTGGTAGTGACGGATGAGACCAGCCGCATTACCGAGTTCCAGGAGAAGCCAGAGGAGCCAAAGAGTAATCTGGCATCCATGGGAATCTACATATTTACCTGGAGTGTCTTAAAAGAAGCATTACTGGCGAATAAGGATGTACCGGAGTGCGACTTCGGCAAACATATTATCCCATATTGCAGAGCGCAGGGACAGAAGATGGTGGCCTATGAGTACAATGGCTATTGGAAGGATGTGGGAACGTTAAGTTCCTACTGGGAAGCCAATATGGAACTGATCGACATTATCCCAGAGTTCAATCTATATGAAGAATTCTGGAAGATCTACACCAGCGGTGATATTATACCGCCACAGTATATTTCAGAGGATGCTCAGATTCACCGCTGCATTATCGGAGATGGCACAGAGATCTGCGGACGGGTGGAGAATTCCATCATAGGTGCAGGGGTTGTGATTCAAAAAGGTGCGGTAGTAAAGGATTCGATCATTATGAAAGGCACCGTGATAGAAGAAAATGCAGTAGTGGAAAAGGCGATTATTGCAGAGAATACCAGAGTAGGAGCAGGATGCGTACTGGGCTGCGGTGAAGAGAAGCCGAATCGGTACAAGCCTGAAGTTTATACAGATGGTCTGGTTACGATAGGAGAAGACAGCGTGATTCCGGCAGGTGTCCGAATCGGAAAAAATACAGCGATTATCGGAAAAACAGAAGCTGCGGATTATCCTGAAGGCATATTAGAGAGCGGCGAATCAATCATAAAGGATGGTGACGAAGCATGAGGGCAGTTGGAATTATTTTAGCTGGCGGGAACAGCGAAAAGATGCAGGAGTTATCTTATAAAAGAGCGATTGCGGCAATGCCTGTGGCAGGAAGTTACCGAAGTATAGATTTTGCACTGAGTAATATGACCAATTCTGGCATTCAGAAAGTAGCCGTTCTGACGCAGTACAATTCCAGATCTCTGAATGAACATTTAAGTTCTTCTAAATGGTGGGATTTCGGACGGAAGCAGGGTGGTCTGTATGTATTCACCCCAACGATTACCGTGGAGAATGACAGCTGGTACCGGGGAACGGCAGATGCTATTGCGCAGAATCTGGATTTCCTGAGACAGTGTCATGAACCATACGTAGTGATTGCTTCAGGAGATGGCGTCTACAAGCTGGATTATGGACGTGTTCTGGAGTATCATATTGAGAAAAAGGCAGATATTACGGTAGTATGCAGCAATCTTCCGCAGGGAGATAATATCACCAGATTTGGAGTTGTCAGAATGAATCCGGACGGCAAGATTACCGATTTTGAGGAGAAACCGGAAAGTGCCCATGGTGATATGGTATCTACAGGAATCTATATTATTCGAAGACGGCTGCTGATTGAGCTGCTGGAAAAAGCGCAGCAGCAGAATCGGTTTGATTTTGTAAAGGATATTCTGGTTCCATACCGTACTTTGAAGAGGATGTATGGATATCGTATGGATACTTACTGGAGAAACATTTCTACAGTAGATGCCTATTACCAGACAAATATGGATTTTCTTAAGCCGGCCATCCGAGATTATTTTTTCCGGCAGTATCCGAATGTGTATTCTAGAATCGAGGACCTGCCTCCGGCCAAGTATAATCCGGGTGCAGCAGTGAAGAACAGTCTGGTATCGTCAGGCTGTATCATCAATGGAACGGTGGAGAATAGTGTACTGTTCAAAAAAGTATATGTAGGAAATGACTGTACCATTAAGAACTCCATTATCCTGAATGACGTGTATATTGGAGATCATACACATATTGAGAACTGTATCGTGGAAAGCAGAGGAACGATACAGGCAGATTCCTCTTATATTGAAAAAGAGGGAATCAGAATTGTAGTGGAAAAAAACGAACGATATATCCTGTAAGGAAGCAGATTCGTTTTTTCATACAAAAGCAAAAAATGAGAGGGTAGATTTATGATTATCACAGATGTAAGAGTTCGCAAAGTCGCAAAAGAAGGAAAGATGAAGGCAGTGGTTTCCATTACCATTGATGATGAATTTGTAGTTCATGATATAAAGGTAATTGAAGGCGAAAAGGGATTATTCATCGCCATGCCAAGCAGAAAGGCATCCGATGGAGAGTATAAGGATATTGCACATCCGATTAATTCAGCTACAAGAGAGAAGATCCAGAAGATCATTCTGGAAAAATATGAGGCGGTTGCCGAAGAAGAAACAGCAGCTGAGGAATAAGAAAAAGGAACCCCGTCAGAAAGTGGCGGGGTTCTTTTTTCTGTGCCTTGGCACATTCTGCGTTATATGCTATGATAATCTTTATGAGATAACAGAAAAGAGGTAACTGTTCAGAACCGGCTGTATCTGTGAAGGTGCTGAACAGTTACGAAATGAGGAGAAAAGATGTACATTATTGCAGGACTGGGAAATCCAGGAAGAGAATATGCCAACACCAGACATAATGTGGGATTTGATACGGTGGATGTACTGGCTGACCGTTACCGGATTGAGATAGAGACAAAGAAACATAAGGCACTGATCGGAAAGGGCATCATAGAAGGACAGAAAGTGATTCTGGCCAAGCCACAGACTTATATGAACCTAAGCGGAGAGAGTGTCCGGGAACTGGTGGATTTTTATAAGATTGATGAGACAACAGAACTGATCATTATTTACGATGATATCAGTCTGAATCCGGGACAGATCCGCATACGTTTAAAGGGAAGTGCCGGTGGACATAATGGAATCAAAAGTATCATCCAGCATCTGGGAGGTCAGGAATTCCCGCGTATTAAAGTTGGGGTAGGAGAAAAGCCAGTGGGCTATGATCTGGCAGATTATGTACTGGGGCATTTCACCGGCGATGATAAATATGAGATAGAAAATGCCAAAAAACGAGCTGCAGACGCAGCAGTTATGATGATCTGCGGGGCTGCAGAGAAGGCAATGAATGAGTTTAACAGGAAGGTATAAGATATGAGAGCTTTCACGGCACCACTGGACAGTCTGGAAGAATATGGACAGATAAAGGAAAGAATAAAGAAGAACCAGGGGGTGCTGCAGGTATCTGGATGCATTGATTCCCAAAAGTCACATTTTATATATTGCATCGGAGAAAATTATGGTCAGAAATTGATTCTGACCTACAGCGATCTGCGTGCCAGAGAAATCTACGAAAATTATCGGTTCTTTGATCGAAATGTATTGATTTATCCGGCTCGTGACCTGATGTTTTATAATGCGGATATCCAGAGCCACCAGATCGGCATGCAGAGGATGATGGTGCAAAAAAGCCTTATGGAAGAGGAAGATATCACGGTGATTGCCACACTTCCAGCCTGTATGGAACGGATTCTGCCGCTTGCCTATGTGCAGGAGCATGTACTGGAGTTTCAGAATGACAGCAGCCTGGATCTGCAGAAGTTATCTGCTCAGCTGGTGGAGATGGGATACGAGAAGATGCCTCAGGTGGAGGCAGTGGGCCAGTTTTCTATTCGAGGTGGCATTGTTGATGTGTTTCCGCTGACGGAAGAGAATCCAATTCGTATCGAACTGTGGGGGGATGAGATTGATTCCATCCGCAGTTTTGACAGCTTAAGCCAGAGATCCATTGAGAATCTGGATTCCATCCGGATCTATCCTGCTAATGAAGTGCTGGTCAGTATGGAGCAGGCCAGCAAAGCCATGGAGAAGATTCGTCAGGAAGGCAAAAATCAGGAAGCTGTTTTCCGGCAGAGTATGCGCACGGAAGAGGCCTTTCATATTAAAACGCTGGTCGGAGAGATCCAGGAAAAACTCATGGATCTTCAGGAACGTAAGGGCCTGGATAACCTGGTACCGTATTTTTACCAAAAGACAGTATCCTTTCTGGATTATTTAAAAGAAGATGCCATGATTTTTCTGGATGAACCGAATCGAATCAGTCAGGAAGGATCCGCAGTAGAAAAAGAATTCGCGGAGAGTATGGAAAATCGTCTGAATAAGGGATATATTCTGCCCTCCCAGACAGAACTGCTTTATGGTTGTATGGAGATCATTGGGCGGCTGAATCGGAGAAACTGTCTGGGTCTGTGTATTATGGACGTGCCGAGAGATGAGTGGAATATTTCCGGTACTTACAGTATGACGGTACGGTCGGTGAATTCTTATCACAACAGCTTTGAGCAGCTGGTGAAGGATCTGCAGAAGTGGAAAAAAGAAGGATACCGCATAGCATTGCTGTCAGCTTCCAGAACCAGAGCGAAGCGGCTGGCTTCGGATCTGCAGGAGTATGAGCTGAACAGTTTTTATTCGGATGACCGGGATCGGGAGATTCAGCCGGGAGAAATCATGGTGACTGATGGCAATCTGCATCATGGCTATGAATATCCGCTGATCCATTTTGCGGTATTGACAGAAAGTGATATTTTTGGAAGAGAAAAGAAAAAACGAAAGAAACGTCATACTTATGAAGGTACGAAAATTCAGAGCTTTACAGACCTAAATGTGGGCGATTTTGTGGTGCATGAAAGTCATGGACTGGGCATTTACCGGGGTATTGAGAAGATTGAAGTAGATAAGGTCATCAAAGACTACATGAAGATTGAATACAGCGGTGGCAGCAATCTCTATGTACTGGCCACGCAGTCCGATGTGATCCAGAAATATGCCGGTGCAGATGCAAAGCCGCCGAAGCTGAATAAGCTGGGTGGTCAGGAATGGAACAAGACGAAGACCCGTGTTCACAAGGCGGTGCAGATCGTGGCACAGGATCTGGTGAAACTCTATGCGGCCAGACAGGAAAAGCAGGGATTTGTCTATGGTCCTGACACTGTATGGCAGCGAGAGTTTGAAGAAATGTTCCAGTTTGAGGAGACCGATGATCAGCTGCTGGCGATAGCGGATACCAAGAAGGACATGGAGAGTACCAAGATCATGGATCGTCTGATCTGTGGAGATGTGGGATTTGGAAAAACAGAGGTAGCCATCCGTGCGGCATTTAAGGCAGTGCAGGAGGATAAACAGGTGGTGTATCTGGTTCCAACTACGATTCTGGCGCAGCAGCATTACAATACCTTTGTACAGCGAATGAAGGATTTCCCGGTGCGGGTAGATCTGTTGTGCCGTTTCCGCACACCGGCAGAACAGAAAAAGACACTGGAGGATCTGAAAAAAGGCGCAGTGGATATCCTGATAGGTACTCATCGTGTGTTGTCGAAAGATGTGAAGTTCAAAGATCTTGGCCTGCTGATTGTGGACGAAGAACAGCGCTTCGGTGTAACTCATAAAGAAAAGATCAAACAGCTGAAGAATAATATCGATGTGCTGACGTTGACGGCAACACCGATTCCAAGAACTCTCCACATGAGTCTGATCGGAATCCGTGACATGAGTGTGCTGGAGGAAGCACCGAATGAACGACAGGAGATCCAGACCTATGTGTGCGAGTATAACGAAGAGATGATCCGGGAAGCCATTAGCAGGGAGCTGAATCGGGGTGGGCAGGTTTATTATGTCTACAACCGGGTCAATACGATTGTGGAGATGAGTAATACCATTGCGAAGCTGGTGCCGGAGGCAAATGTGGCCTTTGCACATGGTCAGATGAAGGAACGGGAACTGGAACGGATCATGTATGACTTTATCAATGGTGACATTGATGTACTGGTGTCTACGACGATTATTGAGACAGGACTGGATATCTCCAATGTCAATACCATGATTATTCACGATGCCGATACCATGGGACTGTCTCAGCTGTATCAGCTGCGTGGCCGTGTAGGCCGTTCCAACCGGACAGCCTATGCATTTCTCATGTATAAACGCAATAAGATGCTCAAGGAAGTGGCAGAGAAGAGACTTTCTGCCATTCGTGAATTTACAGAACTGGGAAGTGGATTTAAGATTGCCATGCGGGATCTGGAGATCCGTGGAGCAGGAAATCTCTTGGGAGAAGCGCAGCATGGACATATGGAGGCTGTAGGATACGATCTGTATTGCAAGATGCTGAATGAATCTGTCCGGGAGCTGAAAGGTGAGCAGCAGATTCAGGAAAAATATGAGACGGTGATGGATCTGGATATTGATGCGTATATCCCGGATAAATACATACGCAATGAATATCAGAAGCTGGATATCTACAAGCGGATTGCCATGATAGAGAGCCGGGAAGAACAGGATGATATGCTGGAAGAACTGCTGGATCGTTTTGGGGAACCGCCGAGGGCAGTGCAAAATCTTCTGTCGATTGCCCGGCTGAAGGCAGAAGCCCATCAGGCCTTCATTACAGAAGTGACCCAGAAGGGCGATTTTATTAAGCTTGTGATGTATGAAAAGACCCAGGCAGATCCGAAGAAGATCGAACAGATGGTACAGAAATATCAGGGAAAGATGAAGTTCGTCATCGATACAAGACCGTATTTCCTGTACACCAAGCCGAGAAAGTCGGCAAAAGATAATAAAGATGTGCTGGAACTGACACGGGAGATGATCGAGGATATTGCAGGGATTTCGTAATTAGATGTATACGGTTGTATACAGGGGAAATTGAACTAAACCGTCCGCGGAAAAGAAGAAACAAGCTGTCTCCGGGGTCAAGTAGCGGATATACAGAATGAAAGTAGTCCTGGGATTACAAAAATGATTGCGGCATAGCGGAAAAAGAGCTATACTTGATAACAGGTATGGGCTGCAGGCCCAATGATGAATGAGATATAAAGGAGAATCAAGATGAGTAAATATGGAAAACGAATTCTGGCAGCGGGTATGTGTGCGAGCATGGCGATGGGACTGCTGACAGGTTGTTCTTCTTCAAATGATGAGGTTGTAGCAAAAATGGGAGATACCAAGCTGACGCTGGGAGAAGCAAACTTTATGCTTCGTTACAGCCAGGCACAGACACAGAGTTATCTGGGTGCCATGTTTGGAGAGGGAACCAACGTATTCCAGCAGGATCTGACCGGAAGCGGACAGGCCTACGGTGAGACTGTAAAAGAAAGTGTCCTGAATGATCTGAAGGACATGACGATTCTGGAACAGCACATGAGTGATTACAATGTGGAACTGACAGATGAAGACAAAGCTGCGATTGAAGAAGCTGCGAAGCAATTTATTGCAGATAACAGCAAGGATGTATTAAAAGAGATGTCTGCTACTGAAGAGACGGTAAGCAGAATTCTGACATTATATACCATTCAGAGCAAGATGGAAACAGCAATCGAGGCAGATGTAGATACGGAAGTTTCTGATGAAGAAGCAGCACAGAAGACCATTCAGTATGCATACTTCACCATTCCGGAGACTGAGAGCGAGACAGAAGATGCTACAGAAGCAACAAGTGCAGATGAAAGCGCAAGCGAAACAGAGACAGGAACAGAAGCCGTAAGTGAAACAGAGACAGAAACAGAAGCCACAAGCAAATCTGAAACCGTAGCAGAAACGGAGACAGAAGCCACAAGCGAAACAGAAGCAGCCAGCGAAGCTGCTTCAGAAGAAACATCTGAGGATACCACAGAATCCGAGACGGAAGAAAGTGCAGAAAAGAAAGAGACCAGAGAGACTGTACAGGGCATCATTGATGCAGTACAGGGTGGTGAGACGCTGGAAGATGCAGTCAAGGCAGCAGATGAAAGCAAGAGCCTTACAAGCTATTCTTACGGTGCAGATGAAGAGACTCTGAATGAGAATCTGAAGAACGCAGCAGATGCCTTGTCAGATGGAGAGATCGCATCAGAACCAGTAGAAGGCGAGAATGGCTTCTATGTAGTGCAGATGGTAAGTACCTTTGACCGTGATGCAACGGATCAGAAAAAAGAAGAGATCATCAAAGACAGAAAGAAAGAACTCTACGACAACAAGATTGCAGAATGGGATACAGAGTCCTTTGATATCAATGAAAAAGTATGGGATAAGGTAACATTTGAAGAAATCTTCACCCTGAAGCAGGAAGAAACCGAGAGTGAGACCGGAACAGAAAGTGCTTCAGAAGCAAGTACAGATACAGAAGGGATCAGCGAAGCAGAATCTGCTTCGGAGACAGAAGGAGTGACAGAAGCTGCAAGTGAGACGGAGAGTGTGGCAGAAGAAACCGAGAGCGAAATACAGTCTGAGGCAGAATAACATCGGTGTGGCTCATTTTAGAGCCACACCACTTTTTTGTTTTCGCAGGATTTCTTCTATGAGATCGACGATATGGGCGGCAGCTTCTACCGGTGGAATGTCGTAACGGCTGAGCCATTGGGAGCCATTGGGGACGTGTAAAAGTGGCTTTTTGAAAACTCTGTTCCTGTGTCTTGAGTATTTTTCAGAAGTTATTTATAATAAAAAAAGTAACTATTCAGACTTCACTGTGAAGGGTACTGAACAGTTACGGGAAAAATATAACAGAGATATGGGAGCGAATATGAAAAACTGTAAAAGAATAGTATTCATTTGCCTGTTGTTTTTGAGTCTGACGAGTCTGCTGCTGGTGCCGGTCAGAACCGAGGCGGCAACGCAGAATTCAGCAGAAGCGACGGTGAAAAAAGCAGCCGGCAAATGGATCAGCAAAAATGGAAAGCTGCGTTATCGTTATGCCAATAAGAAATACGCAAAATCAGGATTTACGAAAATCCATGGCAGCTGGTACTGTTTTGACAAAAATGGAAATCTGCAGACCGGCTGGAAGACGATAGGATCGAAGCGGTTCTATTTTGAGAAAAAGGGAGAACCGGGCGAGAAAGGAAAACTGGTTACCGGCTGGAAAAAGATTGGAAAAAAAGAGTACTATTTCCGAAAAAGTGGAAAAAAGGGAACCATTGGTGCCACCTACAAGAGTGAATGGAAGACACTGAATAAGCAGGATTATTATTTTGATAAAAATGGAGCCTGGTATCAAAAAGTACCAACCAATGAAGACTTTATTGCGACGATTGCACCAATGGCAGTCAGAGATATGAAAAAGACAGGAATTCTGGCTTCTGTGACCATGGCGCAGGCCATTCACGAAAGTGCATATGGTACATCTTCTCTGGCACTGGAAGGAAAGAACCTCTTTGGAATCAAGGCCGGTGGCTGGGGCGGTAAGACCTTTTCTAAGAAGACGCAAGAGTATATTGGAGGAAAATGGTATACGGTCACAGCAAAATTCCGGGCATACAGTTCCTATCAGAAAAGCATTTCCGATCATTCCAGCTATCTGAATACAGCGATGAATGGATCCAGACTCAGATATCAGGGACTGAAAGGCTGTAAGAATTATAAAAAAGCATTTCAGATCATCAAAGATGGTGGATATGCTACTGATCCCAAATACGTATCCAAACTATGTAAGATTGTAAAAAAATATAATCTGACAAAATATGACAAGATGTGAATGAGAACAGGGCGGCGAAGAGTTTCTTCGCCGCCCTGAAAGCCATTTGGGACAATCAAAAAGCCAGAAAACACCGTCCCCAATGGATTAAGATCGGAATGGTTGCCGGAAAGGCAGCTTTCAGTGCTTTGATTCGCATAAATTTCCTCATAATCACAATATTTTAAACAAAAATGTCCAATTCTGGGTTATTATAGCATTAGAGAAAAAAATATACAACAGGAGATAAGAACAGCAAACTATGATACAGACAATTTTATGGGATGTGGATGCGACCCTTCTGGATTTTCATGCAGCAGAGAAAGCAGCTATTCACAAATTATTTCAGCAGTTTCATCTGGGCGAATGTAGTGATGCAATGCTGCAGCGATATGCAAAAATCAACCGTGGTTACTGGGAGCGGCTGGAAAAAGGAGAGTTGACCAGAGACCAGGTACTGGTGGGGAGATTTCAGGAGTTTTTTGAAAAAGAGAAACTGGATGTATCGGTAGCACCAGCTTTTAATGAAGCCTATCAGTCGGCGCTGGGAGATACGATTGTGTATCGTGATGACAGTTATCAGATCATTGAATCACTGCGAGGAAAGGTGAAGCAGTATGTAGTATCCAACGGAACGATTGTGGCGCAGGAGAAGAAACTGCGTTTGTCCGGTCTGGGAGCGCTGATGGATGGGGTATTTTTGTCGGAGGAACTGGGCGTGGAGAAGCCGAACAAAGAATTTTTTGACAAGGTATTTGCACAGATTGGATATCTGGACAGGGAGACAGTACTGATTGTGGGAGATTCCCTGACCAGTGATATCCGGGGTGGAAACAATGCAGGTATCCGTACCTGCTGGTATAATCCGGGGCATGCAGCACCACTGGAAGACGTGCATATCGATTATGAGATCACGGATCTTCATGAAGTATACGATCTATTGAAGAAATAATCCATGTGCTGATGTTTGTGCAGGATATTGATGCAGAGAAATGTCCCAGAAATCAGTTGTTTTTTACAGTCAGTATGATAAGATAAATCTAAGTAACCCGATGATAAAGCAGCTTTCTGATGAAGGCTGCGCCTGAAGAAATACGGGGGATAAAACGTATGTGGCATGTAGAGACTGATTTTTTTGCACTGGCTGTTTTTATGGTTATGCTGCTCAAGGAGCATTCTTTGAAAAAAGAGAAAAGAGATGTTCCGAGAAGGGTATTTTATTATGTCCTTGTTTTCAGTATTCTCTATGACTGCATTGATATTGTCTCTTCTACAGCCCAGAATGTATTCACAAGCTGGTGGGCTTATCAGCTTTCTATGACGATCTATGTAGCCAGCATGCCGTTACTGGCAGCGGTGTGGGTGGCTTACGCTTTTGTATTGATTCACAAAGATTATCCACTGAAAAAGTTATATCGATATATTACTTACATCATGATTCCGTATGTGTTATATGTGATACTTGCACTGAGTAATCCATTTACCGGATTGTTTTTCCATCTGGCTGCTGATATGGAATATAGCAGAGGGATCTTCTTTTTGCCGGCAGGTGTTGGCTCCATGATGTTCTATTCTGCGGTTGGGCTGCTGATTGTATTGTGGAACTGGAAGAAGATTGATCCACGGACTAATGCGATATTGCTGATTGCATTTTTTGTTACCAACGCTATATTTATCTGGGTGCAGCTGGCGAATCCAGGATGGCTGATTATCAATGCCAGTTATGCGGTCGTCTATATCTGGTGTGATATTACGGTAGAAGAACAGCGACGCAAAGAACTATATATGGAAATTAACCGGAAAAATGAAGAACTGGAAGTGGCAGCGTACAAAGCAGAATCCATCGCCCATGCCAAGTCAGAATTCCTGTCCAGAATGAGCCATGATATCCGGACACCGATGAATGCCATCATCGGCCTGACTCATCTGGCCAGAGATGAAGAAGATCTGCAGGTGGTACGGGAATATCTGCACAATATTGACACATCCAGTACATTTCTGCTGGGGTTGATCAATGATATTCTGGATATGAGCAAGATCGAGAATGGGGAACTGACTCTGAGAGAAGGCCCATTTACCAAACAGGAATTTGAAGACTCGATTAATACGGTAATAAGACCGCAGATGGAGGAAAAAGAGATCCATTTTGTATTCCGGTTAAGTGACCAGAGTACCTGTATATGGGTAGATCGTCTGCGTTTCAGTCAGATCTTTTTCAATTTGTTATCCAATGCGGCAAAGTTTACACCGACCGGCGGCACGGTGGAATTCCTGTCAGAATCCCTGGAACCGCGTGGCGAGAAGATAGGGATCTGTTTTACGATTCGGGATAATGGTGTAGGAATGAGTCAGGAGTTTATAGATCATATGTATGATCCGTTTTCTCAGGAGCGTTCGGCGCTGGGAGATACTGTAAAAAGAACGGGTCTGGGACTTCCGATTGTTAAAAATCTGGTAGATGCCATGGGCGGAGAAATTTCAGTTAACAGTCAGCTGGGAAAGGGAACGGAATTCACAGTAAAACTCTATGTCCCTGTTGCAGAGGAAGAAAAGCAGGAGACTGAGGAAGAAAAGGATACTTCCACAGAGAAACTGAAAGGAGATCGGATCCTTCTGGTGGAGGATAATGAGATCAATATTTATGTAGCGCAGATCATTCTGGAAAAAGCAGGTTGCATTGTGACGGTTGCAAGGAATGGAGAAGAGGCCGTGAAGCTTTTTCAGGAATCAGATATTTATCAGTTTGATGCGATCCTGATGGATGTGCGGATGCCGATTATGAATGGACTGGATGCAACCAGAGCGATCCGAAGAATGGATCGCCCGGATGCACCGGAAGTACCGATCATTGCCATGACAGCAGATGCGTTTGATGAAGAACGAAGAAATACACTGGAAGCAGGTATGGACTATCATTTGTCCAAGCCGATTAATCCGTCGATATTATATAAAGTGCTGGCAGAATATATTCAATAAAGGATAGACAGGTTAAAAGTATAATTGAGAGAATCTACCGATATATGGTAGAAGAGGAGAGATGGAAAGATGACAGTAAATGATATGATTTGCAAAATGATAGCACAGGCAGGTGGAAATAAACACGATATCGCCCATTTCCTGAAGGTATATACCTATGCCAGATTAATCGGAGAAAAAGAACAGCTGGATGTCAGAATGCAGGAGACGCTGGAGATCACAGCCGTGATCCATGACATTGCCTGCCCGTTGTGCCGGGAAAAATATGGCAACGCCAGTGGAAAGCATCAGGAACAGGAAAGTGCACCGTTGGTAGAGGCTTTTCTGGAAGATACTGGCGTAGACGAAGCCATGAAAGAAAGAATCAGTTATCTGGTTTGCCATCACCATACATATGAAGATGTGGATGGAATGGATTATCAAATCCTGTTGGAAGCAGACTTTCTGGTCAATGCAGACGAGAGTCAGATGTCAGAAGCAGCCATCCGACATGCCAGAGAGACATTTTTTAAGACCAGGACAGGAACGGAATTGCTGGACAGCATCTTTTTATGATATGCTTTATCGAACATAATAGGTGCAAAAGATAACCACTACTCCAATTCCCATAAATACTGTTCCCAATAAGTGAAAAATAACAGAAATAAGGTTCAGGACACTTTGTTCTTCTTCCACATAGATGATTTTTGGATTACTGCTGTCATAATAAAGAGTAATCTTATCCCCGGTATTGTGTTTTCTTCTGGAAGAAGAAAAGGTACTGGTCTTTTCATATTCCTGCCCATTAGCCCAGTAATGGTATACCGGAGCATAGGTAGTGGATGAGTCATCCCTGCGGCACACATAACCGGTAATCGTTGCGGTGGTCATGGAGGTGCAGCGTTCTGACTGTCTTTTTCTCAGATATTTTAATATAACCGGCACTGCCTGAAATATCAGCCCCATAAGAAAAAATATTCCAGAAAGTATAATAGTTTCATTATTCATCTTTTATCCCTCTTTTGCCATAGTCTGAAACTTCTCAGTCCCTCAACTATCTTAACAGGATAAAAAGACACTGTCCAGCAGTTCTTTTTTCGTAAATACATTGCATCACATCTCTGAAAAGATTAAAATAGAGAATAGAATTACAGTATTGGAGGATAAAATAATGAGCGCAGTATTAGAGAATATGAAATCAAGAAGAAGTGTCCGCAAGTTCAAGCCTGATATGGTACCACAGGAGATTCTGGATCAGATCACGGAGGCTGGTCTGTATGCAGCCAGCGGCATGGGACGGCAGGCTACGATCATGCTTCAGGTTACCAACAAAGAACTTCGTGACAAGATCGCAAAAATGAATCAGGAGATCGGAGGCTGGAAGGACGGCTTTGATCCATTTTACGGAGCTCCGGCCATGATTATTGTATTAGCAAAAAAGGATGTACCGACCCGGGTCTATGACGGAAGTCTCGTCATGGGCAATCTGATGCTGGCAGCACATGAACTGGGTGTGGACAGCTGCTGGATTCATCGTGCAAAGGAAGAATTCGAGACAGAATGGGGAAAAGAACTGCTGAAGTCTCTTGGTGTAGAAGAAGAATATGAAGGAATCGGACACTGTGCGCTGGGTTATGCAGATGGAGAATATCCACAGGCAGCAGAGCGAAAGGAACACCGTATTTTCAAGGTAGAGTAATGATCAGAAAAAACAGTAAAAGTATAGGCATTGCATTGATTGTGGGAATTCTTCTTTTTACTGCTATGCTTATCTATTCCGTACGTATAGACAGAGCCAGTGCAAAAGAAAAACTGGAGGGTAATGTACAGTATGTACGGGAACAGTGTGCCAATTATAGTAAGTACGGGATCCCTTTTGAGCGGATGCTGGCAGGATTGAGTATGGATCTGGATGGGACGATTGTACTGTCCAGTGAAGGCAGGATTATTGCATCCAATGATGAAGGACTTTTAGGAGAGCATGTATCCAATGTGCCGGTACTTCAGAATATCAGTCAGCTTGGTCAGGTAGAAAAGCTAGTGACAGTGAAGACAAAAGAGAAAGGACCGAATCATTGCCTTGGAATGCTCAGCATGGCTTCATCCTATCAAATTTACGCTTTTATGCCTGAGAAAAATGTCTTTGTGACTACTCTGAAAAACATGATTTTCATTACAGTGTGTTATATTCTGGCACTGTTCATGATTCAGCTGATTCGTGTGAAAACGGCACAGCGATATCAGGAAGAACAGCATCGCAAGGAGGTGGAATATCAGAATCAGCTGAAAGAGGCGGCCAGACGGGCAGAAAGTGCTAATGTGGCAAAGACTGAATTCCTTCAGCGTATGAGCCATGACATCCGAACCCCGATCAATGGAATTCGTGGTATGGTGAAAATCGGGGATCATTACGATACGGATATGGAAAAGCAGGCAGAGTGCCGGAAAAAGATATGGGAAGCCTCAGGGCTTCTTCTGGAGCTGGTCAATGAGGTACTGGACATGGGCAAACTGGAATCAGGTGAGATCGTGCTGGAATCCAGATCATTCCAAATAATAGATCTGGCAGAGGAGATTCAGCAGGTACTGGAAAAAACAGCTGCAGAACGTGGCATTCAACTGATCCGTAAGGACTGGATCGTGCCACATCCCTATCTGATCGGCAGTCCACTGCACGTAAAGAGGCTGTTGATGAATATTCTAAGCAATGCAGTGAAATATAACAAAGAGAAAGGAACTGTGACATTATCATGCCGGGAGGTAAAATGTACGAAGGAAATGGTATGGATTGAGTTTATCTGTGCAGATACCGGAATTGGCATGAGTGAAGAATATCAGAAGCATTTGTTTGAGCCATTTACGCAGGAAAATGAAGGTTCACGTTCCACTTACAGCGGTACCGGTCTGGGTATGGCGATTACCAAGAGCCTGGTGGATAAGATGAATGGAACGATTCGGTTCGAAAGTCAGAAAGATATGGGAACTACTTATTATATCACCATTCCATTCAAGCGAGATCTGGCAGGAAGAGCGCAGGCAGAAAATACACCGATAAATGAAAAACAATCCCTGAATGGAATGAGCGTGCTTTTGGCAGAAGATAATGAATTGAATATGGAGATCGCACAGTTCTTTCTGGAAAATGCAGGAGCAGTTGTTACACCTGTCTGGAATGGACAGGAAGCATTGGAGACATTTCAGGAGTCTGATGATGATACTTATGATGCAATTCTCATGGATATCATGATGCCGGTACTGGATGGATATCAGGCTACACAGGCCATCCGTTCCCTGCCACGGCCAGATGCAAAAAAGATTCCGATTCTGGCTATGACGGCCAATGCTTTTGCAGAAGACCGAAAGAGAGCCATGCAGGTCGGAATGAATGAGCATATGGCTAAGCCGATTCAGGCAGAAGTACTGGTGGATACCTTGATGAAATACAAAAAAGAAGTATAAAATCCCCTTTTTTCCACATAATATCCATATGACACAGTATATGGAAAACACTATGAGAAAACAGGAGGAATACCATACATTATGAAAGCCACAGGAATTGTCCGGCGTATTGATGACCTGGGCCGGGTCGTGATACCAAAGGAGATACGAAAGACATTAAGAATTCGGGAGTCAGATCCATTGGAGATATTTACTGACCGAGAAGGTGAAATTATCCTGAAGAAGTATTCACCCATTGGTGAACTGGGAAGCTTTGCCAGACAGTATGCAGAGTCGCTGGCGCAGACCACAGGGCATGGAATCTGTATCACAGACCGGGATCAGATCATTGCCACAGCAGGGGGTGTAAAAAGGGATTATGTAGGAAGACCCATCAGTGGATCGTTGGAATCTCTGATTGAAGAACGGGAAAATGTCATGCACAATCTGACGGATAAAGAACACGTTGATATCCTGGAAGTGAACGAAGAAAAACGGGCACAGGTGATCAGTCCGATTCTTTGCGAGGGAGATGCCATAGGAGCGGTGGTTCTTATGGGAAAAAATGATAAAGTCAGAATGGGCGAAACGGAACAGATCGTGGCCAGATGCGCAGCCAATTTCATGGGACGGCAGATGGAAAATTGAAATATATCATATTTTATGTTAGAATATCGGCGATACAGAAGTTTGGAAACAGATAAGGAGACCGATATCCTATGGAAATACAGGAATTTCAGAAAAAACTGGCCGAGCTGAGCCAGAGTGCAAGTGAGAATGGAAAAATACTGAAGGGTGATCAGATTCGCAGCTTTTTTGAGGGCATGGATCTGAACCGGGAGCAACTGCTTCAGATCTTTCGTTATTTTAAAAGTCAGGGAATTCACATCGAAGGCATCTCTTTTTCCGATGAGCAGGAGAGCCAGCCGGTAGAGACTGAAGAAGAGAAAGCCAGGAAAGCAGCAGAAGCAAAAGAACTGGAAAAGGAAGACCAGAGAAGAGCAGACCGGATTCAGGGCAATCAGTGCCTGACGGCAGAAGATAAAGAATATCTGAAGCGTTATAAAGAGTCACTGAAGAAGCCAGAAGATGCAACGGAGCATCTGGAGCAGTTCCTGCCATTGGCGGCAGATCTGGCTGCGGAGATGTTCCGGGATGGCATGAATCTGGCAGATCTGATTCAGGAAGCCAATGTGGCTCTGTTGAATATCTTTGCCGGAGACATGGAAGGAGTCACGGATAGTGATATCCGGGAGCGACTTCGTAAAGGGGTCAAAGAAGCAGCTAATCAGCAAGATGAGCAGAAGTTCGAAGATGACTGTCTGGTGGCAAAAGTGCAGAATCTGGATAATGTCATGAAAGATCTGACCGACGGGGATGAAGGAGAACCGAAGTTCAGTGTGGAAGAACTGGCGATTATGCTGGATATGGATATTGATGAAATGAAAGATATCATTCGTTTGACGGGAAGTATGTAACCAATGGGGACGGTGTTTTCTGGCTCTAAAGAGCCAGAAAACACCGTCCCCATTGGTTTACATACTCATTTGATGAAGCAGATTTTTCTTGATATCATAGAGCTGGTCTGAGAGATCGACATACATCTGAGAAGGATTTATCAGACGTCGGTGTTCTTCCCACAGTGTATCCAGTTCTTTACTGCAGATATCGCGCAGTTCCATAACAGATGGAGAGGTGTAGACGCATTTCCCATTTTTGAATACAGGAACCAGAAGCTCACGCAGTTCATAGGTGCCTGCTTTTAATTTGGTACGTTTCCAGGTTTCAAGTGGATCGAAGATCGTCAGATCCTTTGTGTCATCAAAAGTCTCATCTGCCAGACAGATCAGGTCGGCCTTGATCTTGTGATCGGCTTTTTCATAGATACGGAAAACCGTCTTATTACCAGGATTGGTAATCTTCTCAATATTCTCAGAAAGTTTGATCTTTGGAATAAAGTTACCGTTCTCATCCTGTACAGCAGCCAGTTTGTAGACACCACCGAAAGCAGGACAATCCCTGGAAGTAATCATGTTGGTGCCAACTCCCCAGGAGTCGATCTTACATCCCTGAGACTTGAGGCTGGTGATCAGGTATTCATCCAGGTCGCTGGAAGCGGAGATGAAGGCATCGGAAAATCCGGCTTCATCCAGCATCTGGCGGGCTCGTTTGGTCAGATAAGCCAGATCACCGCTGTCCAGACGGATTCCATAGTTTTTTAGTTCGATTCCAGATTCACGCATTTCCGTAAATACACGGATGGCATTTGGAACACCGGATTTTAAGGTGTCGTACGTATCTACCAGCAGGCAGCAGGCATCCGGGTATAATTCTGAATATTTCCTGAATGCAGTGTATTCATCCGGGAAACTCATGATCCAGCTGTGTGCATGAGTACCTTTTACCGGTACATCAAACAGCTGTCCGGCCAGGACATTGGAAGTGCCGATACATCCTGCGATCATGGCTGCTCTTGCACCATAGACACCGGCATCCGGACCCTGTGCACGGCGAAGACCGAATTCCATGACACCGCCACCGTCAGCGGCATAAACCACACGGGCAGTTTTGGTAGCAATCAGACTTTGATGATTGATGATCGTCAGAAGGGCAGTTTCCACCAGCTGTGCTTCCATAATCGGAGCCACCACTTTTACCAGTGGTTCTCTTGGAAAGACAACGGTTCCTTCTGGAATGGCATATATATCGCCACTAAAATGAAATCCTCTCAAATATTCCAGAAAATCGTCTTCGAACAGATGAAGAGAATCCAGATATGCGATATCGTCATCGGAAAAAGAAAGACGCCTGATATAATCAATTAACTGATCCAGGCCGGCGCAGATCGCATAGCCATTGCCACATGGATTGGTACGATAGAACATGTCAAATACGACCGTTTCATTACAGTTATTTTTAAAATAGCCCTGCATCATCGTGAGCTCATAAAGATCCGTTAACAGGGTCAGATTCATTGTACTCATGTCATTTCTCCTTTAAATGATATATCGTTTATTATACTCCCATTAATAAAAAAAAGGGAGTTTTTTTAAGAAATCAAAAAGAATCCCACAGCTTTGTTTTGTCGCTGCGGGATTCTGATTGAAAAGGTGTTATCATATTTGGGTATTTACAGAGATTCCGAACGATCTACTGCATAGTCAGACCAGTTGGAAGAAGCAGTTGCTCCACTGGTATCAGCAGTTGTCTCGTAAGAATTCACGGTGATGGTTCCTTCGCATGAAAGACTGGTCAGAGTGCTGTCACCGGTCACGATCCAGGTGCTTCCCCATCCGGTTTCTCAGGTGGGTGGAGGCGTCATCAGATTTTGCGGAACGTTCTGTTGTAGCTGTATTCGTCGTAGATGCTGCCATAACTGGCATGGCCGTTATAGTCAGTGCCATACCAAGTGCCAGTGCTGCGTATTTATTTCTCATTATTGTTACCAACCTTTCTGCGTTGCTTTCCTGTTGAATTCGATGAATTTATGGTAAAGGAAAAATGTGGTTGTTCTGTGAAAATTATAGAAATAAAATATGTTTTTCCTTAAGAATATCGGAAGGTTGGCGGTTGCGAAAAGAGGCATAGAATGGTATGGTAAGAGGAGAAAAACAGGCGGGAACAAAAATGAAAGAGACAGGCATCAGAAAAGAAGTAATAGAAGAAATCAAAAATTTGGCCAGAAAGTATCAGGTGAAAAGAGTGATTCTTTTCGGATCGCGGGCAAGAGGAGACTACAAAAGAACCAGTGACATTGATATAGCTGTATCAGGTGGTGACTTTGCGGGTTTTGCACTGGATGTGGAAGAAGAAACGAGCACACTCCTTGAATTTGATATTGTGAATCTTGACAGAGAAATGCAGGATGAGTTACGGGAGACCATTGAACGGGAAGGAAAACTATTATATGAAAAAGTATGAGAATTTTTGCGCTGCGCTTTCCAATATGAAAGAAATGTATCGTTATAAAGAACCTTATGACAATGTTGTTCTGACGGGACTGGTGGGATTGTATGAGATTTGTTTTGAGCAGTCCTGGAAAATGATGAAAGAGATTCTGGAAATGCATGGATATGAGGAAGGGGCAACCGGTTCACCTAAGATCATTCTGAAAACGGCATATAAGGCCGGGATGATAAAGGATGAACATATATGGCTGGAGGCACTTCAGGCAAGGAATAATGTCACACATTCTTATAATCAGAAAATTGCACTGGGAATTGTAGCAGATGCAAAAGAAGGATTTTATCAGATGTTTTGTGATCTGAAGAGCGAAATAGAAGAAAAATGGTTGTAGAAAGAAGGCTATACAGATATGAAACAGGATTTGCAAAAGATAGAACAGGAAGTACAGGAAGAAGTAAAAGAAATAGAAGAAAAAATACAGACATCAGAGACGTTCCTGCTCAGCGCCATTCTGGCTCTGTCAGGTGGGTTCCAGGATGCGTATA
This sequence comes from Muricoprocola aceti, assembly GCF_025567005.1. NCBI lineage: Bacteria > Bacillati > Bacillota > Clostridia > Lachnospirales > Lachnospiraceae > Muricoprocola > Muricoprocola aceti. The sequence continues at coordinate 142,400 of NZ_JAOQKE010000002.1, forward strand.
CTTATAATGTACGAGACAAGGTATTTTCCAATGCCCAGACTGGGAATGTGGTGCTTATGAGTCAGCATATGATGATGGGAGAATGGGGGAGAGCACTGCATTATCTCTTCCCGGTGATTGCATTTGCCATGGGGGTGCTGGTGGCAGAGCAGATCGGACATAAATATAAAATGGCAAAGAAAATTCACTGGAGACAGATTATTGTTGCTATAGAATTTGTAATATTGTTTGCAGTAGGCTTTATCCCATCTGCTTATAATATGATCGCCACCATGCTGGTATCTTTCGCCTGTTCCATGCAGGTGCAGGCATTTCGTAAGGTGCATGGATACGGTTATGCCAGCACCATGTGCATCGGTAATTTGCGAAGCGGAACCGAGAGTTTGTCGGTATATATCAGAGACAGAAAGCCAGAATCACTGAAAAAGATGGCACATTACTATGGTATTATTCTGACTTTTGCCATCGGTGCAGGAATCGGAGGTATTTGTTCCATCCATATCGGGATGAAAGCCATCTGGGGATCCAGTGTACTGCTGATCCTGGCCTGCATGATGATGGTACAGGAGAAGAGATAGGGGGCATGGCTGTGTAAGAATATGGCATAAAATTGACAGGGAAAATTAGCTGGGCTGCATAGAGAAATCTGTGCAGCCCTTTGTCATGTCGGAAGATATGAAATGATTGAAAAATGATTTTATAATTGAGGGATATTTTAGATCATCATGCGTCTAATAAGTGAGAATAAACAGGAAATGGAAATAATACTCCATCCTGTGGATAAGGAGGGCAGTATAAAGTGACAAAAGAACAACTGGGAAATGTGATTCTGGAGTCCCAGCATCAGATGTATGCCACGGCAAAGGCTATCTTGAAAGATGACCATGACTGCGCTGATGCCATACAGGAAACAATTGTAAAAGCCTTTGCAAAGCTGGATACACTTCGCAAAGACCGATTTGTAAAGACCTGGCTGATGCGTATTTTGATGAACGAATGCTATAATATTTGCCGACATTCCGAGAAGGTTCTACCCATAGATCAATACATGGAGCAGATTGAGACGCCACAAAAAGAAAGAGAAAATTACGGAGAATTGTATGAAGCAGTACAGGAACTGCGAGAAGAACTTCGGATACCAGTAGTGTTGTATTATGTGGAAGATCTCAGCTGTCGGGAGATTGCAGAGATGTTGGATATTTCGAAAGGAGCAGTGCAGAAGCGGCTGGCCAGAGCCAGAGAAAAACTGAAAAACAGATTGGAAGATAAGGAGGCAGCAGGCAGATGAGATTAGAAGATTTAAAAGATCAATATCCAAAGACACCAGGATTTATCAGTGAAATGATAGAAAAAGAAGTGGAAAAACAGATTCATACACAGGAGAGTACCGGATGCGGCAGAAAGAACAATCAGGTCTGGACACTGGGAAGAACGGCCACAGCGGCAGCAGTAGCCTGTGTACTCATCGGAACTGGCGCCTATGCAGCGGTTAATGCGTACCGGAACTATCATATGAACCTGGAGCAGAAGGGAAGCTACAGAGTGGTAACTGGTGTAACAGTGGATACGGAAAATCAGACAACAGAAGCGTTGCCAGATCAGATCGCAGAGATTAAAATTGCGACTTCCTATATCCCGGAAGGCATGGAATGGAAGGATGAGCGTCATCTGGATTATATCAACACTGATAGCAAAGGAGGTTTCTCTTTTGCCAGTGTATTGATCGGGGATGGCAATCTGAAAGAGGGACTGACGGATACCAGTGTGGAAGAAAGTGAGCAGACAACCTTTGGAGAACATGAGGGAGTGTATTTGAAATACCATACGGTGAAAGAAGAGACTCATTTTAACCAGCGGATTTACCTGCTCTGCCCGGAAGAAGAGCGTGTCGTGATTCTCTATATTGGAAGCGATGTATCCAAAGAAGAAGCATATAAAGTAGCAGAAGGAATCACACTGAAAAAGACCGGGGAGATGGTCAGCACAGGAGAGTTAGAAGACTGGAATACCTTTATACAGCTGCAGAACGGAGAACTGACAGAAGGGGAAGAGTTGGTCAATGCATCAGAAAAAGAGGGCACAGGAGATTTGTCACATATTTATACGATAGGGGAAGATATTCAGAAAGATGCGACCTTAGCACAGGATTCGGCAGGAAATGATATAGAAAGCAAAGAGGTGTCGATGAAAGTAGACCAGATTCAGCTGGCAGACGATTTATCATTGCTGGATATAAAATACATACCTGATAGCTGGAAGAATGTGACAGATGAAAGTGGAAGGCTGAAAGACAACGAAGCATCCTATGTGAAACGTGGAGATGGGGTAGATACCCTGGATGAAGTAGTAAGGACTGAGAACTTCCCGGCAAAACTGGTATATGCCACCTTGACATTTACCAATCAGGGAGAACAGGATCTGAAAAACATTCACTATTATATAGAGATGGCACTGCTCGATCAGACAGAAACTGGCTATCAGAGATATGATTACGAAGCACAGTCCGGAGAAGATTACGATTATATAGAGTGGAATGGCGCATTGAGTCTGGATGGTGGAATGCAGTACTATGGCAGTCAGAATGATAATGGAAAGAACTACATTTCCAGTCTGGCAGCAGGAGAAAGCACAGAAGTAAATGTAGCGTGGATCGTGAATGAAGACGATCTCGGCCGAATGTATCTGGAAGTGTCCGGATCTGGTACAGATCTGACAGAAGAAGATATAGAGCAGGCGGTACTGGTGGATGTGAGACAGTAAAGAGAGAGGAGAACATGAATCTTTGAGAGGCTGTGCCACAATATGAGTATAAAAGTGGGCTTTTTCTAACATACCAAGGGATTGGCTTGTTTTTACATTTCCGTGGTAAAATAAGGATTAGATGGCAGACCTTAGACCATGGAATCCACTTGATTTTGCATTTCCGTGGTAAGATAAGGTTTGGATAGCTGATATCTGACCACGGATTTTACTTGATTCTACTTTTCCGTGGTCGGACAAGTTCAAGAAAGATAGCAAAAAACTTGATGCATAGTGTGTTCCCAGGTACGAAAACCAGCCTCTCATAAACGCATCTCACGACAAACCTTCAAGTTTGCCCCTCACGAAGAGAGACTCACAAAAAGTTTGATTACCCAAAACATTTCGGTGCAAATCTTTTTTATAGTTCGTACGGTTAGAAAAAATTTGTGTTTTCTACTTCGTTTCTATATGGAATGGATGGAGCGGCGCCCTTCCTGGTAACTGTTATTGCAGAAGCTTTTGCTGCAATCTCAAGAGCATAAGAGATAGATTTACCGGAAATAATTTCTGAAATAAAATAACCAGTGAAGGTATCTCCGGCAGCAGTGGTATCGACAGTCTCCACCTTATAGATACCCTGAGGAATCGTTTGGCATTTGTCAACGTAAACAGATCCATTATGACCGAGCGTTAATACAATTTTAGCATCTGGATAAAGATCCAACAGCTTTTCCGGAATTTTGGCTAGATCAGTTTCACCGGTAATCTGTGCGCCTTCTATTTCATTTAACAGAAAATAGCTGACTTTAGACAAATCACAGGAAAGGAGATTATCATCCATTGGAGAAGGATTCAGAACAATGACCATTCCCTTTTTATAGGCTACATCAATGATATAAGGCAACAGATTAATTTCATTTTGCAGGATAAGGAAATCGCCTTCTTCAAAATTTGATAAAACTTCATTTACAAATTCTTCTGTAATTGTGCGATTACTTCCACCGTAGAGTAAGATACAGTTTTGACCTTTTTTATCGACCTGGATAATGGTGTGACCACTTTTTCCGATGCATTTGCGAATATAGTCAGAATGTATTCCATATTCCTGACATGCCTCCAAGAAGTTCAGACCGTCATCACCAATCTGACCTGCATGATATACAGCAGCGCCGGCTTTGGCAAGGGCCGCGGACTGATTGAAACCTTTACCGCCAAGGAATATATCCATTTTGGAAGTATTCAAAGTTTCACCACCTTGTACCATATGATCTACAGTATATACATAATCTACATTTAAAGAACCGAAATTTAATACTTTCATCGTGCAAACCTCCTTATAGTGTGGATGCTTCCAGTTTTTTTAAATATTCACAGCATATAGTTGCTTCCTGTAGGAAGTTGTTTTTCACAGCAGTAGCTTCCACTGTAAGAAGACCGGAATAATTAGCATCTTTAAGAGCTTGAAAGTAAGGAAGATAGTCAAAATCATCTTCTGGAACAGGAAAATAACGGGTAAGTTTTCGTGGATAATCAATATGCGCATGTTTTACAATGGAACGATATTTTAAAATTTCTGACATTGCTTCATTTGATTTATGCATATGTCGAAGATCGCACATTGCAGAGCAATTTGGATGATCTACTTCTTTCAGAAATATATCTGTCTCAGCAAGGGTGTTTAAATAATTAGAATTAGGAGGTCCAAGAGGTTCCACAACCATTTGAATATGGTATTCCTGAAGCAACTGACTGAAAGAACGGACAATAGAAACAACCTTCTTTTTTGCAGTTTCTGAATCGGCATCATCTGGGATACTGCGACATTTTCCGGCACCAAAAGGGATCATGATGCAGCCCAGCTCTTTGACACGTTTGGCTCCTTTGGCTGTATGTTCCAACCAGTAGTCCAGATTGAAGTTGGAAGAATGAAAACGTTCTGAAAGAGGAAGTAATCCGGAAAAAACTTCAAAATTTAATGAAGAAGCAGATGCAGTGTGATAAAATCTGGAAAAATCTTTATCACTCATATCTGTCAGTTCACAAAAATCCAGTTCTGCACTGTCAAAACCAGCGGCCTGTATGTCGGAAAGCTGGTGTGAAAAACCAAAACATCCATAGTTCATGTTACAAATCTCCTCTCATTTTGGTGATATCCGCAGCTTTCTCTGATGACAATTTCATAATCAAGAATATCTTTCATCTGAGTCAATGGCTGTTTACGCATCAGTTTTAATAATTTTTCAAAAGCGACTTCTCCAATCTGACGTTTAGGAGGTCTCACTGTTGTGAGAGATGGCTCCCAGAAACCGGAAATTTCGATGTCGTCAAATCCAACAACAGCAATATCCTCAGGAACACGCAAACCGGCAGATTTCAAGGCTTTAATTGCACCGACAGCCATGACATCACCGGCTGCAAATATCGCAGAAATCGGTTTGTTTAATTCTAATAAAGCAGTCATTTGCTTATATCCACCTTCAATAGAAGAGTCTCCGTAACGAACAAGCTCAAGATCTATAGGAAGTCCATGCTTTGCCAGAGCAGAAATATATCCGTTAAAACGATCACGGTAGAGCAGTAGAGAGGGCTGGCTGGTAATATGTGCAATATGTGTATGTCCCAGTTTTATTAAATGCTCGGTAATTTCTTCAGCCGCATTGATATTATTGATAGTAACATTAGGAATATTGAAATTTTCCAGGTATTGATTTGCTACGACAATGGGATATTCTTCGGCGACCTGTTCCATCAGCTTTTGCGCAACATTTGCTGAGAGCGAAATAATTCCGTCTACAGTTCGCTGCTGGATGGCCTGGAAATAATACGATTCAATATTAGGTTGATTATGCATATCTGCAATCAGAATCTGATAATCATATTTTTGAGCACAGCGTTCAATACTGAATAAAATTTCAGAAAAGAATGTATTACTGATATCTGGAACAATAACGATCACAGTCCGCGTTTCCTGTGTACGCATCTGGCGCGCCAATGCATTAGGCTTGTAATCCAATGCTTCTACTGCTTTCAGTACGGCATCTCTGGTCAGTGGCTTAACTGCAGCACTATTGCTCAGGACTCTTGAAACCGTTGCGGTAGAAACGCCGGCGGCTTTGGCTACATCTGATATAGTGGTCATATAAATGCACCTCCGATCATTTGAAAGTAATTTATTAATGCAAAATGAAAACGATTACATCAATATCTATATTTAATATATAAATAACTGAATTTTTTGTCAAGAATAATTTGAAAAACAGTGCACAAAAAACTATGTTAAAATTGCGAGAAATATGAAATAGTAAAAAATGCACAAAATAGCAACTGCATATTTTGACAAAATGACATACATGTTTGAATTGACAATGAAAAAACAGTATGATATTGTTGAAATAACAAATGTAAACGAATACATTTTGAAAATGTAAAACAAATTTATTTTTGGAAATAAATAATTTTCGAAAATAAATTGTTGAAATAGACTTTAAAAGGTAAAAATAAATATGCCGTGATGGAATAAAAAACGAAAACGGCTTATTATTTAACACAAAAATGTAATCGTTTACAAAATAGGCAAAGTGAAAAGAAAGGAGATTATTATGGAAGAAAAAAAGAGTGATTTTTTCAAAACATTCGACAATTTGATCGGGCATCTGGAAAATATCGGAGTTGGTATTACATTTGCTGGAATTGTGATTCTGGTAACGGTCTGTGTTTTCTATCGGTATGTTTTGAAAAGTGGTTTTATGTGGAGTGCTGAGGTTCAGGAAGTCTTGGTGGTGGCTATGGCAATGTTTGGATGTGCCAAGGCAACAAGAGAAGGCGGACATACAGAACTGACAGCTCTTACAAAGTTATTTCCAAGAACGGGAAGAGTTGCAATCAGGACAATAACTTCTATATTAACAGTTATTTTTCTTGCAGTATTCGTCTGGACAAGCTATAAATATACAATTTCTTCAGGAATGCTGAAAACAATTATGTTGAAAATTCCATATAAATATTTTTATATGTGGCTTCCGATAGGAATGGCACTTAATCTGTATGAATTTATAAAAAGAATTCCGGATCGAATCAAAAATGATCCACCGGAAGAATATTAAAAGGAGGTTATGGATATGCAAAGTTTTTTGATTATTAGCCTGATATTTATTGTATTTATCTTTATTTTATTTGGCATTCCAGTATATGCAAGTCTTGGACTTACAGGACTGATCAGTCTGATAATGCTTAGTGTTACCAAGGGATCACCGCTGGCGCTTCAGGTTATGAGTTCTTCGGTTTACACTGGAGTAAGTGCAACTGCGTTACTTGCAATTCCGTTTTATATTCTGGCTGGAATCATTATGAATAAAGGTGGAATAACAGAACGTCTGATTAATTTTGCATTACTTCTGATTGGAAAGATGCCGGCCAGCCTGGCGCAGGCGAATATTGTCGCCAGTATGTTTTTTGGAGGAATTACAGGATCAGCACAGGCAGATACATCCTGTATTGGAGGAATCCTGATTCCGGCGATGATTGATCAGGGATATTCTCCGGAAGAATCTGTGGGAGTTACCGTTTCTTCTTCAACCTGCGGCCCGATTATACCACCAAGTATTATGATGGTAGTATTTGCGGTAACTGTGAATTGTTCTATTGGAGCACTTTTTCTGGGAGGTGCAATCCCTGGTATTATGATTGGCCTCGGGCTGATGCTGGTAGTGGCATTTCGTGACCAAAAGTATCATTTTCCAAGAAGAACAGAGAGTTTCACAAAAGAAGAAAGAAGAAAAATTATAAAAGAAGGATTTGTCCCACTGGGAATGCCGATCATTATTGTAGGTGGCATTATGACAGGTGTCTGCACAGCTACAGAAGCCGGTGCGCTGGCAGTTGTATATAGTCTTATTACAAGTATCTTTATTACAAAGACAGTAAAAATTTCTGATCTGTGGGGAATGCTTCTTGAGGCCGGTGCACAGTCTGGTGCGATTCTGATGATTATTGCATCGGCAAAGATTCTGGCATATTCATTAAGTGCATTACAGATGGGAAGCCTGGTGGCAGATATGTTCCTGTCATTTACAACCAACAAATATGTATTTTTACTTTTGCTGAATATCTTACTGCTGATTATGGGAATGTTCATGGATGGATCAGCGGCACTGATCATACTGGCACCAATTTTTCAGCCGATTGCAGCAACATTGGGTATCAGTACAATTCACCTTGGTGTAATTATGGTATTAAATCTGATTATTGGTGTAGGAACTCCACCAATGGGAGCATGCCTGTTTATTGCAAGCAAAATTTCAGGTATATCTGTTGAAAGATGTGCGAAAGGTATTGTGCCATATCTGATTGGTGAATTGATTATTTTATTTATTGTTACATATCTACCAATCACAGTTACATTCCTTCCGACATTGTTGGGATATGTTGTTTAAATATGGACAGAAAAGGGACAGGAGAAAAGTATTATCATGGTAAAATATAAGATTGCCGGTCACACAATGGGTACACCGGAATACACAGTAATAGAAGCAATTCAATTATTTCATAATATAGGACTGGATGGAGCAGAAATTGTAGTTCAGGATAATTATAAATGTGGAATACCTACAGAATGCTCTGAAGAGAAACTTCAGGAAGTCAGAAGAAAAGCAGAAGAAATGGGTATTAAAATTATAGCTCTCACACCGTATAATTCTTATTTCAATTCCCTGGATGAGGAGGTACGGCATAAGGAACTGGAAGGAATTCGCAAAGTAATTGGATATGCAAAGTATCTTGGAGCAAAATATATTCGAATTTATGCGGGAAATTATGCGGCAACTGATACAGATTCAGATGGCAGGAAAAAGGAAAAACTGATTGAAAGCATGAAAGAACTGGGAGAAGATGCAAAAGCAGCAGGTGTTACGTTGGTTATGGAAAATCATTTTAATACAATGACGGTATCGGCAAGACAAAGTATGGATGTTGCAGAGGCAGTCAATCATCCGAATGTGGGAATATTGTATGATCAAGCAAATCTTACATTTACACTTCAGGAAGATTATGAAGAAGCAATTGCCATTCAGATGGACAGAGTAAAATATGTGCATGTAAAGGATCTGGATTTCAAATCAGAAAATCATGAGTTTATTTCAGATGAAGTATCTCATCCGAAAGAGGAAGATCGAAATGTTGTTACCAGAATTGTTGGACAAGGTTGTATCAAATGGCCCAAAATTCTTCAAAACATGCACGATAAAGGATATGATGGCTGGTTGTCACTGGAATATGAAAGAAGATGGCATCCGGACGATATACCTGATGCTAGAGTTGGAATGAAAGAGAGTGCAGATTATCTGAAGAAATGTTTTGAAAAACTGGTATAACAAAAAACTTAACACAAAAGTGTAAAGAATAAACAACACTACTTTAAGGAGGAAGATCATGAAAAACAAATTAATGATAGCAGTTATGGCAGGTGCAATGGTAAGCACAATGATGGGGATAGCAGTAAATGCGGAGGGCACGATTGCTGCAAAATATTCGGTTGTATTTCCGGCAACGGGAACACAGGCAGATGGGGCAAACAAACTAGGAGAATTTATCAAAGAAGAATCAGATGGACGTATTGAAATGGAATTTTATCCATCTTCACAGCTTGGAGACAAAATCGCGGCTATGGAGGGGATGATTCAGGGAACCATCGAAATGAGTGAATTTTCAGCAACGGACTTTTCAAATTATGACAGTATGTGGTCAGTATGCTCACTACCGTATCTTTGGGACAGCGGGGAGCAAGCAATTGAGGTGTTCACAGATACGGAAGTAACTGCTTTTATGGAAGAAAAAGTTGAGAAATGCGGTATGAAGATCATTGCATGGCAGAATTTGGGATCAAGAAGTATTCTGAACACAAAACATGCGGTAAATGAACCAGCAGATTTGAATGGATTAAAGGTTCGGTGTATGCAGGATTCGATTCTTGCAGGTACAATTAATGCAATGGGGGCTTCAGCAACACCACTTGCGTGGGGAGAATGCTACACAGCGCTTCAGCAGGGAACGATAGATGGAGTAGAAAACAGTGAACCGGTGCTTTTGGCAAATGGCATGCAGGAAGTAGCAAAATATCTTTCTCTGACGGAACAGTTTATTATTCCGGATCCTGTAGTAGTCTCAAAGGTATGGTTTGATGGACTTTCGGAAGAAGACCAGCAAGCAATGCTTAAAGCAGGCGAAGATTATACGAAATGGTACAATGAAGAATTATGGCCAAATGCAGAGCAGGAAGCACAGGATGCGCTGATAGAAGCAGGAGTGGAAGTTAACGAAGTGGATAAAGAAGTGTTTAAAGAAGCGGTTCAGCCAGTAATTGATGATTATCTTTCCAGTGCAACAGAGGATCAGAAAGCATTTTATGAACTGCTGGTAAAAGTACGTGATAATCAATAATAAGAAGAATGTTGGAGAAGAGAAAATGAAAGAAAAAGTTCGTGTAGGAGTAATCGGAACAGGCTATGTTGCCCAGAACAATTTTATTCCGGTGCTTCCGAAAATGGATGATGTTGAAATCGCAGGAATTATGGCGAATCACTTAAATAATGCACAAAAAGCACAACGCATGTGTGGAGCACAGCAGGCGGTTTCTACGATTGAGGAACTGGTAGATCTTGGACTGGATGCAGCTTTTGTGCTTACGCCAAAGTCCTGCCATGCTGAGCAGATCTCATTTCTGTTGAAACATGGAGTAGATGTGTACAGTGAAAAACCAATGGCTACTACATTGAAGGATGCTGATCATATGGTAGAACTGTCTGAGCAGACAGGGCGCAAGCTGATGATTGGATTTAACCGCAGGTATGCTCCAGTTTGCCAGAAGGCAAAAGAGGCGTATACGAATATTATGCCGGACGTCATTATTGGACAGAAGAACCGTCCTGCAACAGAGTATCATGCAACACTGGAAAATGCCATTCATATCGTTGATCTGATGAGATATTATGGTGGAGAAGTAAAAGAAGTACATGCTATTTCCAAGTATACAGATCCGGATTATGAAACATTTACAACAGCTCAGTTGCTGTTTGAAAATGGCGCTTCCGGTATGCTGATTGCGGACAGAAGTTCAGGTCAGTGGGAGGAAACAATAGAAATCCATGGTGGCAATCAATCAGTACTGATCAGAATGCCGGATAGTGTAACGATTACAGATGGGGAACAGTCTCATACAACAGAGATGACGCCATTAGCAATGGGATGGGCAAAATCAGAAGACAAACTGGGATTCAGTTATGCAATTCGGCACTTTATTGACTGCGTAAAAGAAGATAAAGTACCACTTACAAATGCAATAGATGCATTTAAGACTCATGAGCTGCTAGATCGAATTCTCAGAAGTGCAGGACTTCCGGGAATGGAATAAAACAGGAGGCATATGAAAATGAGAACGATTGAATTGATCAGAATTGCTTTTATAGGAGTGAGTCACTGGCATGTGCCATTGTATTTCTGGGCATTGAAAGAAGCCAGTTTAAATATAGTGGCTGTAAGTGATCCAGACATAAAAAAAGCGCAGCCATATGCAGAGAAATATTCTTGTGCCTGCTATACGGATGAAGATAAGTTACTGGAAGAAGTAAAACCAGAGTTTGTATTTGCATTTGCACCGCATGATCAGATGCCACAGCTGGCTCAGAAATTAATTAAACGGAAAATTGCGTTTACGATGGAAAAGCCAATGGGTATTTGTTCAGAAGACGTGACGAAGATAGAAAAAGCGGCAGCGGAAGCCGGGGTGTTCTGTGCAGTCCCTTTTGTGTGGAGATACAGTGATTTCATACAGGATTTTAAAAAGAAAGTAAAAGCAGAAGATATCATTCATCTAGCATTTAAATTTATTGCAGGACCGCCAAGCCGGTATGTGCATACTTCTCCGTGGATGCTGGAAACGAAACGCGCAGGTGGCGGATGTATGACAAATTTGGGTGTTCATTTTATTGATATGGCAATGTTTCTTACAGATTCTACAGATGCTGAAGTAGTTGCCAGCAGTTATCATTATGCCAGTGAATATGATATTGAAACCTATGCAACATCTTTGGTAAAACTTTCCAGTGGGGCAACGTTGCTTCTAGAAACCGGATATGCTTTTCCTATGGATTCAGAACAGCGTGATAATCGCTGGAATATTGTGACAAAGGATGGATATTACACGCTTGGAAATAATTGTTTTGAGGAACGTGTATACGGTCAGGATACTGTAAAAACGGAAATGAGTACAGACAGTGATGTGTATTATTCGAAATTCGTACTGGAAACACTGAGACAGTATCTTGCACAGGAGAGACCGCGTGCAGGTCTGCCGGAAATGCTTGTAACAAGAAAAGTATTAGATCAGATGAATCAGCATTCAAAATAAGTAAAGAGGTACATAATTATGAAAAAATTATTTGGAACAGTTATTCCGATTATCACACCATTAACAGAGGACGATGGAATAGATATAGAATCTCTGAAAAACCTGACAGAACATTGCATCAAAAATGGAATGCAGTGCCTGTATCCATGCGGAACAACAGGAGAGATGATGTATCTTACAGTAGAAGAAAGAAAAATGATTGCTGAAATGGTAGTAAAGCAGGCAGCAGGACGAGTTCCGGTATTTGTTCATGTGGGAGCATGGAATTTGAAAGATACCATTGAACTTGCACAGCATGCCGTAGCAATCGGTGCAGATGGCATTGGCGTGGTAACACCTGTTTTTTATCAGATAAGCGACCGGGGAATTGCAGATTATTATATTGCAGTTGCAAAAAGTGTACCGGAAGATTTTCCAGTGTATCTTTATGGAATTAAACAGAATGCCATTAACGATCTTACAAAAGATACCTGTGAAATGGTTGTGAAGGAATGTAAAAATGTGATTGGTGCAAAATACAGTTTCCCGGATATGACAAGACTCCAACTGCTGATGACAGTGAATCATGAAAATTTCAGTGTTTTAGTTGGACCGGATCATTTGTTTGAAGCGGTTGTAGCAGTTGGGGGCGATGGAGTTATTTCAGGAAATGCTATGTGTATTCCGGAACATTACTGCGCAATTTGGAATGCATTACAGGCAGGAGATTATAAACTTGCTACTAAGCTGCAAAGACGAACCAATATTCTTAATGCAACAATGTGTGAAATTAATAATATCGCAGCTTATAAGGTGATTTTGAAGGCAGAAGGGGTGATTGCTACAACCAAAATGCGTCGTCCGTTGGAAAATCTTACATCTGATCAGGAAAAAGAACTTCTTGAAAAAATGAAAGAACTGAATTACCGTAAAGTGGAAATAAGATAATTTCTGAAACGGAGAAAGAGAACATGAAAAAAATAGCTTTATTAGCTCCAGGAGAATTAAAATTACAGACACTGGATTCTGAAATAGAATTACAAAGTGGAATGGTAAAAGTAGATGTAAGCGCATGCGCCATCTGTGGAAGTGACCTGGCATTGCTATCTGGCAAAAGGAATATGAAAAATGAACTTTACTTCGGACATGAATTTTCTGGTGTTGTTACAGAGACATCTGAGGAAAGCTCTGGAGTAAAAAAAGGAGATCGTATTGCAAGCGAACTTTCCAGAACCTGTGGCCAGTGCTGGTGTTGCCTGAATGGAATGGAAAATTATTGCAGAAGCATGAATGATGCATTAATTCCAGGTGGATTTACAGAAGAAACGCTTGTCAGAAGTGAACCGGAGTACAGTTTTTTGAGTAAGATCCCGGATACGATAGATGACATAACAGCAACGTTAATGGAACCAACCAATTGTGCCTATCGTATAGCCTCACGTGCAGAAATGAAACCAGGAGACAGCGTTGTGATATTTGGAATAGGTGCCATGGGATTAATTGCAGGCATGATCTTAAAAAGGCTTGGAGCAGGATGCGTTATTGGAGTAGGACGAAGACCGACGCGTCTGGAACAGGTGAGAAGCAAAGGGATTTTTGATGCAGTTGTTGCTAACAATGAAACGGGAATGGATCAGATCCGGGAAATTTGTGGAAAGAATGGGGCAGATATTGCAATAGAAGCTACCGGAACAGCAAAAGTCCTTGTGGATGCCATACAGATTGTTCGATATGGCGGCCGAATTGTGGTTGGAAGCGTATACCATAATGGAATTGACAATTTTGAACCACTTCCAATTTTCAGAAAGGAGCTGACAGTAGTAGGCGCAAAAGGTCCGTATCCGTATCGAAAATCAGATGGCAGTTCCGTAGTTGGTGGTATTATGGATCTTATACAGGATGATTTAAAAAAGATTATACAGGTCTATGAGTATCGGGATGCAATGAAGGCATTTGAAGATGCACAGTCTGGTGTAGCAATTAAAGCAGTTATTAAATTTAAATAGGTAAAAGAAAAAGGAATCCGACCAAACGAAAAGTTTCGGCTCGGATTCCCTTTTTTCTGTTAAAGAATACTGAAAAAACAGTTTACAGATTCGAAAAAACATGGTACATTTATCGTTAGCAAAAACTAACTTTCATAAGTCACGAATAGTGAGGTGTTGTTATGCCATTGAATCTGGCAGAATTTCATAAAATATATACGATAGCTAGAATCTGTGGACTGGATAAACAGAAGCATTATCTGGAGACACTGGGATTTACGACAGGTGCTACGATTGAAGTATTGTCTGAATTACATGGTTATTTTATTGTACTAATTAAAGAGAGTAAGATCGGGCTGGAGAAGCGGCTGGCACAGAATGTGATTTTGATTGCAGAATAATAGCAGATAGAAAAGACTAAAGGGAGAAGAAGCGTGAAATTTAATAAGAAACTAATTTATTTATGTAATATACAGCTGGTATTATTCCTGCTGTTTTTACTTGTGGTGGCTTTTCATCTGGATAATCTGATTCATTATGATACTACAGTGGCAGTGCTGGTACGTGTGATACTGATTGGAATTGCCTTATTTGGATGTTCCCTGACGCTGGCCCTGAAAGATTATGTACAGAATATGATGCAGAGCGAAGCAACAGATGCGGTAGGGATCCATAATAAAAAAGCACTGGAAAAGAAGCTGAACCAGATCCAGGAACTGGATGATACTCTGGATGTGGGGATTATGATGTTTGACATGAATGGCCTGAAGTATATTAATGACACCTTCGGTCATGATGAGGGGGATCGTTTTATCAGGACATTTGCAGCATGCCTGACCAGAATCCTGACAGAAAACAGCTTCCTGGCCAGATATGGTGGGGATGAATTTGTTATCATTCAGGAGCATACATCTCTGGACGAACTGGAAAAAATGAATATGCAGCTACAGAAGATTGTGGATGCATATAATATGCAGGCGGTACATGAGATCAGTTATGCAGTGGGCTATGAAGTCAGCTATAAGAATCATTATTATCTGGTGCAGGATTTGATGAAACATGCAGATGAGAAGATGTACCGGGACAAGGCATTTAAGAAAGGCAACAGCAGCAAAATACAGATGGCAAGAACAGTGACGCTGGATGCCGGGCACATGATCACGATGAAAGAGCTGGCCGGAAAGCTGTTTACCCTGAAAAATAATGGGGAAGAACATAAGACTTATATGCTGTTGATGATGGATGTCAAAGACTTTCATCTGATTAATGAGTTATGGGGATATCAGATGGGAAATGAGATTTTGCATTATGTATGCAAGAGACTGGAGGCTTTTCCCAAAGTAGTATTTGCCGGAAGATTTCATTCCGATGTGTTTGTGGCAATCATTGATGTGAGTGGGGAAGATTTTGACAGCTGCAGGCAACTGATTGACAAAAATAATCATGCGATTGCACGCGAGGTACTGGAGAATTATCCAATTCAGTATTTCTCTATGAATACCGGAATTTATTATGATTTGAACAGGGAAGAGAATACGGAAAAAATCATTTCCCATACCAATACAGCACGAAGAAAAGCAAAAGAGCAGGTGGAAGGAATCTGTGCCTATACAGAGGAACTGCAGCAGGCAGAACTGAGGCGTGCGGATGTGCTGCATTCATTCCAGAGTGCATTGGAGAAGCATGAGTTCCAGCTCTATTTTCAGCCCAAGATCTCCGGGAAAGAAGCAGAAATTACCAGTGCAGAAGTACTGGTACGCTGGCAGAGAAGCGACGGGGAGATCTGGGCACCGGACAGATTCATTCCGGTGCTGGAAGAATGCGGAAAAGTAGAACAGTTGGATTTCTATGTATATGAGCAGGCATTTCAGTGGATGGTAAAGCAGAGAGAACAGTCCGCAGGAAAGATAACATTGTCTCTCAATATTTCCCCATGTCATTTCCGCAATATTGAGGCATTTACACAAAAGCTTTTGGCGCTGATCGAAGAATATGGCATAGATACCAGATATCTGGTCTTTGAGATTACAGAAAGTGCCTATATCCGTAACCGGGAGGCGGTAAACCAGATGATCGACATCATGCATCAGTATAAGATTCGCATCTCCATGGATGATTTCGGTTCCGGCTACTCTTCCCTGAATACATTGAAAGACATCGCTTTTGATGAAGTCAAGATAGACAAGCGGTTTCTGGACGGCAGTCTGACGGAAAAGGGACGTATTGTATTACAGGAGATCTTCCATCTGTTAAAACGAACCGGGAAGAGTATAGTCTGCGAAGGTGTAGAGACCAAAGAAGCCGCAGATTTTTTGATTCAGGAAGGGTGTGACGAACTGCAGGGTTATTACTATTACCGGCCGATCTGTATGCAGGAGTTTGAAGAAGTAGTAAAAGTAAAAAATGCTGTTCCATAGTCTGGTTAGATAGTGGAATGGCATTTTCAGTTCAGAACTTCACAGAATTTTTACAATCTTTTCCATAGATTTTACAGAAACTTTACCCCACTATGATAGTGGGGTAAAATTTTTTTCTTTATACTGGATTCATCTGATAACGATCAGGAGAGGAGAAAAAGATGAAGAAAAAAATTTGTATGCTTCTGGCAGGAACGATGCTGGCAGGCAGCCTTGGAACCACAGGATTCGCACAGGAAGAAACGACAACAACAGAACCAATGGAACTGACCATGTATTTCCCAGTTTCTGTAGGAGGCGGTCCGGATGCACTAATTGATGATCTGTGTGCGCAGTATCATGAAGAAAATCCGAATATTACCGTGACACCGGTTTATGCGGGAAGTTATGCAGATACCAGAACAAAAGTACAGGCGGCCATCAAAGGCGGCAATACACCGGATCTGGCGATTATGTTTTCCATAGATTTGTATTCTCTGCTGGCTATGGATGCCATTGCAGACATTGACAGCTTCTGTACCACAGAAGAAGATCAGGAATGGCTGAATGGATTTTACGATGGATTCATGATGAATAGCCGTGACGGAGAGACCACTTATGGTATTCCGTGGCAGAGAAGTACTATTGTCCTCTACTATAATAAAGACGCATTTGAAGCAGCCGGTCTGGATCCGGAACAGCCTCCAACAACCTGGGATGAACTGTATGAAGATGCACAGAAGCTGACGATTACCGAAAACGGACAGACCACCCAGTACGGTATTCAGATTCCATCTGATGGTTATGCATACTGGATGCTTCAGACATTCTGTGTACAGCAGGACGGATTCAATCTGATGAATGATACTGGAACAGAGACCTATTATGACGATGACCGAACAGCAACCGGGTTGAAATTCTGGAAGAGCCTGTCAGAGGATGGATCACAGCCATCTGGTATCGTAGCATGGGCAACCACACCTTCTGATTTTCTGGAAGGAAAAACAGCCATGATGTATCACACAACCGGTAACCTGACCAATGTGAAGAACAATGCTACTTTTGATTTTGGTGTGGCAATGCTTCCGGAAAATGAATCCTTCGGTTCTCCGACAGGTGGCGGGAACTTCTATATTTTCAAGGGGGTATCAGAAGAACGCCAGCAGGCAGCTTTTGATTTCATTAAATGGATGACAGATGATGAACGTGTAGCTCAGTGGAGCATTGATACCGGATATGTGGCAACCAGACCAAGCGCTTATGAAACAGACCGTATGAAAAAATATGCAGAAGAATTCCCATACTGCCTGGTAGCAAGAGATCAGCTGGAATATGGATATGCAGAACTGTCCACTTACAATCAGGCAGAAGTACAGAAAGCCATTGATGATGCCATTTCTTATGTGATGACTGATCAGCAGGATGTAGAAACAGCACTGGCTGCCGCACAGCAGACTGCAGATGGTATTCTTCAGGCATACAGATAACAGGAGGACCCTATGAGTACAACGCAACAGGTACTTGCCGGTCCGGTCATACAGTCAGGGACATCTCGGGTGTCCCTGACTGTGATTCAGGAACGGGCAAGAAAAAAGAAATGGAGAACCAGTATAAGGGCATGGATGTTGCTATTGCCATCCCTGATTTTCCTTGGGATCTTTACCGTATATCCGATTATACAGAGCTTGATTTCCAGTTTTTATAAAGATGATCTGTCTACGGTACAGCCGGTATTTACAGGACTGGCAAATTATCAGGCACTGCTTACGGACCCGGTATTCTGGGAATGTATGAAGAACAATCTTTTGATTGCAGTGGTGACGGTTCCGGCCAACATTTTACTGGGTGTGGCAATGGCATCCTTTTCCAATTCTCTTGGAAAATGGGGAAAGACCGTGACCAGAATCGGATTCATCTATCCGACCTTTATTCCTCTGGTAGCGGCAGCCAATATCTGGATGTTTATCTATACACCGATTTATGGACTTTTGGGATACATTAATTCCAGCTGGCGGCTTCTGGCAGACGGAAAGACTGCAATCTGGGCGATTATTGTTATGCTGATCTGGAAACAGGCAGGCTATCTGATGTTATTTTATATTGCCGGATTAAACGGTATTTCAAAAGAAGTGTTTGAAGCAGCAGAAATAGATGGTGCAACTGGATTTCGCAGATTTAAGGCCATTACCTGGCCACTGTTAAAACCGACTACCATGTATGTATTTATTATTGCACTGACCAGTGCTTTTAAGACTGTAGATCACTTATATATTATGACAAAGGGTGGCCCCGGCAATGCAACAAACATGCTGCTGTTTTACATTTATCAGACCGGATTTGATTACTGGAACAACGGAAAAGCATCTGCAATGACAGTGATACTGGTAGGAATTCTGCTGATTGTGACAGCAGTAAAATTCTTCTATGATGACAGACATGCTTATTACAACTAGTACATCATACAAAAATTAACCGTACTAGACATGAGAAAATGAGGAAAGAAAAATGATGAAGAAATTGAGTATCGGAGATATTTTTTACCGTTCTCTGATGTGGATTCTGATGACAGTATCTGTGATTCCTCTGATCTGGGTTATCCGGACTGCATTTATCCCATCAGGGAAAGCGTTGAATCTTTTCGCGCTGGCAGCACCCACACTGGAAAATATCCGTCACGTATTTGAGACGGTTCCTTTTTTACAATATTATGGCAACACAATTCTGATCACCTTACTGGTGCTTGTAGTGCAGCTGGTATTGGTTACATTTGCAGGGTATGCCTTTGCCAGAATGGACTTCTATGGAAGCAAAGTACTTTTTGTGATTTTTCTGGCACAGATGATGATTGCACCGGAAGTATTGATTCTGCCAAACTACAGCCTGATGGTAAAACTTGGCTTAAATGACAGCCGGATCGGAATCGCTCTTCCGTTTTTTGCATCGGCTATGGGAACACTGATTGTTCGACAGACGATCAAGACCATTCCCTATGAACTGGAAGAGGCAGCCCAGGTAGAGGGCGCATCTTTTATGCAGATTATCACGAAAGTCTATGTACCGCTGCTCAAACCGGCGTTCGTGGCGTTTGGTATGATTTCTGTATCCTATCAGTGGAATAACTTCTTATGGCCATTGGTTATGACGGATTCTGTATCTAAAAGACCATTGTCTCTGGGACTTGCCATGTTTGCCATGTCCTTTGAGACTGGTGCACAGTGGAGTGATGTCAGTGCAGCTACATTTCTGGTGTGTGCACCGCTTCTGATTCTGTTTGTAGTATTTCAGAAACAGTTTATTGAGAGTTTTGTACATTCGGGGATTAAATAGTGATGAAAAAAAGATTATTTATTATGGATATCGACGGAACCCTGGCATTGGGGAAACAGCTTATAGACGGTGCTGCCGAACTGATTGAAGAGATTCACAGACAGCACGGAATCTGCTGTTATTTTACGAACAATTCATCCAGAGGTGTGGCAGAATATGTGGATAAGTTTCAGAACTGGGGAATCCGGGTATCGGAGGAGGAATTTGTCACAGCCGGTACATTTGCAATCTCGGTACTGAAAAAACAATACGGTGACCAGAAAATTTTTGTATTTGGAACCAGAGCATTTCTGTGGGAGTGCCGCAGAATGGGATTGAATGTGACAGAGCGGGAAGAAACAGGCATCGCAGCAGTGCTGACCACCTATAACCGGGAACTGACCTATGAGACACAGACCACGGTGTGCCGGGTGCTGCAGAAGTATAAAGTTCCATGGTATGCGACAAATGAAGATCTGTGTTGTCCTTATGAAGATGGCATCATGTTACCGGACTGCGGGGCAATCAGTTATATGATATCTCTTGCGGTAAACCGCAAGCCACAGTTTCTGGGCAAACCACATCCGGAGATGGCAGAATATGTTCTTGAAAAATATGACTGTACCAGAGAAGAAGCACTTCTGGTGGGAGACCGGTGCTATACGGATATTGCCTGCGGACAGCAGGCTGGAATTGCTACCTGCCTGGTTTTAACCGGAGAAGAGAAAAATGCCAGAAACAAGGCCGATATCTGTCTGAATTCCGTAAAAGATCTTGCGAAAATATTGAAAAGGCAAAGACTGAATAATTCAGAAGAATTCCCAACGCATAACTGGATACAACAAAGCGCAACAGAAAACAAAGAAGGTATACAGGAAATATATGAGGGCTTGCAGCAGGAGCAGATTTTTGCGGAAGAGAGCCGATGGTACCGTGGAGATCTTCATATTCATACGACCATGTCAGACGGACATGACACTCCAAGAGAGATGAAGATCAGGGCAGAAAAAGAAGACCTGGATTTTTATGCGGTTACCGATCACAATGTGTGGCAGAAAAAATGGCCACTGACCAGTTGTATGGTGTTGCCTGGGATGGAGATGACGCAGGAGATTGGACATGCTAACCGGATCAAAGTGGGAAACCATGAGATCTTCAGTCTGAACCATCCATTTCTGGATCAGTGGAGCTGGAAATGGATGGATTTAAAGCTGTCAAAACTGACTTGTCTGGAGGTGGATAATAATCCTACGTTTGAGCACGATGCAAACCAGCATGCAGAAAAAGCCAATAAAAAAGCAGTGGCTTTATCAGATCTTCTGTGGGCTGACGGTCACAGGATCTGTGCGGTAGGCGGAAGTGATGTGCATCTGAAAGAAACAGAACATTATGGAGATGCAGCTGTGTCACCAAAACCGGGAGACCCTTCTACATGGTGTTATATGGAAGAGATGACACCGGCACAGTTTCTGAAGAGCATACAGGCTTGTCACGTCTATGTAACCAGAAACTGCGAAGTACAATTTTTCTGTGAATGCTATAAGGCATCCGGAGAGCGGATACCGGGCGCATATCGTTTCGGGGACAGACTGCCGGATCAATGCGCAATTATGGGATTCGAACTGAAGATAAAAACCAGAGAACGAAATGCGCAGGTTTTTTATCTGAATGATGGGGAAAAGATGGTGCTGCTGGAAGAAGTACGAAAAGATGGATGGAGACAATACAATGGAACGATTACTTTTTCGGCGCAGGAAACCTATCACTGGATAAGGTTTGGCGCAGAAACAAGAAAAGGAATTCTGCTCTTTTACGCCAATCCATTCACCAGAGGAGAAAAGAAGCCGGAGCTCCTGACATTTGGGGATGCAAGTTCCCACTTGGACTTGCACCAGATCCAATGAATGAAGAAATAGGGGAACAGTTCAGTGATATCGTAGTCGGAAAGCCGGAGACATTTAAAGATCAGCTGAAACCAATTTTGTCCAATGAGCGTTTGTTCTTCACTGATCTTTATAAAGATGGCATTGGGGAAAAGATTGAAGAAATGTTCCGTGAAATGATTGCAGGGATTGCAGGACCGGGTGCAGTAAAAGCAACAATCCACAAATATGTTCACTAATATGTTCACTAATCAGAAAAGATACGGAAGGAAATAAAAATGTCAGAAACAGTATTTGCAGCAGATCCGGCAAGACTGCTGATTGCAGCCGCAGCAGGAATTATACTATTATTACTGCTGATTATCAAATTTAAAATTCATCCAGTACTGTCTCTGCTGATTTCTGCGCTGGTTATCGGTCTCGGAGCTGGGATGTCAGCTCCGATTTTGGTAAACACAGTAGAAAAAGGTGCAGGAGAGACCCTGCAGGGAATCGTATTACTGATTGGTCTGGGATCCCTGTTTGGAGGAATACTGGAAATATCGGGTGGAGCACAGTGCGTTGCGCAGACTCTGGTAAATCGGTTTGGTGAGAAAAAAGCAGGGATTGCGCTTGGGATTACCGGACTTGTAGTTGGGACGAGCGTGTTTTTTGAGGCAGGAGTTGTGATTCTGATTCCACTTGCTTTTGGACTGGCAAAGAAAACAAAAAAATCAACGTTGTATTATGTGATTCCCCTTCTTGCAGGTCTTGCAATAGGATTTGCTTTCATACCTCAATCAGCAGGATCGGTCCTGGTCGCTAATATGCTTGGAGTAGATTTGGGAGTTATGATCGCAGTTGGCGTGCCGACTGGAATTTTATCACTTATTTTTGCCGGAATTATATGGTCTAAATTTATCGGAACCAGAATCCATACCGGACTGCCAACCACAGTTTCAGAAGTAAGGGAAGAGGAAGAAGCGAATCTTCCACAATTTTCAACCGTTATTGAGATCATTCTTGTTCCGCTGGTACTCATTCTGTGCAGTACACTTTCAGAATATATTCCGGTGTTTTACAGAATACGGCCAGTACTGGAATTTATCGGAACACCATTTGTAGCACTGATCATTGCGGTCTTGTTTGCAATGTATTTTCTTGGAAAAAAACAGGGATATGATGGAGAACAGCTGAAAAAGATCATGGACAGATCCCTTCGACCGACAGGACAGATCCTTTTAGTAATTACCGGAGGTGGGATTATCCGCTGGGTGCTTCAGAACTGTGGAATGGGAGATATCATCGGACCAGCCCTGCAAGAGAGCGGACTTCCGCTAATTTTAGTTGCATTTCTGATCGCAGCTCTCGTAAGAGCATCTGTAGGTGCGGCAATGGTATGTGCAATTACTGGTGGTGCAACTGCATTCAGCCATGTGAATGATTCTGGTTTCTGGCTGGTAAGTTCCTTGCTTGAAATCGATGAGAAGACAACCTTAAAATCATGGGCGATGATGGAGACGATTATTGGATTTACCGGTCTTATCTGCGCTTTGGTTATCAGCATATTTGCTTAGGAGGAAATGATGATTGGAAAGAAAAAGGAAGTATTATCTCGTATGATCCCAATTACAGAGCTTCATTATGGCAGGATGAGGAGACTGCAAAGAAACATATGCGAAGCCTGGTTCCTTACGTGGATATCATGAAAATATCAGATGAAGAAACGAAACTGTTGACTGACAAAGAAAGTCCGGAAGAAGCAGCAAAAATTTTGTTCCAGAAAGGTGTTAAGATCGTTATAGTTACACTTGGAAGTGATGGAGCATATCTGTATTGCCAAGATGGCGGCGTATATATTCCCGGATTTCTAAGCAAAGCCGTGGATACTAATGGTGCAGGAGACTCGTTCGTGGGAGGTTTTTTATATTGTATCAGCAAAGATGGAAAGAGACCAGAAGTTTTTACCATGGATGAATTGGAAGAGTATGTACGGTTTGGTAATGCAGTGGCAAGTCTTTGCGTAGAGAAAAAGGTGCGATCCCGGCAATGCCGACACTTGCACAAGTAGAAAAACAGATCAAATATGCAAAAGCTGAATGATAAAAAATAGGCATAAAGCGAGGCTCTGTTGAAAAACTGAGGCTGCCGTGTTCACTAAAATTAAGTGAGACGGCAGTTTTTTCTGTAACCTTTTCATCTGCTCATTTGTATTATAATTGAAGGTACCTGAAACAGAACAAAGGGGAGTACTCATGAGACAACCAGTACAGGAACTGATAGAGCGTTACCAGAAGAATCTTTACGCTGCTGCATTTAACATCTGTAAGAATCAGATGGATGCGGAGGATGTGGTTCAGGAGACGTTCGTTCAGTATTATACAACAAAGAAAGAATTTGAAAGTGAGCAGCATATCAGGGCATGGCTTTTACGAGTTGCGATTAATAAAGCAAAGAATCTTACTGTGACGTTTTGGAAAAAGCATAAATGTTCTCTGGAAGATTATATGGAAACACTGACATTTCCAGATCCACAATCCAGAGATCTGTTTGAAGAAGTCATGAAGCTTCCAGAGAAATATCGGATTGTGATTCATCTGTTTTATTACGAAGATTATTCGGTGCGGGAAATTGCCGATATTCTGAAATTATCAGAGAGCAACGTGAAAGTGCGGCTTTCCCGTGGACGGGCTATGCTGAAGGATTCATTGAAGGAGGAATGGGAAGATGACGAATAAAGAAAAGTATAAGGACGCATTTTCTGCATTAGAGCCTCGTGAATGCTCATTTCAGGAGGTAGAACAGATGGCAGCTTTACAGAAAAAAATAAAAATGAAGATAGCAGCAGCTATAGTAACAGGCTGTGTCCTTCTTGGTGGAACTGGGACAGCCTATGCCATGAATGTGGGCGGAATTCAGCGCATGGTACAGATCTGGATGCATGGAGAACGAACGGATGCGGTGCTGGATGTGACCGATGACGGAACCGGTTACAGTATCACATGGAAGGATGAAAATGGAAAAGAAAGAGAAGTCAGCGGAGGAGGAATCGCCTATGAAGCAAATGGGAAAGAGCGTCCACTGACCGCGGAAGAATATCTGGAAGAATGGGATTCACCAGATGTGGAATATCTGGATGATGGAAGCGTCTGGGTATATTATCGGGATCAGAAAATTGACATCACAGATAAATTTGATGAAGACGGTATCTGTTATGTTCAGGTAAAAGACGGAAAAGATCCGATTTATATGACCATCAAATACCAGAATGGATGGGGATGCGACAGTAAGAAGTATCCGGATCCGAAAGAACTGTGGGGATAAAGACAGATTCGAAACAAGCATTTACAAAAGTTTTATATTTGAAAGTCCAGTGCTATGTTATAATCAGTACAGGAGGTAACTGAGAGAAATACGTTACAAAAGATAATATCTGAATAAAAAACAGATCAAATATGCAAAAGATGAATGATAAAAAGTACATGAGACAGTAAAAAACAACAAGGAGCGAACTCATGGAGAATAGTACCATATTTGATGATGTTTTTCAGACTATAAAAGAGAAAATGCCGGAACTGGTAATACCGTTGATTAACGAAGCATTCGGAACTACATATGCATTGGATGCACCGATTTTGCGAGGTGAAAATGAGCATCATACCGCCAATGGAAAATCATTACTGATTCTTATTTGATTATTGGATCGCGAAAATATCATCTGGAATGTCAGAGTACAGAAGACAGTACGATGATTCTGCGGATGATCGAATACGATTTTGCAATTGGGCTAGAATATGCAGAAAAAGAAGAGGGGATCTATCAGATCCGTTTCCCGCATTCCTGTGTATTATATTTACGTGGAGACAATCCAAAAGACTGTATGGTTCTGAAATTAGTATTCCCAGATGGACAATCAGTAGATTACAAGGTGCCAGTGCTGAGAATGCAGTGGTATTCACTGGAAGAACTGTTAGAAAAAAATCTGGTGATGCTGTTGCCGTTTTATATCATCCGTTATGAAAAGCTGAGAGAACAGTTGGAGATGGATGGGACGTTAAGAAAAGAGCTGTATACGGAATACAGAAATATAGAAAGGTACCTCGAAAAGCTCTTTTTACAAAATGGTCAGGAAAAAAGCTTCCGGGATATGATGGAATTAATCAACCGGATTACAGGTTACATTTTCTCAAAATCGGAAAAAATCAAAGAAGGGTTAGGTGAGATTATGGGAGGACAAGTGCTGGAACTGGAATCAGACAGACTGATAAAAAAAGGAGAACAGATCGGATTAGCACGGGGATCTATCGAAAAGCTGGCTGAACTGGTAGCAAAAAGAATGCGAAAGGGAGACACAGCGGAGCAGATAGCAGAATTGTTAGAGGAAGATCAGCAATTGATTCAGAAAATATATACACTTATTCAAGAAAATGGGATAGACTGTGAAGCTTCTGTAATCAGTGAAAGAGTATTAGAAAAGTAACAATAAATAGTGGGAGCTGCCATTTCATTTAAGATTTCAATGAAATGGCAGCTCTTTTCTGCCTAAATCAAGATTATGGCGCAGTCTGTAACTTCCGGTAATGGTGAATGAAAAACAGATTTCCGCAAATGGCGGTCAGGATCCATGCACTGACATAGACCAGATACAGGGACTGCAATGTATGGAAGTAAGCAAATACGGTATAGATCCAGATAACGCGGAAAACTACGGATCCCAGAATGACGATCAGGGTCGGTTCTATACTCTTTCCAAGGCCTCTTGCTGCGGCAGTGGCATTATCCATAAAAGCAGAAACACAGTAGCACAGGCCCATGATAGAGATACGGACACGTGCATATTTCATTACATCAGGATCACTGGTAAACAGTGACAGGAATGGCTTTTGTAGAATGAAAATACACAGCCCCAGGATCAGTCCTACCAGAAAAGAATACAAGGTAGTGATCAGGTAGGAGTGCCAGATTCGTTTCTTTTTTCCGGCTCCCAGATTCTGGGCAATAAAGCTGGTACATGCTGTGTAAAAAGCAGCCATCATATTGTAAACCAGAGTATCGGCATTGGAAGCTGCTGAATTGCCTTCTACAATCACATGGTCAAAGCTGTTTACCGCGGTCTGGATACAGAGATTGGCAACAGCAAACAGAGAGTACTGCACAGCACTTGGTACACTGATTTTCAGAATTTGGCCTGCAATGGCACGGTCAAATGAGATCTCACGAATACGTAGACCATAATCTTGTTTACACTGAAGCAGGAATTTAAGAACCAGGAATGCAGAGATATACTGGGAGATAATGCTGGCCAGAGCCACGCCCAGTACACCCAGATGAAATACCAGTACAAAGATCAGATTCAGTATCACGTTGATCACACCGGCAATCGACAGATAGGTCAGTGGCCGCTTTGTATCGCCAATGGCACTTAAAATAGCATTTCCATAGTTATAGATCGCAAGGGCCGGAGAGCCGCACAGATAGACAGTCAGATAAAGTGCAGCTCCATCAATCAGCTCCGGCTTGGTATTCATTAAAGTCAGAAGAGGTCTTGTAAAAAACAGTCCGCTTAGAAGAAGCAAAATACCTGCAGCCAGGCAAATCAGAATGGCTGTATGCACAGTTTCCCTTACTCGCTCGCTGTCACGAGATCCGACAAAGAGAGCGGTAACAGCATTTACACCACTGGCCATCCCCAGCAAAATTCCGGTAGTCAGTGTCACAATAATCGTGGTAGATCCCACAGCGCCCAGCGCAATGGCACCGACAAAACGACCGATAACTGCCACATCCGCCATATTAAAAAATACCTGCAGCAGGTTGGAAAACATCAGTGGGATCGAAAAAACAAATATTTTTTTCCACAGAGAACCTGTGGTCATGTCCATTTCATGTGTGTTCATAATATATCCCTTCAAGAATTGGTTTGCACATTCACATTTTGGTCAGTGCTGAATATGTGCCACTGGCACATGGCACCTTTCGCATGAAAGTTCTTGCATATGTTAGCACATTGAATATAGATTTACAATTAAAAATAGCAGAAAAAAACCGGTGCCTGTCAAGTAAAAACAGGCACCGGATGAGAGGGCACACTAAACGTTGGAAGTTTCATCCAGCCGATAGGTAAAGAGCACAAGAATCCCCAAAATGACAAAAGCGGCAGGGGCTACGGTCATCATCAGATTGATGGATTTCAGGGTGGCAGCATTCTGTATCTGATTTGCTACATAACCGGTAGCATTCAGAACTACTCCGATCAGGGCTGCGCCAATAGATCCGCCGGCTTTGAAAGCGAAGGAAGCCATGGCAGCCAGGAATCCGTCGATGCGGATTTTATCTCTGCGCTGTGAATAATCCGTAGCATCTGGAATCATACTGAAGATCAGAGCGGTAAACAATCCGGAACCCAGTCCGTTGACAGCGGTGAGGATATAAAAACCAGTATTTGGACATGGAATGAAATATTGCAGGATCATAGATCCGGCCAGGAGATAAAAAGCAATTCGTGCAGCTTTTGCCTTGGATTTCACAAGCTGATACAGGTAAGGTGCAGCAAAGGCCCCCACAATTCCCAGAACCGCACTGATGGTGTTAAAGATCTGGAAAATAGAAAAGTTTCCTGCATAGTAAGTAAAATAATAGGTAGCGATAGTCTGACGTCCCTGCATCTGCAGCCCGTGACAGAACATACAGACAATCACGGCAAGAATTGCTTTGTTATGAAACAGGGCACGGAACTGAGTCTTCAGAGAAATCTTTTCTTTGGCATCGGAAGTAATGACTTCACGGCTTTTGACAGCGGTGATCAGAATCAGAACCACGCCGATTGTGGCTGTGACGATTACGCCGGTCAGATAACCGGATGCTGGTGCACTATCCTGATATTTACTGATAAAATGTACAGTCAGGTATCCCATCAGCAGCATTCCGACAGATTGCATAACAGTACGGTAACCGGATGCTTTGGTACGGATCATGCTGTCCGGCGAGAGACAGCCGCCAAGGGCCAGATAAGACATATAAAATAAAGTAGAAAATGTTACGGCAACCATATAGGTTACATACATATAGACAATCTTTCCGGCAAAGTTCATATCCGGGTGTGCCCAGAAAAGAAGAGCTGTGCTGACGGCTAATCCAATACCGCCTATAGCGATCCATGGACGGTATCGTCCATAGCGGCTTTTCGTTTTATCCATCATAGATCCAAGAAGAGGATCATTGATGGCATCATAGAGCCTTACGACAAGAAGCAGTACAGATACATATGCAGTCGGGATTCCCACCACATCGGTATAAAAGATCATGACATAGGCAGAGATCCAGTAGAAGATGAACTGATATCCTGCATCACCAACAGCAAAGGCAGCATACCTTTTTGCCGGAAAACCAGGATTTTTAGAGTTGTGTTGCTGTTTCATAGTAAAATCCCCCATTTCTTTTGCAGTACATGAAAAGTATTAGATACCAATTATTGTACTGAAAAGAAATGAGGAAAGAAATACGTAATAGCGTGAGAGTTTTGGAATGTTTTACGACTAAATGTCGGATGAATGAAAAAGCTATTTGATCTCATGGGAACCCATCTGCTCCAAAAGAAGCATGGATAGCTGATAAAAAATGCGTTTTTCAGGATCATCCAGATCTATATGAAACAGGGCTTCCATCTTTTCCATACGGTATAACAGGGTCGTACGGTGAATGAACAACTTTTTGGCTGTTAATACGGGCTGCATATTGTTAGCCAGATAAGTTTTCAAAGTATTGTAGTATTCTGAGTTATTTTTTTCATCATAAAAGTGCATTTGAAGAACCTCTGGTGCACACAGCATATTGGCGGGGAGCTCATCAGTACATTTTTCCAGAATGTATTTGTCTGCAATATCCTGAAAATGATGGATCCATTTAAATGGAGTATAGCGCAGGCCAATGTCCAGGGCACGTTCTGCCTGAATATACAGAAGCTGGAAAATATGCATAAATCCAGAGTAGGAGTTACTGATACCTGCTTTCAGATTATTATCCCGGACAAATTCTTTGATTGCATCAATAGCAGAATCGCTAGAAGAGGCATCTGCGCCAAGATTTACATACATAGTAATGTCTCGCTGAAACTCAAAGATGCAGGAGGAACGTACCAGCTGCTTTAATTCTGAAATCAGTGCTTTAACGGTGTAATTCTGCACGTCCAGCTTGTCAACCATAAATTTGATACAAAGATAGTAGTTATCAGGAATCCAGTCGTATACAGCCATAGTGCGGTTAAAAGTATAGTCATCTATAAGTTGATGATCCAACATCTTATAAAGCACAGTTTCCAGTGTGCTGACAGAGCTGTCCCCCAGGTTTTCTGCCTGAAAAAGAGAAAACTGGATATACTGGGCGAGAATCTCCAGCAGATGCAGATCACTGGAATGAAAAGGACGTATGACTTCTGCTACCAGAATGCGGAACAGGAGCTTCTGATTGTCGAAAATGTTCTTATAGATGGTTCGGGTACCGGTGGCATGGGATGGAAATACGGTGGCCTCGTGAATCTTGAAAGTATTACGATAAGCCTCATCTTCCATAAAGGTACTCAAAATCTCATCTTTAGAGCCTTCTGAAAGTAAGTAACTATATTTCTTATCCTCATCCATGAAACTGGAATGTGCAATGAATTTAAAATCGGCACCATGAACCAGAAGCGGGTTCACGAACATATTCCGACTGCAGTCCAGAAGCACATTCAGATTGGCACCATTGCGGCTTAGTTGGTTCAACTGCTGGATCCAGTCTTCGTATTCGTCATAAAGGTGTTGAATAGTGTTAAACACTTCCTGCATATCGGTGTTTGGCCAGAAGACAATGGCACAGTCATACAACTCTTTTTCCTCATCTGTGAGGATAGAGGTGGTCATAAGCAGAGAATGAAGGTGTACTTTAGAATGAGGAAACATAGCCTTTGGTATAGCTTTATCCCCGGTATGCACATAAACCAGATGACTGTCTGGCTGGGTGCGTTCGGTTACCAGAACCGGTCGTTTCAGGTGAAACACATCATCAATCTTACCATAAATTGTAAAAATATAATTTCCCTGCAGGCTTCCTGTAATGATAGAACTACACAAATCCATATACTCATCTCCCATAGTGTGCACAATTTTTATTTTCTAACCATACTACATTTTGTCGAAAAAAGCAAACGAAATCTCTGGCCTCTCGTCGGATTGACCAAAAGCTTGCATTGTAGCTACAATTGAACTATCAAAAAAATAGTAGACGGGAGGAACTTACTATGACTAACGAAAAATCCAGTATGAATGTATACAAACAGATTAACTGGAAAATCATGATTCCAATTATGTTGTTCGTAACATTCCAAAGTGCGTTCACCGCATTTTCATCGGTACTTGCTTCTATTGCAGAGCAATTTCCACATGCATCCGCAACAACCATTCAGATGGTACTGACACTGCCATCCACCATGAGTATTCCGGTTTCCCTGTGTGCCGGCTTGCTGGCATCTTACTTTACGAAGAAACAGATGATCGAATTCTCGCTGGTTGTAGAATTCATCGGTGGTATGATTCCGCTGGTTAATCACACATCTCTTGGTATGCTGATTCTTTCCAGCTGTCTCATCGGTCTTGGCCAGGGTATCATGATCACTATGGCATCTGCGATCGTTGGAGAGAACTTCACCGGAACTACTTCTGGTGTAGCTATGGGGCTGAAGCAGGCTGCTTCATCCGTACTGATTGCAGTATTCACCATTGCGACCGGATATCTGGCACTGAGTGGATGGTGGCATGCATACTATGTATATTTCCTGGCACCAGTTGTTCTGGTGATCACAGCCATCAGTCTTCCAAAAGGACAGAAGGATGTGCGTATCGTAGGTAAAGGTGCAGGAAGCGGTTGGAAGAAAGTCCTGACTCGTGGGGTTGTTTATTATTCTTTACTTTCTTTCTTTATGGCAGCAGCGAATTTTGCATTTTACACCAATATTGCTTTCCGTATCGTAAACGGAGGACTGGGTGA
Source organism: Muricoprocola aceti (assembly GCF_025567005.1). Classification (NCBI taxonomy): domain Bacteria; kingdom Bacillati; phylum Bacillota; class Clostridia; order Lachnospirales; family Lachnospiraceae; genus Muricoprocola; species Muricoprocola aceti. Next base: position 174,090 of record NZ_JAOQKE010000002.1, read on the forward strand.
TTCTGCATCTGTTGGTATGGCTTCTGCATGGAACCAGATTGTTACGATTATTATTAGCCTGATCTTTGGTTATATTTTGAAGGTTGTAAAGAAATATGCACTGGCTGTTGCAGTTGGTGTACAGGCCATTGCTTATCTGATCATTGTTGCAGCACCGAACCTGTCCATGATTACCATTGGCGGTATTATCTATGGTGTTGGTGCGGCAATGCAGATGGTTGCAGCATGTTACTACATTCTGGAAAGCTGTGAACAGGATGCAGCTTCTCTTGGTATTGCAATCTGTATGACATTCACCAGCCTTGGAATTACCTTCTCACCATATGTCATCAATGCTGTAGCAGGTATCTTTGGTAACAACGGAGTAACGTCTGGATTTATGGGTGCGGCAGCAATTCAGATTGTCTTAGTAGTGATTGAAATTATTTATGAGACTGTATTAAACAAAGATTCTCAGATTGGTAATTAGGAAACTGGGAAAAGAAATATCGATAGATAGGAGAAATATATCATGAAATATACTGACAAAGAAAATATGCTTCGCGTATTCCAGAAAAAAACGCCGGAAGGTCTTCCACATTTATTGATGGCAGGAACTCATTTCCTCGCACCTCAGAATGGATTCCATGAAAGACCGGCCGGAGGAAAAGGCGGATATGACTGGTTTGGCGTAAAATGGGCATACATTGAGGGCGATCTTGCACCGGTACCGGACAGCTCTGTACCGCCGATTTGTGATGATATTACTGAATGGAAATCCCAGATTAAGTTTCCAGATATGGATGCCTGGGACTGGAAAAAGGCTGCTGAGATCGACCATGTAGCTGAGATTGACCGGGAACATAAGATGCTTTACACCAGTTCCTTAAATGGATTTTTTGAAAGACTTCATACGCTCTGTGGATTCGAAGATGCACTTTGCGCACTTCTTATGGAGCCGGAAGCGGTAGAAGAATATCTGGATGCCATGGTGGAATTCAAATGTAAGCAGCTTACGAAAATCAAGGAATACTATAATCCAGATGTGTTGAATTTCCATGATGACTATGGAACTCAGAGAGGACCATTTTTTTCACCGGAGATCTGGAGAGAACTGTTTAAGCCACGCCTGAAAAAAGTGGTAGATCACTGCCATGAACTGGGTATGATCTTCGAACTGCATTCCTGTGGTCTGATTGATGAGATTGTTCCAGATATCGCAGAGTGTGGCGTGGACTGTCTGCAGTGTATGGATATTGTAGACGTGGCCAGACTGAAAAAAGAGTTGAACGGAAAGATGGCTTTTGGTGTATCGCCGAATTTTCAGAAATATGCATCAGGATTGTCATGTGGAAGCATGACCACAGACGATGTATACAAAGAAGCTTATGAAGAATTCATGACTCTGTCAGAAGACGGATGCTACTATCCATTTATCAATCCACCATTTACACCGATGGATCAGGCCATCTGGGATGCCCATATTCAGGCTGACAAAGATATCAAAGAAAAACAGGGGGTGTAGCAGGTATGACGCCAAAAGAAAATTTGCTGGCTATGTACAGCCATAAAAAAATCGATATTATGCCGATGCCGTTTGAGGATGAATTTACCGTTTATCCGGTAAATGGCTTCACAGAAAGACCGGTATTCAATCAGGGGGGCCGTGACTGGTTTGGCTGTCTGTGGGAATATTCAGAAGCAGCACAGGCTGCAGCACCAGATATTAATGAACATATTCTGGAAGATATCTGTGACTGGAGAGAAGTAGTTAAATTCCCGGATCTGGATGCATGGGACTGGGAAAAAGCAGTGCAGCTGGATAATCTGGACAAAGCAGACAGGGAACATCAGGTAGTCAACGTCATGATGCTTAATGGTATGTTTGAACGTCTTCATGTATTAATGGGATTTGAGGAAGCACTGTGTGCACTTCTGACAGAACCGGAAGAAGTAGGAGCATTCTTTGACGCACTGGCAGATTTTAAGTGTAAGCTTCTGGATAAGTTAAAAGAATACTATAATCCGGATATTGTCACCTTCCATGATGACTGGGGAACTCAGAGAGGACCATTCATGTCGCCGGACACCTGGAGGGAGCTGGTAAAACCAAGAATTCAGAGAATCGTAGACCACTGTCACGAACTGGGAATTCTGTTCCTGATGCATTCCTGTGGAAAATACGATCAGCTGATACCGGATATTTCTGAGATGGGAATCGATGTACTTCAGTGTATGGATATTATGGATATTGGAAAAGCAATCGAGATCGCGGATGGAAGAATGACAATTCAGGCTTCTGTGCATACACAGATCTATGAAGCAGATGATAAGAGTGGAATTCTGACTGAGGAGAAAGTCAGAGAGCAGGTACACAGAGAGTTTACCGAATGGGGAAAATCAGGAAAGTATTATCCATTTGTTCTTCCACCATCTACCTGGTATGAAAAAGTCATTCGCGAAGAGTATGAAAAAGTACGTCATGAACTGGCTGGCACGTATATCAAATAGTTCTTAAAAGATGGGAGAACAAGATGCTTACTGCGCGTGAAAATTATTTAATAGCAGCAAAAGGAGGAAAACCGGAGCGGGTTCCGGTTTTCCCGGAAGACTGCAATATCTTTATGCCGGATTTTTGGCATGAACGGGATCCGGAAACTGGAGCTGATTTCTGTAATGTGAAATGGAAAGTAAATGATGCCGGAGAAATGCCGCGGACAGACTGGAAAGCTATGGAAGAGATCGGTGACTGGCGTGAAACGGTAAAGTTTCCGATTGTATCTGAGATGGACTGGGAAGGCATGGCACAGAGATTTCGGGAAACAAGTGATCCTGATAAGGTGAATATTGCCATGCTCAATACAAATGGCATTTTCCTGATTCCGATCAATATGCTGGGGTGGGTAGATGGATTGTGTGCCATCTGCGATGAACCAGAAGAACTGGAAGCTTTTGTGGCAAGAATCACAGACTTCTTCATAGAAGTACTGGATTATATCGGGAACTATATCCATCCGGACATTGTGTTCTCTGGAGACGATTTCGCATCTACCACAGGTCCATTCCTCTCCAGAGATATTTTCCGGGAAATGTATGTACCTTATTTGAGAAAGATCAATGATAAGATACATGAGATCGGAGCACTTGCTGAATTCCATTGCTGTGGTAACTGCCAGTATCTGATATCCGAGTTTATTGGCGATGTGGATACGGATATCTGTCAGCTGCCGGAGCCGAATCTGCAGTTGGAGTCAGATAAGGCAAAATATGGAAGTAAACTGGTACTGACAGGTGGTTGGGATCGTCATGGTGAAGGCAGCATGCCGGGGTCATCAGAAGAAGCCGTACGCCGTTCTGTCCATACAGCAATTGACACTTATGGAAAAGACGGAGCCCTGATCTTCTGGGATGGTGGAATTATCGGCACCAGTGAAGATTCCAGACAGAAAATGGAATGGCTTCTGGATGAAGTACATAAATATGGAAGAGAAGTTTACCAGAAATAAAAGATGAGAATGGTGTGAAGGAATATCCGGCAAAGCCTTTTTGCCGGATATTCCTATATAATGTATACAAAAATTATGAATAATTTTAGTTGATTTCTTCAAACTTATTTTGTATACTAACATCTGTGGAGAAGGTAACAATCTCCCGTTGATGAGAAAGATACCGTATTTCCTGCATTTGCAGGCGGTTATCAAAATTAGATACTAGGAAAGAAAAGAGGTTAATGGAAGATGGCAGAGATCAATTTAAGCAAGTATGGCATCACCGGAACAACAGAAATCGTTCACAATCCTTCATATGAACAGCTGTTTGAAGAAGAAACAAAAGCTGGACTGGAAGGCTATGAAGTAGGAAAGGTTACAGAACTTGGTGCAGTGAACGTTATGACAGGTATTTACACAGGACGTTCTCCTAAAGATAAATACATTGTTATGGATGAGAATTCCAAAGATACTGTATGGTGGACAACAGATGAATACAAGAACGACAACCATCCAATGCCAGAAAACGTATGGGCAGCAGTAAAAGACATTGCTAAGAAAGAACTTTGCAACAAGAGACTGTTCGTAGTAGATGCTTTCTGTGGAGCTAACAAAGATACACGTATGGCAGTTCGTTTCATCGTTGAAGTAGCATGGCAGGCACACTTCATCACAAACATGTTCATCACACCATCAGCTGAAGAACTTGAAACATTCGAGCCAGACTTCGTTGTATATAACGCTTCTAAAGCAAAAGTTGAAAACTACAAAGAATTAGGACTGAACTCCGAAACATGTGTAGCATTCAACATCACAAGCCGTGAACAGGTTATCATTAACACATGGTACGGCGGAGAAATGAAAAAAGGTATGTTCTCTATGATGAACTACTACCTGCCACTGAAGGGCATCGCAGCAATGCACTGCTCAGCTAACACAGATAAGAATGGTGAAAACACCGCAATCTTCTTTGGTCTGTCTGGAACAGGTAAGACAACACTTTCCACAGATCCTAAGAGACTTCTGATCGGTGATGACGAACACGGCTGGGATGACAACGGCGTATTCAACTTTGAAGGTGGATGCTACGCAAAAGTTATCAACCTGGATAAAGAATCTGAACCAGATATCTACAATGCAATCAGACGTGACGCTCTTCTTGAGAACGTTACAGTTGCAGCAGATGGCAAGATCGATTTCGCTGATAAGAGCGTAACAGAAAACACTCGTGTTTCCTACCCAATCGATCACATCGAAAACATTGTTCGCCCAGTTTCTTCAGCTCCGGCAGCTAAGAACGTAATCTTCCTGTCAGCAGATGCATTTGGAGTACTTCCTCCAGTATCTATTCTGACACCAGAACAGACACAGTACTACTTCCTGTCTGGTTTCACAGCTAAACTGGCTGGTACAGAACGTGGAATTACAGAACCTACACCTACTTTCTCAGCTTGCTTTGGTCAGGCATTCCTGGAACTGCATCCTACAAAATATGCAGAAGAGCTGGTTAAGAAGATGGAAAAGAGCGGAGCAAAAGCTTACCTGGTTAACACAGGATGGAACGGAACTGGAAAACGTATCTCCATCAAAGATACTCGTGGTATCATTGATGCAATCCTGAACGGAGATATCAAGACAGCTCCTACAAAGACAATTCCAATGTTCAACTTCGAAGTTCCTACAGAACTGAATGGTGTTGATACAGGAATCCTGGATCCTCGTGACACATATGCAGACGCTTCTGAATGGGAAGAAAAAGCAAAAGACCTGGCTGGCAGATTCATCAAGAACTTCGCTAAATACGAAGGAAATGAAGCTGGTAAAGCACTGGTTGCAGCAGGACCACAGCTGTAAGATGCAAATTGCATAGTGAAGATTAATATGAATCGGGTGTGAATTTTCACACCCGATTCTTTTTACGCGGGTACCGACCGAAGTGAAATGAAGAGCGGAATGCAGATGCCGCGTTGATATGAGGGAAGATATGGTAAAAGTAGATTTGATTACCGGATTTCTGGGATCCGGAAAAACCACGTTTATAAAAAAATATGCAAAATATCTGATAAATTCAGGAAAAAATATCTGTATTCTGGAGAATGATTTTGGTGCTGTGAATGTAGATATGATGTTGCTGCAGGATCTGATGGGAGAAAAATGTGAGCTGGAGATGGTGGCAGGTGGCTGTGATGAAGACTGTCACAGACGGAGGTTTAAGACGAAGCTGATCGCTATGGGAATGTGTGGATACGATCGGGTTTTGATTGAACCATCCGGAATTTTTGATGTGGATGAATTCTTTGATATCCTTCGGGAGGAGCCACTGGATCGCTGGTATGAGATTGGTTCTGTCTTTACGATTGTAGATGCCGGGCTGAATCTGGATCTGTCAGAAAGCTCCAGATATATGCTGGCGCAGCAACTGGCCTGTGCAGGAAAAGTACTCATGAGCAGGATTCAGTGTGTTAGTGAGGCACAGGAGAAAGCTACGGAAAAATTCTTGCAGAATGCATTGGAAGAATTTCAGTGCAACCGGGTACTGGAAAAGGACATTTGTCGAAAAAACTGGAACGAAATGCAGGCGGAAGATTTTGAAGAATTGACCAAAAGTGGATATCGCACAGATCATTGTGCCAAACTTTGGATGGATCAGAGGGAGGCATATTCGTCTGTTTATTATATGAATCTGCCAATTCAGCCAGAAGAACTGAAGAAAGCAGCAGAGGCAATTATGAAAGATGGGGAATGTGGAAGAGTATTCCGGATCAAAGGATTTTTAAAAGAAAAAGATGGAAGCTGGCTGGAGTGCAATATCACGCATGATCAGATGTCAGTGGAACCGATCACAAATGGACAGGAAGTCATAATTGTCATCGGTGAACAGCTGAACCAGGAGAAGATAGATCAGTATCTGGAAAAATAAAACAGAAATTCCGGCATCGAGAAAAGTTTAAACTTTCCAATCGATGCCGGAATTTCTGTCAGAAACAATTTCCAGATTATAATTTTCTTGCGCCATCTCCGATATCTACAATATAGAAATCTGCGTCGATACCTGTCTGTTTTTTATATGCAGGCTTGATAGTGTCGATAAAAGTATCTACAGCATCATTTTTTACAATGCTGACGGTACATCCGCCAAATCCTCCACCGGTGATACGGGAACCGATCACTCCAGGAATCGTCCATGCCAGTTCTGCAAGAATATCTGTTTCTTTGCAGGATACTTCATAGTCATCACGAAGAGAAATATGGGAAGCGTTCATCAGCTTTCCGAACTCATCGATACGATTTTCTTTTAAGGCTTTTACTGCCTGGATCGTACGCTGGTTTTCATAAACAGCATGTTTGGCACGGCGCTGGCAGATCGGATCTACGATATGAATCTTAAGCTTTTCAAACTGCTCTTCCGTCAGATCCCCAAGGGAGGCGATGTCTGCTACTTTCTGAAGATCCTTCAACGCAGTCTCACATTCATTTCTTCTGTCATTATATGCAGAGCCAACCAGGCTGTGTTTTACATTACTGTTGGTAATGACGATCTTGGCATCTTCCAGTTTCACTGGTGCGTATTCATAATTCAGAGTGTTGGTATCCAGGAAGATAGCACAGTCCTTTTTACCCATAGCACTGGCAAACTGATCCATGATACCACAGTTGCAGCCATTAAAATTATTCTCAGAATACTGACCGATGAGAGCAAGATCCTGATTGGTAAAATCAAATCCAAAGGTTTCACGCAGCATCAGCCCGGTGAGAACTTCCAGAGATGCGGAAGAAGAGAGCCCGGAACCTGCAGGAATATCTCCGTAGATTAAGATATCAGCACCCTTTGGAATCGGACAGCCACGTTTGGCAAAAGTCCACATTACGCCCTTTGGATAGTTGGTCCATCCAGCCTGATCAGAAGGAGTCAGGTCATCCAGCGAAGACTCAATCACACCTGCCCTGGAAAAATTCATGGAATAAAAACGTAACACACGATCTTCCCTTGGAAGAATCATACCATAGGTACCAAGAGTCAGTGCACATGGAAATACATGTCCACCATTATAATCGGTATGTTCTCCGATCAGATTCACACGACCCGGTGCAAAATAAACCGGAAGGTCAGCCTCTGTGTGATAAAGCTTCTGAAACGTTTCCTTCATTTCAGCAATAGAAAAATTCATATTCCCTGTCCCCCTGTTATGGTAAAGTTATTTTTTATCAAATCACATTCTATTATAACGGGTAATTGGTGAAATTGCTACATTTATATTGCAAGAAATCATATTTTCATGTATGATGCAAATAAGATCATAAAAAATTTCTACTATATGGGAGGAAGACATGAGCAAATTAAAAAAATGGTTAGGCAAGACGGTAGTTGCTACAGCAGTGGGTGTGGTTTCCTTACAGGCTTCAGCAGGAGCAGCACCGTTGGATGATTTGAATGCAATTCTCGAAAAGCAGAATGAGGCAGAGACTCCATCTCCGATCAGCGATATGCTGGACTGGGATGCACTGGTAGAGGCTATGAATGCGGGTGGTGCTCAGGTGGCAGCGAATCTGACAATCCCAGAAGAACTTCTGAAAGATGCAGGACTGCCGGAAGAATTACAGGGTGATTTGGGACTGACAGCAGATACCACAGTGGATCTGACGGATAAGCAGTGGCTGTTTAAGCTGGCGGCAGCGGTGAATTCAGAAGATATTGCGAGTCTTTCTCTCTATGGAGATGAGAATCAGCTGGCGTTGACTTTGCCAGAATTCTTATCAAAGACGGTGGGACTGAAGGCTGGAAGTTTTCAGGATCAGTATAATGGTTCTGTGTGGGAGCAGATGTTTGGAGAACTGAATATGCCAGAAGATATTGATCTGAAGTTCTTCCCGGATGGAACTGCTTCTGCTGCCGATACCACAGATCTGGTTGGAAATATTAAAGCAATTCTGGAAAAAGCGACAAAGTCAGCAGAAGATGCCATGAATGTGGAAACAAGAGAAGATGAGAAGTACCCAGGAGTAACATTCTATGATGCTACGTACGATACCGAGAGCGTGGTAAATATTTATCGTGATCTGCTGACAGAGCTTTCCTCTGTATTGAGCGCTTCTGGTATATCTGACGTGGAAGAGTTCAACCAGACCATGGAAGAAGCACTGGAACAGAGCAAAGCAATACTGGGAGATCAGTTTACGGTCACCTATTGGGTAGAGAATGATCAGGTAACGAAGATGTCTATGACCATGAAGATGGATGAAAGTCTGATGGAAGAACAGAATGACACTGTTTCTGATCTGTATGATGATGCAGAAGCTGAATCTGAGACAGAAGAAGTGACCGCTGCAACAGAAGCACAGGAACCGACTATTGTGGTTATGGATATGTTATATACTTTTGCAGATCCGTCCAATATGGCAGCCGGATTTGACATGGATATGGATATTTATGAAGAAGGCGATGAGGCCAATGTCATGCATCTGGCTTACGCGTTTGACAATGAAATGACAGATACTTCCATGGACATGAACGTAAATATGAAGGTTTCCGATGCAGAAGAGACGTATCTGGATGCGGATATTTTCACTATGAATTTTGATGCGGAGTCAGGCGCAATGAACATCAAAGTATCTGTTCCAGATGAAGAGAGCGGATCGGATGTAGGTATGGCCATTGACAGCACCTTTGGAGATGTGACTGCAGGAAAGGGATTCACATGGACATTAAATAATGTAACCGTATCTGCAGACGGAGAACAAATACCGATTTTAAGTGGATATGTGACGATCAATGCAGAGTATGAGAAGATCGAAACACCGGCAGAGGTAGATATGCTGGCTGATATGGATACCACAGATGTGATGGGACTTATGATGGAACTGCAGAATAATGCGGAAAGCTGGATGGAAAAATGGGGACTGGCAGAGGAAGAAATGCCAGTTGATACAGGCACAGAAGCTGAGACAGAGTAATATAAATTATAAACGGTTCAGGATTCAGATTCTGAACCGTTTTCAAAGAGAAAGGAAAGAGAGTATGGACGGATCAATTTTTATCGGAACAGCCTGGGCGCTATTGCCGCCATTACTGGCTATTGTTCTGGCACTGGTAACAAAAGAAGTATATAGTTCCCTGTTCCTGGGAGTGGCTTTAGGGGCACTGCTTTGCACAGGATTTCACCCATGGAATGCATTTGTGACGTTGTTTGATATTATGAAAAGCAGCATGAATCTGAACATTTTGATTTTTGACGTACTGCTTGGCATGATCATTGTATTGATGTCAAAGTCAGGCGGATCAGCGGCTTACGGTAACTGGGCTGGAAAGCATATTAAGTCCAGAAAGACGGCGATGCTGGCAACCACAGGACTTGGTGTCCTGATTTTTGTGGATGACTACTTTAACTGCCTGACTGTGGGATCTGTCATGCGGCCGGTGACAGACCGTTTCAAGATTTCAAGAGCAAAGCTGGCCTATATTATTGATGCGACAGCAGCACCGATCTGCATCATAGCACCAGTTTCCAGCTGGGCGGCAGCAGTCAATTCCTATGTGCCGGCTGATGCCGGTATTACCGGATTTCAGCTGTTCCTCAGAACCATACCGTATAATCTGTATGCCATTCTGACCATTATCATGGTAGTCTATATCTGTGTGACAGGATTTGATTTTGGCCTGATGAAAAAACATGAAGAAAATGCGCAAAAAGGGGATCTGTTCACCAGTGGAGCAGAAGAGTTTGAAAATGTAAAAACGGAAGATGTATGTCCGAATGGAAAAGTATATGATCTGATCCTTCCAGTGCTGGTATTGATTGTTTCAGCGATCGGAGCTATGGTCTATACCGGTTTCCTTGGTGGTGCAACCGATGTGGTATCTGCTTTTGCAGGATGCGATGCGGAGACCAGCCTGATCTTTGCTACTATGGTTACTATTTTCTTTATGCTGATTCTTTATCTGCCACGAAAAGTAGTTACATTTAAGGGTTTTATGGATAGTTTTGTAGAAGGCTTCCGGCTGATGATTCCGGCCGTAGCGATTCTGATTTTCGCATGGACACTGAAAGGAGTCAGTGATACCCTGGGACTGGCAGAATTTGTGGGAGGTGTGGTAGGCGCACATACTTCAGCCGGTGTGATTATTCCGGCGGTGATGTTCATGGTTGGAGTATTCCTTGCATTTTCTACAGGAACCAGTTGGGGTACTTTTGCGATTCTTGTTCCGATCGTGGTGGCCATGTTCCCGGATGCAAAGCAGCTGGAGATGATGATCATCTCTGTATCTGCTGTCCTGGCAGGTGCAGTTTGTGGAGATCATGTATCTCCGATTTCCGATACTACGGTTATGTCTTCGGCAGGAGCCCAGAGCAATCATATCAATCATGTGTCCACACAGATGCAGTATGCAGCGGTTGTGGCTGTAGTATGTGTGATCGGCTATGTGATTGCAGGGTTTGTCAGAATCTGGTGGATTACGCTGGCAGTCAGTGTTGCCATGCTGCTTGTAGTACTGACCTTTATGAGAAAATATACGAGCGAGGGAGAGCGTGCGGGAAATGGAAAAACAGCTGATTAAAGTTCCGTACCTCAGCCAGAGTCCAAGATATCCGACGGGGTGCGAAAGCGTCTCGTCGGTTATGCTGTTACAGCATCTGGGATATGAAATTACGGTGGATGAGTGGATTAAGCAGTATCTGGAACATCAGGAATTTGAGACCAAAGATGGAATCATTTATGGCGGAGATCCGAGAAAGGTATTTTGCGGAAATCCGTACCGGGAAGATGGTATGGGGTGTTATGCTCCAGTCATCTGCAAGACGCTGGCCAGAGTATTTTCAGATAAAGTTTCTGTAACAGGAAGTTCCTTTCAGGCAGTGGATGAGACCGGAACGTCCATGACAAAGCTCAGAAAAAAGTATATTGACCGGGGGATGCCGGTAGTGTTCTGGGCCTGTATTGATATGAAAGAACCTGTGACCGGACCAGACTGGCAGCTGGCAGACGAACCGGAGAAGACATTTACCTGGATCTCCAACGAACATTGTATGTTGCTGGTGGGATATGATGAAATCGGATATTACTTCAATGATCCATATGAGAATCATGGAGTGATTCGATATGAAAAAGAATTGGTGGAACAGCGTCATAAGGCACAGTATGCCATGGCAGTAGGAGTGAAAAACATACAAAAACAGGATGAATTTACAGCAAACACTTCCAATTGACCAAATGATCGTTAACTACTATAATAGGTAACAGAAAAATAACGGATGCAGGGGGAGTCTGCATCTGCATACAAGAGAAAGAGGAGATTACAATGAACGAGCGAAATGAAGCAATACGCGATGTCTCAAAGATCGGTCTTCCAAAGACTCTGCTTTTGGGACTACAGCATATGTTTGCCATGTTTGGTGCCACGATTCTGGTGCCGATTCTGGTAAACAACTATTTTGAGGGAGAGGGACTCTCCATACAGGTGACCCTGTTCTGTGCCGGTCTGGGCACGTTATTTTTTCATTGCTGTACGAAGCTAAAGGTACCTGCATTTCTTGGCTCATCTTTCGCATTTCTGGGTGGATTTTACACGGTTTCACAGCTGGATACCGGAATCTTTGCGGATATGACCATGGGAGAAAAGCTTCCGTATGCATGCGGTGGTATTGTAGTAGCCGGACTGTTATATTTGGTACTGGCACTGATTGTAAAAATAGCAGGCGTTAAGAGAGTCATGTATTTCCTGCCACCAATCGTGACAGGTCCAATCATTATCTGTATCGGACTGAGTCTGGCACCGTCTGCGATCAGCAATGCATCATCCAACTGGCTTCTGGCGTTCACAGCACTGGCAGTGGTCATTATCTTTAATATCTGGGGTAAGGGAATGTTCAAGATCATCCCGATTCTGATGGGAGTACTGATTTCTTATGGTCTGGCTCTGATCTTAAATGCAGCAGGTGTGACCAATGCAGATGGCAGTGCAATTCTGGATTTTTCCAGGGTAGCAACAGCAGGATTTGTGGGCCTGCCACCATTTGAGATCTGTAAGTTCCATCTGACTCCGATTCTGATCATGGCACCGATTGCACTGGCTTCTATGATGGAACATATCGGAGATATCAGTGCAATTTCTGCTACTGTTGGTGAGAATTTTATTGAGGATCCAGGACTTCACCGCACATTGATCGGTGATGGTCTGGCTACTTCTCTGTCTGCATTGATTGGCGGACCTGCCAACACCACTTACGGAGAGAATACCGGTGTACTGGAACTGAGCCATGTGTATGATCCGAAGGTTATCCGTTTGGCAGCCATTTATGCAGTGGTGTTGAGTATGATTCCAAAGATGGCTGAGATCATTGGTTCCATGCCATCAGCGATCGTCGGCGGTGTAAGCTTTATCTTATATGGTATGATTTCCGCTATTGGTGTACGTAACATTGTAGAAAATAAAGTAGACTTTACCAAGTCCAGAAATCTGATTATTGCGGCAGTGATTCTGGTATGTGGACTGGGATTCTCTGGTGGTCTGACTTTCCATGTTTTAGGAACGGATGTGACACTGACCAGTCTCGCTATTGCAGCAATTGCTGGTATTTTACTGAATGCCATTCTTCCTGGAAATGATTATGAATTCGGTAAGAATTCCACCGGAGATATCAGCAGAGGAATTGGTATCAATCCTCAGAATTCAGATCTGAGAAAAGGTAAGCAGGCGTAAATTCAAAATAAGAACATTATGGAGGAAAAAAATGAGTAACGTAATTGAAATGACACATCCATTGATTCAGCACAAGATCACCAGACTGCGTGATAAGAATACGGGAACAGCAGAGTTCAGTTCTCTGGTAGAAGAGATTGCCATGTTGATGGGATACGAAGCACTGAAGGATCTTCCGCTGGAAGACATCGAGATTGAGACTCCGATTGAGACCTGTAAGTCTCCTGTTATTTCAGGTAAGAAGCTGGCGATTGTTCCGATCCTGCGTGCAGGCCTTGGAATGGTAAGTGGTGTACAGGCGCTTGTACCGACTGCAAAGATTGGACATATCGGTCTGTACCGTGATGAAGTGACACATATTCCTCATGAATATTACTGTAAGCTGCCGGATCCGATCTCTGAACGTCTGATCGTAGTGACGGATCCGATGCTGGCTACAGGTGGCTCTGCCATTGCAGCAGTAGATTTTATCAAACAGCATGGCGGGAAGAAGATTAAATTCATGTCCATCATAGCAGCTCCGGAAGGACTGAAAAAGCTCCAGGAAGCACATCCGGATATCCAGATTTATGTTGGACATATTGACCGTGAATTAAATGAAAATGCATATATCTGCCCGGGACTTGGAGATGCAGGTGACCGTATTTTTGGTACAAAATAAGTAACTGGAGGATTTTTTATGCCTGGAACGATCGACCTGACTTTTGCTCTGGAAATGATAGGAACAGTTGCATTTGCGCTTTCCGGTGCCATGGTTGCCATACAGAAAAGACTGGATCTGCTGGGAATTCTGGTACTGGGGATCACAACGGCTGTCGGCGGTGGAATGATCCGTGACCTGATTATCGGGATTCATCCGCCAATGATGTTCGTCAAGCCGGTTTATGTAGTGGTCTCTGCGATCTTTATACTGATTCTTTTCCTGATCATCAAAGTCAATCATTCCTCACCTAAATTCCTGGAATCAGCCCTATATGAAACCCTCTTTAACCTGATGGATGCTATCGGGTTGGGGGTTTTTACCGTTGTAGGGGTAAATTCTGTTATGAATAATGATATGAATCATATGCTGTTTCTGAAGATTTTTCTCGGGGTAATCACCGGAGTGGGAGGCGGCCTGATACGAGATATGATGGCCAATGAGACCCCGGGAATTTTGCGTAAGCATGTATATGCATGTGCTTCGATTGCAGGAGCTGTCTGTTATATAATCTTGTATGACTGGCTGCGTTCTGGAACGGCTATGGTATTGTCTGTTATTTTGGTGGTTGTGATTCGTGTGCTGGCCAAGCATTATGAGTGGAATCTGCCGAAGGCACTATAAGAAGATATGAGGGAGTTTAGGTATGAGCGAAAATGTAAAAGAGAATAAGATGGGTATCATGCCCATTCCGAAATTGTTGTTTACGATGTCACTGCCATTGATTTTATCTATGCTGGTGCAGGCATTGTATAATATTGTAGACAGTGTTTTTGTAGCCCAGATTAATGAGAATGCACTGACAGCAGTGTCACTGGCCTTTCCGATTCAGAATCTGATGATTTCAGTGGCTTCCGGTACCGGTGTGGGCGTGAATGCACTGTTATCTAAGAGCCTGGGAGAAAAGGAGATCGATAAAGTCAACAAAGCAGCGAATAATGGTGTGCTGCTGGCAATCTGCAGTTATCTGGTTTTTGCAGTGATTGGGCTGGCAGGCTCCAGAGCATTCTTTGCAACACAGACAACTGATCCGGAGATCCTGGAATATGGAGCACAGTACATGACCATTGTCTGTGTCTGTTCCTTTGGATTATTTATGCAGATCTGTATGGAACGACTGCTGCAATCCACGGGTCTGACCCTGTTTAATATGATCTCTCAGGGAACAGGGGCTATTGTGAATATTATTCTGGATCCGGTGTTTATCTTCGGTATTGGATTTGTTCCAAAGATGGGCGTAGCCGGAGCTGCGATTGCGACCGTTATCGGACAGTTCTGCGGAATGTGTATCGGTATCTACTGCAATGTAAGAAAAAACAAAGAAATTCATTTTTCCTTCAAACGAATGCGTTTTGACGGAGAAACGGTAAAAGAAATCTATATCGTAGGTGTACCATCCATCCTGATGATGTCCATCGGATCGGTAATGACTTATGGAATGAACAAGATTCTGCTGGGATTCTCCTCTACAGCAGCGGCTGTATTTGGTGTATATTTCAAGCTTCAGAGCTTCTTTTTCATGCCGGTATTCGGTCTGAACAACAGCCTTGTGCCGATCATTGCCTACAACTACGGAGCAAAAAACAAAGCAAGAATTATGCATACTGTAAAGCTGGGATGTGGTGCAGCAGTTTGTATACTGGTATTTGGGGCATTGATTTTCCAGACTATGCCGGCAACCTTGCTGCGTATGTTCAATGCTTCAGAGGATATGATTGGAATCGGAATAACGGCACTGCGTGTAATAAGTCTCAGCTTTTTGCTGGCAGGCTTCTGTATCGTGATTGGTTCTGTATTTCAGGCGCTGGGGAACGGTTTATACAGCCTGATCGTTTCAGTATGCAGACAGCTGGTAGTATTACTTCCGGCAGCATATATTTTTGCACATGCATTTGGACTGCATGCTGTATGGTGGTCTTTTCCGGTGGCAGAGCTTGCATCTCTGGCAACATCCCTATATTTACTGAAAAAAATATATCATTCACATTTGAAAGATTTATAGGAAAATTTAAGTCCATGGCAAAGGCTGTGGACTTTTCTTTTTTTATTGAAAAGAAATAATGGTTATCCATGCAGAGCTATGTTAAGATAATGGTAAGGTGGAGGTGGTGAGATTATGGGCGGAAAAGTTCTGGAACTGGAATCAGATAAACTGATTAAAAAGGGTGAACAAATCGGAGAGAAGGCAGTGACGGAACTAACGAAAAAACTCCTGGCGGAAAATCGGCTGGATGATCTAAAAAGAAGCGTGGAAGATCTTGCTTATCAAAGAAAATTACTGCAGGAAATGGAAAATACAAAATAAAAAATACGGAGGAAAACGATGAAATTTACATTTGCACACAATAATTTTAATGTTATGAATTTAGAGAAGTCTCTGAAGTTTTATGAAAAAGCGCTTGGATTAAAAGAAGTACGCAGAAAATGCGCAGAGGACGGAAGCTTTATTCTGGTCTATCTTGAGGATGGAGAATCCAGGCATCAGCTGGAGCTGACCTGGCTTCGTGACTGGGAGAAGGACAGTTACAATCTGGGCGACAATGAATTCCATCTGGCATTTTATGTAGACGATATGGATGCAGCACTGGCTCTGCACAAAGAAATGAACTGTGTATGTTTTGAAAATCCGGCTATGGGAATCTATTTTATCAACGATCCGGATAATTACTGGATCGAGATCATACCGGCAAGATAACGTAGATTACGAAGAGAAGAGGTATAGGACAACTGAGTTCTCTCGAAAAATGAAAACCAGTGGTGAAATCAGTCGAATCAGGTTATAATAGATACAATATTGCGAAATAAGCGGAGGAACGTATGGGAATAGTAGTAATTGGTGCGGTATTTGTAGACATCAAGGGCTTTCCGGATGATGCCTATATACCGGATGGCCGAAATGTGGGAAGAATTGAATATATTCATGGAGGTGTCTGCCGGAATGTGGCAGAAGATATCGCCAATGTGGAGCTTCGGCCAACCTTTATCAGTATTGTAGACAATTCGGCACTGGGAGCAGATGTGTTGAAAAAGCTGAATAACCACAGAGTGGATACCAGATTTATTCAGAAGATTCCAAGCGGTATGGGAACCTGGCTGGCAGTTTTTGATAATCATGGGGATCTGGCGGGATCTATTTCTCAGAGATCAGATATGATGCCGATCATGAAGATACTGGAAGAAAATGGAGATGAGATCTTTTCACAGGCAGATTCCATTGTGGTACAGGCCGATATGCACAAGGATCTGATGAAAAAAGTATTTGCTCTGGCAGATAAATATAAGAAAAAGATTTTTGCGATTGTATCTAATATGAGTATTGCAGTGGAGCGCAGGGACTTACTGCAGAAAGTGGATTGCTTTGTCTGCAACCAACTGGAAGCAGGCATGCTGTTTGCAGATGATTACAGCGAAAAAGAACCGGCAGAATTATGTGAAATTCTGGCAGAGCGTGTGATGCTGGGCAAGATTCCAGCTATGATTGTGACCATGGGTGGCAAAGGTTCGGTTTATGCAGACATGAAAGGAAATAAAGGTTTCTGTCCTGCTCGTCAGGTGATGGTAAAAGATACCACAGGAGCTGGGGATGCATTCTTTGCCGGAGTGACCATCGGGCTGACTTACGGAAAGACACTGGCAGAAGCAACGCAGATTGGAACGAATCTGGCGGCATCTGTCATTACATCATCTGAAAATGTATGTCCGAGATTTCTGCCAAGAGAACTGGGACTGGACATGGATCCGATCGAATAGAGTACATAAAAACATCTCTTTTTGGGAAAAGTAATTTCTGAAGGAGGTGTTTTTTCATGGAAGACGATACCATCAAACTCTTACGGGAATGTAATGCTGGAATCAAAATGGGAGTCACGTCTTTGAATGATGTGCTGGATCATGTGAATGACACTCATATGAGGGATATTCTACAGGAGAGCAAAAATGTGCATGAAAAGCTGGGGGATGAAACTCATAAATTCTTAAATGAATATCATGATCAGGGCAAAGAACCGGCGGTGACCGCCAGGATGATGTCCTGGATGAAGACAAATGTGAAGCTGGGCGGCGAAGAATCAGATCGTACGGTGGCAGACTTGATCACAGATGGCTGCAATATGGGCGTAAAATCCCTGTACCGTTATCTGCATCAGTATCCGGCAGCTTCCGCATCCGTTCAGAAGCTGACAGAGAAAGTCATTGCAGAAGAAGAACACATGATCAAAGAAATGCGGGAGTATTTGTAGGAGGGGCTACGGCTCCTCTGTTTTTTGGGGATTGAAGTAGAAAGTCAAAAAGTGCTATAATTTTACATAGAATTATAAACAAAGGAGAGTTGAAAAATGACTTATCAGGAAGTAGTTCAGAACGCCCGTGGGCGTA
The DNA here is from genome assembly GCF_025567005.1 of Muricoprocola aceti. Classification (NCBI taxonomy): domain Bacteria; kingdom Bacillati; phylum Bacillota; class Clostridia; order Lachnospirales; family Lachnospiraceae; genus Muricoprocola; species Muricoprocola aceti. The sequence continues at coordinate 192,328 of NZ_JAOQKE010000002.1, forward strand.
TCGGAAAATATTGTAAAGCGTGCAACGTATGTAATGGCCGTGCCTGCACCAATCTGGTGCCGGGACCTGGAGCGAAGGGAAGCGGAGACGGAGCCATCCGCAACTTTGATGCATGGAAGAATATCCGTGTAAATATGGATACCATCTGTGATAATGCACCGATTGATACTTCGGTCTGTCTCTTTGGAAAGAAGTTTGATATGCCGGTATTTGCAGGCCCGGTAGGAGCGGTAAATCTGCATTATGGTGACTGTTACAATGATATGCAGTACAACAAGATTCTGGTAAATGCCTGTGCGGAAAACGGAATAGCAGCATTCACCGGAGACGGTATGGACAGCAATGTTATGGTAGCAGCAACTCAGGCCATCAAGGAAGCAGGCGGTGCCGGAGTGCCAACCGTAAAACCATGGAGCAAAGAGATGGTAGCGGACAAAATGGCGCTGGTAAAAGACAGCCATGCATTCGCAGTCGCTATGGATATTGATGCGGCAGGCTTGCCATTTCTGAAGAACTTCCAGCCACCAGCAGGAAGCAAGAATGTGGAAGAGATGAAAGCCATCATCAGTGAACATGATGTACCATTTATCGTAAAAGGAATCATTACCGTAAAAGGTGCTCTGAAGGCAAAAGAAGCCGGCGCAGCAGCCATTGTGGTATCCAATCATGGTGGACGTGTTCTGGATCAGTGCCCGGCAACCGCAGAAGTACTGCCTGAAATCGTGGAAGCATTAAAGGGCAGCGGCATCAAGATCCTGGTAGATGGTGGCATCCGTGACGGTGTGACCGTATTCAAGGCACTGGCTATGGGTGCAGATGCAGTGATTATTGCAAGACCGTTTGTAACAGCTGTCTACGGTGGCGAAGAAGAAGGCGTGAAATGTTACATAGAAAAGATCAAAGCAGAACTGTCAGATACTATGGCTATGTGTGGCGCTCACAGCATCGCAGAGATCACCAGTGACATGGTGCGTAAATTTTAAGGAGTAAAATATGGTAAATTCATTCAATGACTGCTATACTCTGGAAAATGGCATGAAGATCCCGGTACTCGGATTTGGTACATACAAGATGGGTGGCAGCAGTGATCTGGAAGTCCTGAAAGGTGCGATTAAGGCTGGCTATCGCTATTTTGATACGGCATCCATCTACGAGACAGAGCGTGTCCTGGGACAGGCGATCAAAGAAAGTGGAATTCCAAGAGAAGAATTCTTTATTGCAACCAAAGCCTGGATTGATGAAAGAGGATATAGAGAAGTGCAGGCAGCTATGGATCGGAGTCTTCAGCGTCTGCAGATGGATTATCTGGATCTGTATCTGATTCACTGGCCAAAGTCTTCGCTGAAAGAAACCGACTGGAAAGAACGGGATATAGAGACCTGGCGTGCCATGGAGGAACTGTGCATGGCTGGAAAAGTGAGAGGACTTGGCTTAAGTAATTTCCTGCCAAATCATCTGGATGTGATCATGAAATATGCAAAGCTAAAACCGCAGGTAGACCAGCTGGAGATTCATCCTGGATATTCCCAGGAGGCGGCAGTAGCCTACGGACAAAGTAAAGGTGTCCGTATGCAGGCATGGAGTCCTCTGGGACGGGGAGATACGATCCATAATGAAATGATGTCCATGTTTACTGAAAAATATGGCAAATCGGCATCTCAGATCTGTCTGAGATTCCTGATCCAGAAGGGTATTATTCCACTGGTGAAATCTTCTTCCATCGAACATATGAAGCAGAACATGGAAGTGTTTGACTTCGAGCTTTCTACAGAAGATATGCAGATATTATCCTGTATGCCACAGACCATCTGGAGAGGGGAACATCCGGAATTCAAGATTCCGGTGAAAGCAAGCAATTTCAACCAATAGAAGGAGAAGAATATGGAATACGAAAACAGAACAGAAAATCCACTGGGAGTTCTGCCTGTTCCGGTATTGCTGAAGAAGTTTGCGGTGCCAAGTATCATAGCGATGCTTACTTCAGCACTGTATAACATTGTAGATCAGTTTTTCATAGGAAACAGCGTGGGTGCACTGGGAAATGCGGCAACGAACATTGCGTTTCCCTTAAGCACCGCCTGTATTTCCATTGCCCTGCTGTTTGGAATCGGCGGGGCATCTGCATTTAATCTGGCAAAAGGCAGGGGAAATGAAGAGGAAGCAGTACACTGTATGGGAAATGCCATTACCGGAATGGTAGTATTAGGATGCCTGTTATTATGCATTACACAATTATTTTTGGAACCGATGATCCGATTGTTCGGCGCACCGGACAGTATCATGGAATATGCCAAGACTTATATTCGAATTACCTCACTTGGATTTCCGGTGCTGATTCTGACTGCGGGAGGAGGGCACCTGATCCGTGCGGATGGCAGTCCGAAGATGTCTATGATCTGTAATGTGACCGGAGCCATTATCAATACGATTCTGGATGCTCTGTTTGTATTTGGATTTGGATGGGGGATAGCAGGAGCTGCCTGGGCGACTGTGATAGGACAGTATATTTCAGTGATGCTGGTCATTCGTTATCTGAGCCATTGCAAAACCGTGGATTTAAAACCGAAACATCTGAAACCAGCAGCAGGTTATATGAAAACGGATGTAACTTTGGGAGCTGCGGCGTGCAGCAACCAGCTTGCTATGATGGTGGTACAGCTTGTCATGAACAAGTCACTGACCTATTATGGCGGCCTGTCTTCTTATGGACAGGAGATTCCGCTGGCCTGTGCTGGGATTATTACAAAAGTCAATCAGGTATTCTTTTCCATTATCATAGGAATTTCTCAGGGACTTCAGCCAATTGTCAGTTACAATTATGGGGCAAAACAATATGATCGTGTGAAAAAAGGATATTTGCTGGCAGCGAAGACCGGACTGACGATTTCAGTAATTGCCTTTCTGATTTTTCAGATTTTCCCAAGACAGATCATTGCGATCTTTGGAAATGGAAGTGAAGAGTATATACGTTTTGCAGTCAGTTACTTCAGGATCTTCTTATTCTTTACCTTCCTGAACTTCATCCAGCCCATCACTTCCAACAGCTTTACAGCCATTGGAAAGCCGGGACTTGGAATGTTTCTGTCACTGACAAGACAAATTCTGTTTTTGCTGCCACTCATTGTGATACTTCCGTTTTTTATCGGTATTGACGGAATACTCTTTGCCGGACCGATAGCAGACGGACTTGCCGGAGCAGTGGCAGTTTCCCTGATGCACCGGGAACTGAAGCGTCCGGAATATCAGGTATAAGGTGACTTAGGAGACAATATTCTGAAGCCAGATGCCTTTTTTTACCAGAATAAAGCCGATGACACATTTGATCAGATCGCAGATCTGGATAATGGTGTAGATCGCAAGTACCGGAAGGCAGGTAAAACGGCTTAAGATATAGGCGACGGTAACACTGACGCACCAGATAAAGACACTGTCAAACAAAAATGTAATAATAGTTTTTCCACCGGAACGTAAGGTAAAGTAGCAGGCATGTAAGAAAGCATTCTGCGGCATGAAAATGGCAGTAATGATAATGAAGTTTCGTGCCAGGATCCTTACTTCCGGTGTTGTATTATACAGCTGCGGGAACAATGGAGAGAGAAGCAGCATCACCAAAGCAATTCCGGTACAGCAGAACACCGAAAATGCAATCATCTTGTTATCCGTATCCCGGGCTTCCTTCATCTTGCCGGCGCCCAGGAGCTGTCCCACGATGATAGCTACGGAATCACCCAGCGCAATAAATACAATATTAAATACATTGTTGATTGTATTGGAGATATTCAGTCCGGCGACCACATTCAGTCCGCGAACGGAATAACACTGCGTCAGCATAGCCATACCAGCCGCCCAGAGGGTCTCATTAAAGAGCAGAGGAGATCCTTTGACGGCAATTTTTTTGCAAAGATCTGACGGGACCTTTAAAGTGTGATACAGACCTTTGGCAAAAGTATGTTTCTCAGAATGGCGGTGGGTAACTGTCACAATGATGGCAGCCTCCACATAACGGGAAAGAACAGTAGCAATAGCAGCTCCGGTTACACCCAGTTCCGGGAAAAAGAATTTTCCATAGATCAGAAAATAGTTAAAGGTAAGATTCACCAGGACAGAGACAATTCCCGCTTTCATTGGCAAGACGGTTTCTCCACATTCCCGCAGAGTACTGGCATACGCCTGGCTGACCAGAAAAGCCGGAAGACCAAGGAGCATTACATATAAATACTGACTTCCATAGGAAAGAATGGCAGCGGCATCAGCGGCTTCTCCTTCCCCGCTCAGGTAAAACTGAATCAGATTCGGTCCGGCAGTCAGAAACAGCACAATGGTACAGGCCGTCAGAACCATCGCCAGCCACAGCTTAAAACGAAACGTCTGACGGACACCTTCGGTATCTCCATGACCGTAAAATTGTGCCGTAAAAATACCGGCGCCGGATACCCCACCGAAAATGCACAGATTATAAACAAAAATCAGCTGATTTACAATGGCGGCACCAGACATCTGCTCCGTTCCCACACGTCCGATCATAATATTATCCAGCAGACTTACAAAATTTGTAATCCCATTCTGGATCATAATCGGAACTGCAATCAGCAGAACCATCTTATAAAACTTCTTATTTCCTATAAATTTCTTAATAAAAGAATTATTTCTGTTCACAAAAACTCCCCCTCTGTATGTACGAAATGCAGTACCCTCACTCTACTATAAAAAGAACAAAAAAGCAACAAAAAAAACTTTACTTTAGTGTGCTACTATGATAAAATGCAAAAGTGATAAAACAACGACCACGTAGAGGAGATAAGATCATGAAAAAAGGTTTGGCTATCGTATTAAGTGCTGGTATGGTAATGGGTATGGCAATGCCCGCATGTGCAGCAGATGCAGATATGGTTTATGCAGTAGAGGCAGGTTCTGCAGGGGAAGCAGCAGCAGAAGAAAAAGGATTTCAGTATAATTCTGTAGCATCTCAGGCAGATGCACTGATGGAAGTAGCTTCCGGCACTTCTGATGCAGCAATCATTGACCTTCTGATGGCAGGTGCGATGATCGGAGAAGGCACCAGCTATCCAAATCTGGTACATACAGAGGAACTGACTACGGAAGAATATGGTGTAGGATGCAGAAAAGGGTCAGACCTTGCAGCATATATTAATGAAGTATTCGCAGAGACTTATGCAGACGGTTCCATGAAAGAACTGGCTGAAAAGTATGGGGTACAGGATGCACTGGTAGAACAGAGCACAGAAGAAGATGCTACAGAAGAAGAGACTGAGGATGTCACAGAAGCAGCTACTGAAGCGGCAGAGGACAGCGATGTGGCTTATATTCAGGACAAGGGTTCGCTGATTGTTGGTATTACAGATTTTGAACCAATGGATTACAAAGATGAGAACGGTGACTGGATCGGATTTGATGCAGATATGGCTGGTGTCGTAGCAGAAAAGCTGGGCGTTGACGTGGAATTCGTAGAGATCGACTGGGATAACAAGATCATGGAACTGGATTCCAAGAATATTGACATGGTATGGAATGGTATGACATTGACAGATGAAGTGACCAATTCCATGGAATGCACCAATGCTTACTGTAACAACGCACAGGTAGTGGTTGTTCCGGCAGAATAAAAAGATCATATTATACACATCATAACTACAAAATCTACATGAGGCAGAGGGCAGGCTCTCTGCCTTGTGTATGTAAGGGGAAAAAGTATGTTTGTACAGGTTACAATGGAATTATTGCGTGGTATGGGGACCATGTTACAGATCTTTCTGCTGACACTGGTATTTTCCCTTCCACTGGGACTGATTCTTGCGCTTGGGACTATGAGCAAGTTTAAGCCTCTCAGCCGCCTGATTCAGGTACTGGTATGGATCATCAGGGGAACACCTCTGATGCTGCAGCTGATTATCATTTTTTATGGACCGGGTATGTGGCTTGGTCACAATATCTGGGGCGGCAATGAAGCCGGACGTATTACGGCAACGGTTGTGGCATTTACCATCAACTATGCCTGTTATTTTTCTGTGATCTTCCGTGGCGGAATCGAGGGGATTCCGGCAGGACAGCGGGAAGCTGGACAGGTGCTGGGGATGACCAGAAGCCAGATCTTTTTTAAGATTACCCTGCTTCAGATGGTAAAGAGAGTTGTACCACCGATGTCTAATGAGATCATTACTTTGGTAAAGGATACTTCCCTGGCCAGAATCATTGCAGCACAGGAACTGACACAGAGGGGATATTCCTTTATGAAATCAGCAGGGCTGGTATGGCCGTTGTTCTATACCGGTCTGTTTTACCTGATCTTCGTAGGTATTCTTACCTTATTATTTAATTACATTGAAAAACGACTGGATTATTTCAGATAGGGGGCTTGAAAAAATGGCAATATTGGACGTAAAAAATATCGAAAAACATTTTGGAAGTACCCAGGTTCTGAAAGATGTCAGTTTTTCCATGGAAGAGGGAAGTGCGCTGGCTATTATCGGTTCTTCCGGATCCGGCAAGACGACACTCCTGAGATGTCTGAATTTTCTTGAGACACCCAATGAAGGGAGTATTACCGTAAAGGGAGAAACTTTGTATGATGCCTCCAGAGGAACCAGCCAGAATGAACGAGAACTGAGAAAAAAGAGACTCCATTTTGGAATGGTATTTCAGTCTTTTAATCTGTTTCCACAGTATACGGCGCTGGAAAATGTGATGCTGGCTGAGCAGCTGCTGGCAAAAGAACGACCAGATTACAATCAAAATAAAAAGGCCATTCTGGAAGAAATCCATGCACATGGAGAGGCACTTCTGAAGAAGATGGGGCTGGAGCAGAGAGAGAATCATTATCCACATCAGCTCTCGGGTGGACAGCAGCAGCGAGTGGCAATTGCAAGGGCACTGGCATTGAAGCCAGATATTCTCTGCTTTGATGAACCGACATCTGCACTGGATCCAGAGCTGACTGGAGAAGTCCTGAAGGTGATCAGAGGACTGGCAGATCAGAAGACAACGATGATCATCGTTACCCATGAGATGGCATTTGCCAGGGATGTGGCAGATGAGATCATCTTTATGGATGAAGGCTATATTGTAGAACAGGGAAAAGCAAGAGAAGTGATCGAACATCCGAAGGAAGAACGTACGAAGCAGTTTTTGTCGCGTTATACGCAGGGATAAGAGAACGAAACAATCAGAAACAAAATGTTTCACAAAGCAGTTTGAGAGAGCAGTATCTTTCAGACTGCTTTGTGTATTTCTGTGAATACGATGTGTCAATCGGTAAAATGCTATAAAAAACTCTTAAATATTTATGAATTTTCGATATATTTGGTCTTACCAAATGAAAAAAAAGGGAGTATAATACGCCATTGATAAAATATAGACGCATCTTAGGAGAGTCAGAAAGAGGTGATAATATGGGTGACCTTGCGACAAAACTGCAAGAAGAGCTTACCTGTGAAACGGTCTTCAAGATCGGTGGAATTGGGATAGCAGAGTCTACAGTCATTACCTGGGTAATTATGGCAGTACTGTTACTATTTGCAATTCTCATGACACGAAATCTGAAGGTAGACCATATCAGTAAGAGACAGGCGGCCGCAGAATTTATTGTCGTAAAACTGAACAGTATGGTCGAGGGTATGATTGGTAAAGAGAACCGAAAGTTTGTACCGTATCTGATAACGGTTCTGCTTTATATCGGAGTATCCAACGTCATTGGTTTATTTGGTTTAAAACCACCGACAAAAGACCTGAATGTGACAGCTGCACTTTCGATTATGAGTATTATACTGATTGAGGCAGCGGGAATTCAGAAAAGGGGAGTCAAAGGATGGTGCAAGAACTTTGCAGAGCCAATCGCCATTGTAGCACCGATCAACGTATTGGAGATCTTCATCCGTCCGTTGTCGCTGTGTATGCGATTATTTGGTAATGTTCTTGGTGCATTCGTCATCATGGAGTTGATCAAACAGCTGGTGCCAGTTGTACTTCCGCTTCCATTCAGTTTTTATTTTGATATTTTTGACGGACTGATTCAGGCATATGTATTCGTATTCCTGACATCATTATTTATTAAAGAAGCTTAAAAAACGAAAAACACGTAAAGGAGAATAAAAAAATGAGTACATTAATCGCAATTGGAGCAGGTATCGCTGTACTGACAGGTATTGGAGCAGGTATTGGTATCGGAATCGCAACAGGTAAAGCAACTGACGCTGTAGCACGTCAGCCGGAAGCAGAAGGCAAGATCACAAAGTTACTTCTTCTTGGCTGTGCACTGGCCGAGGCAACTGCTATTTACGGTTTCGTTATTGCACTTTTATGTATCATGTTCCTTGGTTAATCGAAAGAGAGAACAGTATTTATAACAGGAAGGTAGGTTAACCAGGATGTTAAGATTAGACTGGAATTTAGTATTTACAGTAATTAACCTGTTAATTCTGTATGTTCTGATGAGAAAGTTTTTGTTCAAACCGGTGAATGAGATTCTGGAAAAACGTCAGAAAGAAGAAGATGCAAGACTGGCTGATGCAGAAGCTGCAAAAAACAGTGCATTAAAGAGCAAGGAAGAATACGAAGCATCTATCAAAAATGCAGAACAGGAAAAATCACAGATCGTTGCAAAGGCAAGAGAAGAAGCCGCAGGCGAATACAGCCGTATTGTAGATGAGGCTCAGAAAAAAGCCGGAACTATTGTGGAAAAAGCATGCAGTGATGCAGAGCAGGAGAAAAAGAAGATTATGCAGCAGGCAGAGACTGCAGTCCGCGATATGGTAGTGACAGCAGCAGCACGTGTGGCAGGAGAAAAAGAAGGAACGGATAATGACCGTACTTTATATGATGAATTTCTTCGCCAGCAGTAAAAGGAGATTAGAAGATGATACAGGCAGTAGAAAAGTATGCAACCATGTTAAAGGAATTAGAGATTCCTGAAGATGTGATCGAGCAGGCCCTTGATATCTTCCAGACAGTTCCGGTATTAATGGAACAGTTCTGTAATCCAGCTGCAGACCTGGCTGGAAAGCACAGAGCAATTGATAAAATTTTCCCATCTCAGATCCGTGATATGATCAAGGTAATGTGTGATGATCAGGATATTGAACTGTTTCCTGAAGTATGCAAAGCCTATAAAGAGACACAGTGGAAAAAGACCGGAAAAGAACGGGCCATTTTAAAATATGTAACGGAACCAACAGAGGAACAGCTGGAGGGAATCCGTGAATTTGTAAAAAAAGAAAGCGGATCAGATGAGATTGAGCTGGTTTGCGAAAAAGAGGAGAGCCTTGGCGGTGGATTTGTATTATCGATCGGTAATAAAGAATATGACTGGTCCACAGAAGGCAGAATTAAGCAGCTGACAGAGAAGATTCTTGGTGATAACAGAGAGGGAAAGCATTCTCAGACACTGGAAGGCATTATCTCTATTTTACAGAGTGAGATCGAAGACTTTGATCTGGAAGCAAAAGATAAAGAAGTAGGTACCGTAAAATCTGTAGGTGACGGTATCGTAAATATTGATGGTATCGACCATGCCATGTATGGTGAGATCGTTATTTTTGATAACGGTATCAAGGGGATGGTACAGGATATCAAACGTGACGAGATCGGATGTATTCTGTTCGGAAGCGACAGTGAGATCCGTGAAGGCAGCCGGGTTATGAGAACTGGAAGAAAGGCTGGTATCCCGGTAGGAGATCAGTTCCTCGGCCGTGTCATCAATGCCCTGGGTGCACCAGTCGATGGAGAAGGAGATATTCCTTCCAGTGATTACCGTCCAATCGAAAATGAAGCTCCTGGTATTGTGGATCGTAAATCCGTATCCGTACCACTGGAGACCGGTATTTTGTCTATCGATTCCATGTTCCCAATCGGACGTGGACAGCGAGAGCTGATCATCGGTGACAGACAGACTGGTAAGACTTCTATCGCAATCGATGCCATTCTGAACCAGAAAGGCAAAGATGTAAAATGTATTTATGTAGCGATCGGACAGAAAGCGTCTACCGTTGCCAAGATTGTGCATACATTAAAGGCGCATGATGCAATGGAATATACTACAGTTGTGGTATCTACTGCATCTGATCCGGCGCCTCTTCAGTATATGGCTCCATATTCCGGAACCGCACTTGCAGAGTATTTTATGTATCAGGGAAAAGATGTCCTGATCGTATACGATGACCTGTCCAAGCATGCAGTGGCTTACCGTGCCCTGTCCCTGCTTCTGGAGCGTTCACCGGGACGTGAGGCTTATCCAGGAGATGTATTCTATCTGCATTCCAGACTTCTGGAGCGTTCCAGCCGTCTGAATGAAAAAGCCGGCGGCGGATCCATTACTGCATTGCCGATTATTGAGACTCAGGCAGGTGACGTATCTGCCTATATTCCGACCAACGTCATTTCTATTACGGATGGTCAGATCTTCCTGGAGAGCGACCTGTTCTTCTCCGGTATGAGACCAGCGGTCAATGTAGGTCTTTCTGTATCTCGTGTAGGTGGTGCAGCTCAGACAAAGGCTATGAAAAAAGCAGCCGGAAGTATCCGTATCGATCTGGCACAGTATCGTGAGATGGAAGTATTTACTCAGTTCTCATCAGATCTGGATCCTGCCACAGTGGAACAGCTGAAGTATGGAAAAGGACTGATGGAACTGCTGAAGCAGCCACTGTGTAAGCCATTTTCCATGCCACAGCAGGTTATCATGCTGTGTGCAGCTACCGGAAAAGTCATGATCGATGTACCGGTAGAAAAGATCAGAGAATTCCGTACCGGAATGCTGGATTACTTTTCCAAGAGTCAGCCGGTTATTGTACGTGAACTGGAGACTACCGGACAGCTCAGTGACAGCCTTCGCGATCAGATCGTAAAGGCAGCAGAAGAGTACAGAGATCAGGTCTGGAATAAAGAAGTATAGGTGGTGATCCAATGGCAAATGCAAGAGAGATACAGGGCAGAATAAAGAGTATCAATGATACGATGAAGATCACCAATGCAATGTATATGATATCATCCACCAAACTCCAGCGTGCCAAAAAGGAACTTGCTGATACGGAACCGTTTTTCTTCACTATGCAGAGCATGATTGCGAGAACCGTTCGTCATATGCCGGAAATGGATCACCGGTATCTGACTCATGACCCGGTGGGATCGGGAAAAAAGAGAGGCTTTCTTGTAATCACAGCAGATAAGGGACTGGCTGGTGCATACAATCATAATGTACTGAAGCTGGCAGAAGAAGAACTGGAACATTCAAAAGAATGGAATCTGTTCGTAGTAGGAGAACTGGGAAGACAGTATTTTGCCGGAAAGAAAATTGCAGTAGATGAGCATTTCCTTTATACCGCCCAGCATCCAACCTTTGACAGAGCCCGTGTCATCACAAGCAGGCTGCTGGAAAAATTTGATAACGGGGAACTGGATGAAATCGATATTATCTTTACATCCATGAAGAATGGAATGCAAAGTGAAACAAAAATGGAACGTCTGCTCCCATTGACACAGCAGGATTTTTCCAATCATCTTCAGCAGACAGCCGGTGTCATGCAGGAGGAATTTATCTTTTCTCCTTCTCCACAGGCCGTTCTGGAAAGTATAGTTCCGAACTATATTACAGGATATATTTTCGGAGCTCTTGTGGAATCATTCTGCAGTGAACATAATGCCCGTATGATGGCAATGGAAGCAGCAAATGACAGCGCAAAAGATATGCTTCATCAGCTGTCAATCGAATATAACCGTGTGCGTCAGGCCGCCATTACTCAGGAGATTACAGAAGTAGTCAGCGGTGCAAAAGCACAGAAACGTAAGAAGAAAGGAGACCGCTGAAAATGAATGTAGGGAAAATCGTACAGATTCAGGGACCAGTCATCGATGTGGAATTCCAGAACGGTGAACTGCCTTATATCAAGGACGCCCTAGAAGTCAACAACGATGGAAAACGCTGCGTTATGGAAGTGGCTCAGCATGTAGGAAAAAATACCGTACGTTGTATTATGCTTGCATCCAGTGAAGGACTTCACAGAGATATGGAAGTCATTGCAACCGGAAGCGGTATCAAAGTGCCGGTTGGGGAAAAGACCCTTGGTCGACTGTTTAACGTATTGGGAGAAACGATAGACGGAGAGGAATCTCTGGAAAAAGAAGAACACTGGTGTATTCACAGAGAACCGCCAACATTTGAAGATCAGAGCCCGGTAGTAGAGATGCTGGAGACTGGTATCAAGGTTATCGACCTTCTGGCACCTTATGCCAAGGGTGGTAAGATCGGTCTGTTCGGTGGCGCCGGTGTAGGTAAAACCGTGCTGATTCAGGAGCTGATCCGTAACATCGCCACAGAACATGGTGGATATTCTATCTTCACTGGTGTTGGAGAACGTTCCCGTGAAGGTAATGACCTTTGGACAGAAATGAAAGAATCTGGAGTTCTGGATAAGACCGCTCTGGTATTTGGACAGATGAATGAGCCGCCTGGAGCCCGTATGCGTGTGGCTGAGACAGGACTGACCATGGCGGAATATTTCCGTGATGAACAGCATCAGAACGTGCTGCTCTTTATTGATAATATTTTCCGTTTCGTACAGGCAGGTTCCGAAGTATCTGCACTGCTGGGACGTATGCCTTCCGCAGTAGGTTATCAGCCGACACTGGCAAATGAACTGGGTGCACTTCAGGAACGAATTGCATCCACAAAGAAGGGTTCTGTAACATCTGTGCAGGCAGTTTATGTACCGGCCGATGACTTGACAGACCCGGCTCCGGCGACCACATTCGCTCATCTGGATGCTACCACCGTACTTTCCAGAAAGATCGTTGAACAGGGTATTTATCCGGCTGTTGATCCGCTGGAATCCAGCTCTCGTATTCTGGAGGAAGACGTAGTAGGAAAAGAACACTATGAAACTGCTCTGAAGGTACAGGAGATGCTTCAGAAATACAAAGAACTGCAGGATATCATCGCAATCCTTGGTATGGAAGAATTATCAGCAGAAGATAAAGTAACTGTGTACCGTGCAAGAAAGATTCAGAGATTCCTTTCCCAGCCATTCCACGTAGCAGAAAACTTTACCGGTGTACCTGGAAAATATGTGCCGGTGAAAGAAACCATCCGTGGATTCAAGGCAATCATTGATGGTGAAATGGATGAATATCCGGAAGCTGCATTCTTCAATGTAGGAACCATTGATGAAGTAATTGAAAAGGCAAACGCAATGCAGAAAGGATAACTTTCCATGGCTACATTTTATTTAAAAATTATTACCAGTAATAAAGTGTTTTTTAAAGGTCAGGTATCGCTTGCAGTTGTAACAGCAACCGATGGCGAAAAAGCATTCATGGCTCATCATGAGGAAATGGTGCTGGCCTTAAAACCTGGAGAAATCCGTTTTCAAAAAGAAGACGGTACCTGGGTGACAGCAGTATCTGGTGTAGGTGTTGTACAGGCAGCCAATAACCGTGTGACAGCCATTGTAGAGTCGGCTGAACTGCCGGAAGATATCGATGCAGTGCGGGCTCGGGAAGCGCGTGACCGTGCATTGGAAGAAATGCGGCAGAAGCAGAGCATCCGGGAGTACAAGACAACACAGGCATCTCTGGCAAGGGCAATCAACCGATTAAGACATAATTCCGAACAGGGTGTCATAAAATAATAAAAAGGCGTATGAAGATGAGAAATCATAATTCATACGTCTTTTTTCGTGACTTAGTTGGGGAACCAACCCCGGAAACAAGAATGCAGAGAACTTCCGTGGTAATCGAATGCCAGCTTAGCCGATATGTACACCAGAAATAAGAAGTTAAAATACAGTATAGCTTGAAATGTCGACTAATATATATTATATTGAATAAAGTCAATCTCAAAGACAATTTTGATAACTGAAGTGTATGTATCAGAAAGGATAATTTATGTTTACAAAATTTTTGACTGTATTTTTGGTTTCGATGTTACCGCTGGCTGAGCTTCGTGTAGCAGTACCACTGGCTGTGGGAATGAAGCTTCCGCTTGTAGCTTCTTACATCATCTGTATCATTGGAAATATGATTCCAGTTCCATTTATCTATTTCTTTGCAAGAAAAGTGCTGGAATGGGGGGCAACCAAACCGCTTCTGGAGAAGCCATTTACCTGGATTCTGAAAAAAGGGGAAAAGGGTGGCGAAAAGTTGATGGCAAAGGTGGGAAGAAGTACCTATGTGGCTCTGTTCCTGTTTGTAGGTATTCCGATTCCTGGAACCGGTGCCTGGACCGGAACACTGGCAGCCAGTATTTTGGATCTGGATTTTAAAAAGAGTGTACTGGCAGCTTTGGGAGGAGTGCTTTTAGCCGGAATTATCATGGGCGTGGCAAGTACCGGAGTATTCAGTCTGATTGGACTGGTATAGGAATATATAAAAGACCTGTAGATGACAGTGAATTGGAAAATCCAATATTTGTCATTTCAGGTCTTTTTTTCAGGCTCTATGAATTTGCTATCGTCTGCAGAAATAACTCATGTATCCGTGTATCTTGATCCAGCTCTGGATGAAAGGCATAAGCGAACTGATTGCCGCAGCGTACTCCCACAATTTTTCCATCCACTTCTGCAAGAATCTTCACATCCGGGGCAGCTTCGGATACATAAGGAGCCCGGATGAAGGTCATCGGGACTTCACCGATTCCTTTGACTTCAGATACCGTATGAAAGCTGCCGAGCTGCCGGCCGTAGGCGTTTCGTTTTACTGTGATCGGAAAGGTGGCAAAATGAGCGGCGTCCTGACCTTCGATGGCAGATGCCAGCAGGATCATTCCGGCACAGGTGGCCAATACCGGCATCCCATCCTGAATTCGCTTTTGTAAAGGTTCAAACATCTCTTGTTCATGGAGCAGAAGGCTCTGAGTAGTGCTTTCCCCGCCAGGGAGAATCAGCCCATCAAAGTCCTGCTTTAGATCAGTTGCCTGGCGTAGTTCGATATGAGCCACGCCCAGACGATCCAGCATCTGCTCGTGTTCGATAAAGGCACCCTGTAGTGCCAGTACTGCAACGGTCATGTCAGATTCCTCTTTCTGCCATAATCAGCTGAATTTCCTGTTCATTAATACCCACCATAGCTTCCCCCAGATCTTCAGATAATTTTGCAATCAGAGCGGCATCGGTATAGTTAGTAACAGCCTGAACAATGGCAGATGCACGTTTTTCCGGATTGCCGGATTTGAAGATACCGGATCCAACAAAGACACCCTCCGCACCAAGCTGCATCATCAGAGAAGCATCAGCAGGGGTAGCGACTCCGCCGGCTGCAAAATTTACTACCGGGAGACGATGGTTCTCATGAACATATTTTACCAGTTCGTAAGGCACCTGAAGCTGCTTGGCTGCTTCAAAGAGTTCGTCTTCACGCATACTTCCGATGCGGGCGATTTCACTGCTCATTTTGCGCATATGGCGGACTGCCTGGATAATATCGCCAGTACCAGGTTCTCCTTTGGTGCGGATCATGGAAGCACCTTCATTGATACGTCGCAGAGCTTCCCCAAGATCTTTGGCACCGCACACGAATGGTACTTTGAATTCTCTCTTATTAATATGGTAGACATCATCGGCAGGAGAAAGAACTTCGCTTTCATCGATATAGTCAATCTCCAGTGCCTGCAGAATCTGGGCTTCTGCAAAATGACCGATGCGACATTTGGCCATAACCGGGATGGATACCGCATCCTGAATCTTCTTAATCAGCTTTGGATCGCTCATACGAGATACGCCACCGGCCGCACGGATATCAGCAGGGATACGTTCCAGTGCCATAACAGCGCAGGCACCGGCAGCTTCTGCGATCTTTGCCTGCTCTGGTGTGGTGACATCCATGATGACACCACCTTTCAGCATCTGGGCCAGTTGTTTATTTAACTCATATCGTTCTGTTACTTTCTCCATAATAAAAATCCTCCTCCTTCAGCTATTCCATAATAATTACTGTGCCATTTCTGCATCGGTAAAACAGGTTGCACAGAGTTTATGCACCGAGTATAATGGAGATGTGATATTATGAAAATAATCAATTTTAATATATTCAGTAATACCAGATAGGAGAAAAAATAAACGGTGCTTACTTATAATTTTACCAGTACAGGGTCAGATTCCCTGTATGAATACCTGTATAAATGTATCAAAAAAGACATTCTTTCCGGGAAAATCAAAGCAGGAGAGAAACTGCCGTCCAAGCGGATGTTTGCAAAAAATCTGGGTATAAGCGTGATCACGGTGGAAAACGCCTATGGACAGCTGATGGCAGAAGGTTATATTTATTCCCAGCCGAAACGGGGATTTTTTGTATCTGATCTGAAGTATACCTCATCACCGGCAGCAGAACCGAAAGTGGACATGAATCATCTTGTTCTGACGGGAGGAGAAAATGCTTATCTGGCGGACTTTGCCAGCAATCAGACTGAGACAGAAGTGTTCCCGTTTTCTATCTGGATCAGAACCATGCGGGAGATTATGTCCGAGAAGCAGGAAGAACTTATGACGAATCCACCATGCGGCGGAATTCTGGAGCTGCGGGAGAGTATCGCCAGGTACCTGATGGACTTCCGGGGAATGAGTGTGAGAAGGGAGCAGATCATTGTCGGGGCAGGAACAGAATACCTCTACAGTCTGCTGATCCAACTTCTGGGTGAACGGAATATGTACGGTGTGGAGAATCCGGGATATCATAAAGTAGCGAAGATCTATAAAAGTATGGGAGTGCCATATTGTTATCTGAATATGGACCATGCAGGAGTAAGAATGGATGAGCTGGAAGAGAAAAAAGTTCAGATTCTTCATATCTCTCCGTCCCATCATTTTCCGACTGGCGTAGTGATGCCGGTGAGCCGACGATATGAGCTCCTGGGATGGGCTGCGGGAGATTCAAAGCGCTATATTATCGAGGATGATTACGACAGTGAACTGCGCCTGGGAGGAAAGCCGATTCCAACCTTACAGAGTATGGATGTGTCAGGAAAAGTCATTTATATGAATACCTTCACCAAGACACTGTCTTCCACGGTTCGTATCAGCTATATGGTGCTTCCGGATCAGCTGGCAGAGGTGTTCTATCAGAAGCTGAGCTTTTATTCCTGTACCGTGTCCAACTTTGAACAATATACGCTGGCCCGGTTTATTCAGAATGGGAGCTTTGAAAAACACATCAACCGTCTGCGCAATTATTATCAGACCAAACGGGATCAGCTGCTGGAGGCCTTTCGCAGTCACCCGATTCACAAATACATAGCCATTTATGAAGAAGAGGCCGGGGTGCACTTCCTGATGAAGATTGATACAAAGAAAAGTGAAAAAGCGGTTCTGGATGCAGCCAGATCCAGGGGGATTCGACTGAATCCGGTGTCTGGTTATTACTTCGGTACACCACCAGAGGAAGAACAGGTATACGTTATGAACTATTCTTCCATACCACTGGAAAAAAAAGAAGAGATTGTTTCTGGAATATATGAGTCTATTTTGTGAAAAATGATTATTGCAATTCATATAAGACCACAGGTATAATATGGGTAACATTGTCCTAAAGCCATCTTACAGCCTGCACCTGGGGAGTAGTGGTTTATGGGCATACACGGCACAACCCGTGTGAATATAAATGAATAGCGAGGAGTACTGATTATGGAAATGAAGCCTGTAAAAGAAGGAAAAGTACGTGAGATTTATGACAACGGCGACAGCCTGATTATGGTAGCAACTGATCGTATTAGCTGTTTTGACGTGATACTGAACAACGAAGTAACCAAAAAAGGTACCGTACTGACACAGATGTCTAAGTTCTGGTTTGACCTGACAGAAGACATTCTGCCGAATCACATGATTTCCGTAGATGTGAAAGATATGCCGGAATATTTCCAGCAGCCGAAGTTCGATGGCAACAGCATGCTTTGCCGTAAGCTGGAGATGCTGCCAGTAGAATGTATTGTGCGTGGCTATATCACAGGAAGCGGATGGGCAAGTTATCAGAAAAACGGAGAAGTATGTGGAATCAAGCTTCCAGAAGGATTAAAAGAATCCGACAAGCTCCCTGAACCGATCTATACTCCATCTACCAAAGCAGAAATCGGTGATCACGATGAGAACATTTCCTATGAACAGAGTATTGCTTACCTGGAAAAGAGATTCCCGGGTAAAGGCGAAGAATATGCAGCGAAGTTGCGTGATTACACCATCGCTTTATATAAAAAGTGCGCAGAATACGCACTGAGCCGTGGTATTATTATTGCAGATACCAAGTTCGAATTCGGTCTGGATGAGAATGGCAATATTGTGATTGGGGACGAGATGCTGACACCGGACAGCTCCAGATTCTGGCCGGCAGAGGGATACGAACCGGGACATGGTCAGCCATCCTTTGACAAACAGTTTGCACGTGACTGGCTCAAGGCCAATCCGGATAATGACTGGACACTGCCACAGGAGATTGTGGATAAGACCATTGCAAAGTATCTGCAGGCATATGAACTGCTGACAGGAAAGTCACTGGCATAAGAACCGGAGCGGTCAGTAAGAAGCAGTTAGAACATGAGAAAACCGGCGATGTGGGAGTACAGCATATCGTCGGTTTTTCAGCATATGAAAAATAAAGGAAACAGATATGAATCGATGGAAAAAGGCCACCACTATGCTGGTGCTGCTGACAGCCGGACTGCTGACAGGATGTGGAGACAGCAGTAAAACAGAAGAAGTACACAGTTTTGCAGTATGGGAAAAGACAGAGGATGCCGCCTATACTTTTTCAGATGGCGTGACAGCTGAAAAATGGAAGAATGAAAAAGAGAATACACAGCAATATCGTTATCGGCTGGAAGATGGCACAGATCTGCTTCAGACAACCGATGTACTGTCACCGGAGGAAGAAATCGATTCGGAACTGTCGGGCTTTTGCGGTCTGGAAGAGACAGCACAGGAAAATGTGCGGGCATATTATCAGAAGCAGGGAATTGTCTATAATCTTGAAAAAGAACTGGAAGATGCTTACGAGGACTATCTGGCCTGTGCGGACAGCCGGGAGCATTTCACCTGTCATGAAGTCTCACAGGATGTGATGGAATCTGCGGAAAACGGAACCTATATGGTGATTCTCACAGCAGTTACCACGCCGAAAAAGCTACATTTTGACGGGGGAACAACCTGTAATTATCAGACTGCCATTTTTGACCGTAAGAGTGGAGAGACCATAGATATCTGGGATCTGTTTACAAAATCTCAGGCTGAGACAAAAGAAGAACTGGCGAAGATCTGTTCGGTGGAGGATACCACCGTTTCGGAGCAGGATGTAGGTCCTGTTATGGATCAGAGTCAGATACTGCTGTTTCAGGATTATCTGGAAGTCTGGTTTCCATATGGAACCTGGGAGAGACAGGAGTTTGATAAAGGATTTGGATTTGAGTATGAAAAAATAGGGGGACTGCTCTATGACTGGGCAGTCCCGTCTCAAAAGGAGTAAAGTCATGCGTTTGCAGAAAGTACAGGATGAATTAAAAGAAAAAGGCTGGGAGTACCGTTATACTGAGGAAGCAGGACTGGGAAGCATTGATTTTGAGTATCGGGGGATCAGTTATCATATCTGGGAATTTGATGAGAATGGTCTGGGAGCGGAGAGTAATATCCGTACTGCAGGAAGAACAGAGGATTTTACCGGCCCGGATTATGAAGAACAGATTGTGCAGCTGGTAAAAGAAAGACAGTAAAAAACAGGAGAAGAATCATGAAACAAGCGAAAGCCATTGTACTGGCAGCCGGACAGGGAAAGCGTATGGGGAGTGTGGTGCCGAAGCAGTTCCTGGAGCTGGACGGTAAGCCGCTGCTGTTTTATTCACTGGAATGTTTTGAGCAGTCTGAGCTGATCTCGGAGATCATTCTGGTGGCTGGAAAAGATGCCATCCCATTCTGTTGGAAAATCGTAGATCATTTCGGATTTCAGAAAGTAAAATATGTAGTTCCAGGCGGAAAAGAACGATATGATTCAGTCTATGAGGGACTGAAGGTCTGTGGAGACTGTGATATCGTCTTTATCCATGATGGGGCAAGACCGTTTCCGGATGCCGGGATGCTGGAGCGTACATTTGAAGCAGCGGACACGTACGGAGCCTGCGTGGCAGCGGTGCCATCTAAGGATACCATGAAGCAGGGAACACCAGATGGACTGGTGGAGAGGACATTGGATCGCAGTACTTTGTGGAATGTGCAGACACCCCAGGTGTTCCGCTATGATCTGATTATGGAAGCACATCAGAAAATCCGTAAGGGCAGTATCGAAGGTGTGACGGATGATTCCATGATCGTTGAGACACTGGGGATCTGTCCGGTGAAGCTGGTAATGGGATCTTATGATAATATCAAAGTTACCACACCAGAGGATCTGGTGATTGCTGAAAATATTTTAAAGAGACGGGAAAAAGCCACTCTGAAAATGAAAGAAAAAGAATGAGAAGGATCAGTGTGCAGATCGATACGGGCTGGCAGGATCAAACAGTCGAACAGTATTTAAAGAAGGAACTACAGCTGACAGCGGCACAGATTCGCAGCCTGAAGTTCCTTTCGGATGGAATACGAAAGAACGGTATGGTATGCAAAGTGATTGACAGACTGCAGAAGGGAGACTGGCTGGACATTCCGTTGCCGGAGAAAAAAGCAGATGCCCGGAAGGTAGAGCCTTCCGGTGTCATGCCAGAGATCCTCTATAGCGACAGAGATGTGATCTGTGTATGGAAACCATCAGGCAGAGTGACGCATCCGGTAGCAGGGCACCGGGCAGACAATGTGACAGGAGATCTGATGACGTATCTACAGAGTCAGGGACTGCAGGAAACGGTACACAGTATTGGAAGACTGGACAAAGATACCGCCGGCATTCTGGTGTTTGCCCGGCACCGTATTGCTGCCGCAAGGCTCTGGCAGCAACGGGAAGACGGCCGGTTCATCAAAGAATACCTGGCCTGGTGTGAAGGCGTTTTTCCTGAGGAAGCACAGTGGCAGGAACTAGAGTTGTCTGCGGCTTTGGGAAAAGTGCCGGAAGTGCCAGGTCAGGGACAAAGGATGCAGGTCACGCCCACCGGCA
This sequence comes from Muricoprocola aceti, assembly GCF_025567005.1. NCBI lineage: Bacteria > Bacillati > Bacillota > Clostridia > Lachnospirales > Lachnospiraceae > Muricoprocola > Muricoprocola aceti. The sequence continues at coordinate 213,388 of NZ_JAOQKE010000002.1, forward strand.
GTCTGGCTGTTACCTGTTATCAGGTGATTTGTCAGGAGAAGGAGCGGGCGCTGGTGCGTCTGCATCTGAAGACCGGGCGGACGCATCAGATTCGGGTACATATGGCATATATTGGACATCCGCTGGTGGGAGATTCCCTGTACGGTCATGGAATCCCTCATCAGGATGCGGCAATGCTGTGTGCCTGGAAGGTTCGGTTCTATCAGCCATTTACAAAAGAAGAGATAGTGTTGGAATACAGGGATCCGGTGTACTCTGTGCAGAAGGTGGAAGGGGATCAGGTTTCATGACTGACAGCTGGTTGACTTTGTGTAATCAGTTCCTGCAGTGTGCCAAAGTGATAGCCCATATCTTCCCATCTCGTCAGCAGTTCATCCAGAATAGCAGCATTGGTAGAAGAGGTATTATGCAGCAGGACAATAGCGCCAGGATGGATCCGGCCAAGCAGTTTGGCAAATGCCTCTTCTTTCGATGGCTGATTATCCTGATACCAGTCTACATAGGCAAGACTCCAGAAAAAGGTGGAGTAGCCCAGATCTTTTGCCATCTGCAGATTCTCAGTACTGTATTTTCCCTGGGGAGGACGATAGTAGTGGGGCATTTCTTCTCCGGTGATCTGGCGGTAGGCATCGGCAGTGCTGTTTAGCTCTTCAGAGAAAGTATCTATTGTTGAGATGGCAGACATATCCGGATGGTGCCAGGTATGATTGCCGAGGGTATGCCCTTCTGCGACCATACGTTTGACCAGATCTGGTTCCGCTTCCAGGAAAGTACCCACTGTGAAGAAGGTGGCAGAAACCTGATGTTTTTTCAGGGCATCCAGAATAGCTGGAGTATTGCCATTTTCATATCCGCAGTCAAAGGTGAGGTAGATGATCTTCTCGTTCGTATCCTGAGCGTAGTAGGCATGGTAAGGCTGCAGTTCAGCTACGGTAGCGTTCCCCACAGGACGCTGTCCTTCTTCTTGAAAGCTGAGCCCCCAGTTAGCGGCTTCTGGCTGCAGGATAGAAGAAGCGGGAATACTGGTTCTGGAATGGGCGGCCAGACGACCCGCACCAAAACAGAGGCAGAAAAAAAGAACCAGAAAAAGCTTGCGTAAACGTGTAGAATGAGGCATAATAAACTCCAGATGTTAAAAATGAATTTGTAAATATATATGTAAAAAATATGAATTTAAGACGAAAAAGACTTGACGAGCCACATACTCGTATGTTAAGATGGACGAGCGAATGGAAGTAGGGCTTTTTTTTTATGCCTAAAATTTTGATGGCCGTCGCGGGTCATCCACAAAAATTTGTTTGAGAGCGAGGTGGAAGTTGTGCGCACTAGAATCACATTGGCATGCACAGAATGTAAGCAGCGAAATTACAACACAACAAAAGACAAAAAGAATCATCCTGACAGAATGGAGACACAGAAGTACTGCAGATTCTGTAAGAAACACACACTGCACAAAGAAACAAAATAATCCTGTCTATTTGTGAAAGGAGAACAACATGGGAGATAATTCAAAGAATGATAAAGTCCCTGCACAGAGTTGGTCAGACGGACTCAAAGCTGAGTTCAACAAGATTATCTGGCCAAACAAAGATGATCTCGTAAAACAGACAGTCGCAGTTACAGTAGTTTCTGTAATACTGGGAACACTGATCACCGTAATCGACAGTGTTGTTCAGTATGGTATTAATTTCTTTATTAAGTAAGGACAAGGTGAGCATATGTCAGAAGCAAACTGGTATGTCGTTCATACCTACTCAGGATATGAGAACAAGGTAAAAGCGAATATTGAAAAAACAATTGAAAACAGACATCTCGAAGACCAGATTCTTGAGGTACGCGTACCACTGGAAGAGGTTGTGGAAGTAAAGAATGGCGTTTCAAAAGCAGTCCAGAAGAAAATGTTTCCGGGTTATGTTCTACTCAACATGGTGATGAATGATGACACCTGGTATGTCGTAAGAAATACCAGAGGTGTAACAGGATTCGTCGGTCCGGGATCCAAGCCTGTGCCACTTACGGAAGAAGAGATGAAGCCGTTAGGAATTAAGAGTGATAACGTAGAGATTGACTTCGGTGTTGGTGATATGGTTAATGTCATCGGTGGCATCTGGAAGGATACAGTCGGTGTGATCCAGAGCATCAATGAAGCAAAGCAGAGCGTTACCATCAATGTTGAGCTGTTCGGTCGTGAAACACCGGTAGAAATAAGTTTCACAGAGATTCAGAAAATGTAGATGAAGTCATCCGTCATTTCGCAGACGGTTAGACAGTGGGAGGGAAATCCCCCGACAATACCACAAGGAGGTGCCTCATTATGGCAAAGAAAGTAACAGGTTATATTAAATTACAGATTCCTGCTGGCAAAGCAACACCAGCACCACCTGTCGGACCAGCTCTTGGTCAGCACGGTGTTAACATTGTACAGTTTACAAAAGAATTCAACGCAAGAACAGCAGACAAGGGAGATCTGATCATCCCTGTAGTTATCACTGTATACGCAGACAGAAGCTTCAGCTTCGTAACAAAGACTCCGCCTGCAGCAGTTCTTCTTAAGAAAGCCTGCAATCTGAAATCCGGATCAGGTGTTCCTAATAAGACAAAAGTTGCAACAATCAGCAAAGACAAGATCCGTGAGATCGCAGAAATGAAGATGCCAGACCTGAACGCAGGTTCCGTAGAAGCAGCTATGAGCATGATCGCTGGAACTGCAAGAAGTATGGGTATCACAGTTGAGGAGTAATAGTTAATCTATTATCCACAACATCGTAACTGAGCAATGTAAAGTGGGAGGGAGATTCCCGCAAATACCACCAGGAGGTTATTTAATATGAAAAGAGGAAAAAGATATACGGATGCGGCGAAAGCAATTGACCGCACAACTCTTTACGAAGCAGCTGATGCAATCAGCGTAGTAAAGAAAAATGCTGTAGCAAAATTTGATGAAACAATCGAAGTTCATATCAGAACCGGATGTGACGGACGTCATGCAGATCAGCAGATCCGTGGTGCAGTTGTACTGCCTCATGGAACTGGTAAAACAGTTCGTGTTCTTGTATTCGCTAAGAATGCAAAAGCTGATGAAGCACTGGCAGCCGGAGCTGATTTCGTAGGAGCAGAAGAACTGATTCCGAAGATTCAGAACGAAGGTTGGTTAGACTTTGACGTAGTAGTAGCTACACCAGATATGATGGGTGTTGTTGGTCGTCTGGGTCGTGTACTTGGACCAAAAGGCTTAATGCCAAACCCAAAAGCTGGTACCGTTACTATGGACGTAACAAAAGCTATCAACGATATCAAAGCTGGTAAGATTGAATACAGATTGGATAAGACAAACATCATTCACGTGCCAATCGGAAAAGCTTCTTTCACAGAAGAAATGCTGAGCGACAACTTCCAGACGCTTATCGGAGCTATTACAAAAGCAAGACCAGCAGCATTAAAGGGTCAGTACCTGAAGAGTGTAACTATCACTTCTACCATGGGACCTGGCGTAAAACTGAATACTGCTAAATTTGTTTAGGATTTAGTTCTTAGATGTGAACCCGGGATCGAGAGATCCCGGGTTTTTTGCCATTGGGGACGGTGTTTTCTGGCTTTATGGTTAGCAAGTTTGAAAAACGATGCCAGTTGCGCTGAAAGTTTTCAAGCATAATTCTGAAAATCCATAAAGGATTGGAAGAAATAGAAAATGAACAAAATAGAAAAGTCCAGAATCCTAATTATCAGGAAACTGGACTTTTTTTACTTTGATATCATTGTTAATTCCATTTTCTAGGATGGAAGATTGCCGTATAAAAGCCGGTATTTGGCAAGTTCAGTTTCTGCGGAGTTGGCACGGGTTTCCGCAGAGTAAGCACGAGCTTCAGCGTTTTCAGCACGAAGACGTTCCCGTTCTGTATTTTTGCGTTCCTCTTCGCGTCCTTCTTCCACCATCATACGATCATGTTCAAACCATTTCATATAAGCAAGAGACACCTCCCCATCATGTTTTACAATATCCACCATTTCCTGAAGTTCCCTGAGAGTATCCGAGACAGCGTGCGCATGATCAGTATGCTCCATATAATCGAGAAACTGACGAAGTTCTTCTGAAACATCGCCTTTTGTTCCCTTCGTATAGAGAACGATGGTGCGTGCCCCATCTTCATAAGGCATATCAGTATCTTCCACACACATATTTTTGATTGTGTACTGCATACGGTCATAGCCAAATGGATCGTAATTACATAAAAAGATCACATACACATTTTTTAAATTGCCGAATTCTTCACCGGATTTTAAAATGTGCCTGTCGATGGTTGCGTGATAAAAGCGGGCTCTTTTCGGGAAAGCTTTGACCATTGACACTTTATTGTTCCGATCCGGTTCCAGGTCATAGATAGAATCATCATAGGCCGCATCCATTTTGGTACAATCATTTTCTTCTACATAAAGATCCAGTCTTGCACCCCGTAGATCTGTGTCCATTCCACCGTATACTTTCTGTGCAACAATTGTCAGATTCTGGAATTGTCGGTGAAAGATCAGTTCCAGAATCCTTTGGGCGAACAACTCTCCAATATCAGGATAGGTCATGACAGCTTGAAAGAGAAAATCATCCATCAGATTCAGGTCTTTGAGTTTCTTTTGGTTCATGTATACTCCTTTCTTCATAATAATGACGAAAGGAGCTCTGGAAAGATTGCTATCGGCGCTGCTTCCGTCATATTTGGCATATAAGGAATCAGTTAACCGAATGGTTCAGAAGTTTTCCAGATATGTAATACTAATATAACAAATAAATGAATCTATGTCAATAAAATACATAATAAACAACTTATTATATAAACAACTTGTTACACGAATAATTTGACGAAAACTTTTAACGGCAGTCGATAGGACTGCCGTTTATCTCTTTATCAGGCTAATTTTTACAATAAAACAGACAGATTCAACAATTCAGACCTAATTGGCTTTAAAAGTGCTAAAGTAGTAAGATAGTAAAAATGATCGTGGTATGAAGGAACAAGAATAAGATGAATGAAGGATGAAAGAAAAAGGATTTACACTGGCGGCCATCAGCCTTCCGATTTTTATCAGTCAGTTGGAGAAGTACCGCAGACGATGGGGGGGCAGGAGGCGCATTTGAAAATGCGCTGGAGAGGCTGCTGGCCAATTCTGAAACGAATATAGAAAAAGTAATGGATGGAGAACAGTAATGAGATCACGGAGATTGACTATGAAAAATAAATGGATAAAAAAGATCATGACTTTATCTTTATGTATGGTGATGGCTGCAGAACCAATGATGGCGGGCGCAGCAGACAGTATAGAGATAGCAGAAGTGGAAGAACAGGTTCAGGGGAGTGCAATAACAGAAGAGGATGACAGGGAGGCAGACATAGAAGACGATATAGAAGAGGACACTGCAGAAAATGATCAGGAGACGGAAGCGGAGCTGCTTATGGAGGAGTTCACTGAAACTGAGGAAGAGGTGATTCTTTCGCCGGATGAGGAAACCGGAATAACAGAAGAAGCAGATGTTCTGGCCGTAGAAGATTCTGATGTTACATACAGTGGAACCTGCGGTGCGAATGTAACCTGGGAAGTAAGAGGAAGCGTCATGACGGTTTCGGGAAGCGGCGCAATGAATGATGGACGAGTGGGAGACGGAACACAGACTTTTGACAGAGATCAGATTACAGAGATTTATATATCTGATGGAGTAACCTCTGTGGGCAATAGCGCATTCAGCAGGTATAAGAATCTGAGAAAAGCAGTGGTGGGAAATTCTGTAAAGACGATCGGAGACAGTGCTTTTAGACAGGATGAGAATCTGACAGAGCTGACGCTTGGAAATTCAGTAGAAGTGATCAGGGGAACTGCGTTTGGCGAAACGGGTCTTCAGGAACTGGTACTGCCATCCAGTTTAAAATCCCTTTGGAGCATGGCGCTGTATGGAATGGATCAGTTGGAGAATATCACTATTTCTGCTAATGAAACGTATCAGACAAAAGATGGCGCATTATACACGAATGGTGGAAAAACATTATATTTCTATCCTTCAAAGAAGACTGGAGAATATACGATACCAGAAGGAGTAACAGAGATAGCAAATGACGCATTTAATGGTACGAATCTTACGAAACAGGTGATTGCAGATTCGGTGACGAGAATGGGTGAATATGCATTTTCCAATAGTAAAACACTTCAGACAATTGTATTTGGAAAGGGCATAAAGGTGATTTCAAGATGCTGTTGCAGTGGAAATACGGCTCTGACAACGGTGACGATTCCAGAAGGGGTAACGACAGTGGAAAACGAAGCATTTGTGCTTTGTCCGGCATTAAAGGAAGTAACGCTTCCGTGCAGTGTGACATCAGAAGATAACGCATTTCCGGCAAACACCAATGTAACAAGACTGAACCCGAAGATGGAGTCCGTGGAGAATGGGGGATATGTGGATGCATTTAAGGTAAATGCAACTGTTACAGAACTCTACCAGAATGCTTTCGATATGCTGGATCTGGTGAATGCAGAGAGACGAAAATACGGTGTGCAGGATCTGGTGATGGATACGGGCCTTTTGGAGACAGCCATGCAGAGAGCAACAGAATGCGTGATCTACAACAGCCATACCAGACCGAATGGTTTTGCATGCAACAGTGCAAATGGCAGAAGCATGGGGGAAAATATCACACGGTATGGGGGAACACCACAGGAAGCTATGGAATGGTGGATGAATTCTCTGGGACACCGTGCGAATATTCTGATGGCGCGGTATACCAGCATAGGAGTAGGATGTGTCTATGCGAATGGAAGCTATTACTGGCTGCAGTGTTTTGGAACAGATACGCCAACACAGGCAAACAGAAGTGCTTACAGCGACAGGGTTCATACACGTAAAGTTCAGGTAAAAAGAGATAAAGAATATTATACAGCCGATATTGGATATTTCTTTCAGAAATTAACAGCAGGTGAGACAAAAGATATCTATGTATTCTGGAAAAGTGGCAAGCTGCAAAATACAGGTGCAGTATTTGAGTCATCGGATCCATCGATATGTGAAATAAAAGATAATAAAGTTATTGCGAAAAGACCGGGTACTGTGACGATTACCATGTACTTTGAAGAGTACAGGGAAGCAGCGGTTACGGATACAGTTACTGTGGTGGAAAAACAGCCAGATCAAAAGCCTGGACAGTCCAGTTCAGGATATTGGAATGAAGAGGAAGAATGGGAGAATGATGACAGCAGGACAGATTCAAACAAGTCAGATTCTTCAAAAAAGGATTCTGGTTATGTGACAAATGGATATCGGATTACCTATTATCCAAATGGCGGACAGGACAGTGCCATTACAAAGACAGTAAAGAAAAAGGCAAAGATCGGCAGCCTGCCAAAAGCAAAAAGAAAAGGCTATCTGTTTGCCGGATGGTATACGTCATCCAAAAAAGGAAAGAAGGTATCTGCTTCTACGAAGGTAACCGGGAACATGAAACTGTATGCCCATTGGACAAAAGTGAAAGCAGCGAAAGCATCTCTGAAAAAGCCTGCCAGTAAAAAGGGCAGGAAAGTGACGGTATCATGGAAAAAAGTGCCCGGCGCAAAAGGGTATCAGATTCTGTATGCTGATAATGCAAAGATGAAAGGTGCAAACTCAATAATTGTAAAGAAAACATCCACAACATTGAAAAATTTGCAAAGAGGCAAGAAATGTTATATAAAAGTCAGAGCATATAAGACAGACTCAGCAGGAAAAAAGTATTTGGCGCCTACAGTAGCACGAAAAAAATTTTGATCAAGTAACAAGAAAGAAAACAAAAATGACGAACTGGAAGAAAAAAAGATTTGAAAGATATGTATTTGAATTTCTGATCGCTATTGAGCTGATCATGTCATTTACATTTTTAGGATATATTCATGTGCCACCGATCTCGATTGCAACAGCCTATATACCGATTGTGATCATTGGATGTATATTTGGACCGTGGCAAGCAGACATAGCAGGACTGATTTTTGGACTGGGAAGCCTGTATAAGGCTTCTGCATGCTATGTCAAGCCGGCAGATATGGTATTTCACCGTTTCAAAGCAGCAATCCGATGGGAAGTATTCTGCTGAGTGTGGGAACCAGAATTCTGTTTGGACTGATTGTCGGCGGACTGTTCTGGCTGGTGAAAAAGCGTGCCCACAGAAGAATCTGGAATGGTGTGATTGCATTTCTTGCACCGAAGCTGCAGGCTTTGCTGGTATTTGGCGCAATGGGATTTTTCTTTCCAGATCTTGGTTATACCGTAGCGTAGGCATTACAGATCGTGAAAAGTGATGTCATGATCGCAGTGATTTGCTGTGTCTGTATGGAAGTCTGTGATGTGATCTATCGCTGTGAACGAGTCGGCAAGCTTCAGGAGGCTATGAATCAGTCGAAAGAGAATCTGTACTGGTCCTCTAAGATCTGGGGCGACATCACAGGCATTGTTATTTTCGTTATTTCCATTGCTGCGGTTTCCACCATTTATTTCTCAGACCGTGTCAGATACCTGCTGAAAGAACATGGAATCTATGTAACTGATGTAATATATGCAGATCTGGTTCATCTACAGATTCAGTTTCTGATTGCCATGCTGGCATTGAATTTTATATTGATTTTGATTATCCTGATGGTATATCGTTATATGAAATACAGAGAGTATCTGGGAGAGATGGATCCATTGACCGATGTCATGGGAAGACGTATGTTCCTGCATCATTGTGAGATGATCCAGACAGGCAGCAGGAAAGACGGACCGGAAAAGGGATGGTTCCTCTTTCTGGATGTGGACTGGTTCAAAAAGATCAATGATACACTGGGACACATGGTCGGAGATAAGACGCTGCAGATGGTAGCACAGAATCTGGAGCATACATTTGGAAAGTATGGGGCAGTCGGAAGAGTTGGCGGAGATGAATTCGCAGTACTGATTGAAAAAAAGATGACCCGTGCTCAGTTGGAAGAACGTCTGATGCAGTTTGAGAAAGCTGCTTCGGCGATCTTGACGGAAGAAAAAGTAAGCAGTAGTATTGGAGTATATCATTTTACATTTCCGCAGGAGATCAAGCATTTGCTCAGAGAGACGGACAATGCGTTGTATGCAGCAAAAGAGCGGGGCAGAGCTTGCTTTGTAGTATATGAAGAGTAAAAGAACAAAACATAAAATTTGACATTAACGAAAAAAATAGTTACACTTCTAAAAGTCAGAATTGTAACTATTTTTGCGTTAAGAGGTGAAATACATATGGATCAGTCTTTTCATTATCTGTCAATGGCTATGCATGCAACGGTACAGAAAAAACGAATGGAGAAACGTTTATCTGAGAGAAAATGAAACGGATACTGGTACAGAGTTTTTCAGAGCAAAGTTCTGGTTTTATAGAAAACGGAAGATGAGGGAAATATGGAAGAATTTTATTATCAAAAAATGGGAAAATTGCAACAGACAGCTTATCACAATATGTTAAAAGGTGTCCGGGAACTGGCAGATGAGATTCAGCTGCCACAGCTGGACGGTGAAAGTCTGTACTGGGTATTTTTCCAGATGCGGCTGGATCATCCGGAGGTGTTCTGGCTGACCGGATATAAATACAAGTATTACAAGGATTCACCGAATCTGATCTTTGTGCCGGAGTATCTGTTTGACAAAGATAAGATCCGGGAACATCAGAAAGCGATGCAGGCTCGTATAGAGAAGCTGGTGCGCCCTGCGAAGACGCTTTCTGACTTTGAAAAAGAAAAATATGTGCATGACTTTATCTGTGACAATGTGCGGTATGATAAGCTGAAAAAAGCTTATTCCCATGAGATCATCGGCCCGTTGGGACAGGGCGTGGGCGTCTGTGAAGGCATTGCCAAGGCAGTGAAGGTGCTGCTGGATGCGCTGGGCGTGTGGTGTATCATTGCGATCTGCGGCAATAATCCGGAAAAAGGAATCAAGTACCGCCATACCTGGAATATTGTGAAGCTGGATGGTGTGTACTATCATCTGGATGCCACTTTCGACAATACACTGGGAAGGGATGGAAGCGAGATTCGATATGATTACTTCAACCTGGACGATCAGCAGATCTTCCGGGATCATGAACCGCTGATTGCGCCGGCTCCGGCCTGCACCAATCACGATCACTTCTATTACAAAGAAAAGAAGCTGTCTTTTACGAAGCAGGAAGAGGTCTACAAACGGGCACTTCAGGCAGCCAAAAAAGGAAGAGTGTTGACTTTCCACTGGAGGGGCGGTTACTTCACCAGAGAAATCTTCCAGGAACTGCTGGAGCAGATTCGAAAAGCCGGGGCAGAGAAAAATAAGACTGCGATACTGCAGGTCAACTGGGCGCAGGCTGTGATCCGGCTGCACTATGAAGAAGCCCAGGTGGAAGAAGAGATCTGGATGGAAGAAGCCAATGAAGGAGAGAAAGAATAAGAAAAATAGATGTACTAAAGATAAAAGGAGATGATACATATGGAAGAAAAACAAAAACCCCGATAGCGGAACCTATCGAGGTTTTCTATGTCATTTTTAGAGGTGGCTTGTGCTTTAGGCATTTGGATCAAGATCTGTGTATGAATACCAGTTTTTAGGCTGCTCAGGCAGAATTTTTATCCAAGTTTGATCACCTTCTAAAGGTGGAACAACATATGAGTCAGACCAGGAAGCATTACACATATATAAATTACCATCTTTATCTCTGTAAAAATCTCCGCGCCTTACACCTGTAACTTTCGTTTTCCAATCCATAACAGTGGTTGAAGTATGGAGAACACTATCATTAATAGGTATAAAACGTTGATTAAATATATTATTATCTGATGGAACATAATATATATGGTTATAATTATTATTTCGAAATAATGGTGCAGAATAATCATTATCTACCCAAACGTAATAAGAACCATTATGGGAAACTATTTGTCCTTTTTTTAAGGTAATAGTACAAGTAGTATTTGGTGTATCTGGTGGCCAATCACCACTGTTCAAATCTGTTAAAATAGAATTTACATCATCCTTGGCGCTGTCATCTTTTTCCGACTCACTTGGCTTTGTTTCAGATGGTTTTTCTGTTGGTTTTGTATCAGGAGTATTATTCCCTGGTTCAGTAGATGGTGTTTCGGTGCTTCCCGAACCACTATTCCCTTGATTAGTATCTCCACCGCTTGTTCCGCCACCCGTTCCAGGGGTTGGCGCTGGTGTACTTCCACCGCCAGTAGTACTGCCACCTGGTGTGACGGTTCCGCCTCCACCTGTGTTACCACCGCCAGTACTTTTTCCACTCCAGTTTAACACTACGGAATCGCCCTGCGGATTATAGCTTACCTCACAGCTTCCAGTTGCCTTTGGTGTGCCGATCCAGTGCGTGGTGTCTTTGGAAGATACACCTCCTACGTTCAGATCCATGTTACCCTGCCAGTTATCCTGTTCCTGGTGAAGTGGAGAAACTGTTACAGAGTAAAGACCGTTGGACTTGTGGATTGTCTGATTCGGATCTTTGGAATAGGTTGCGGTTGTGTCATCGGAGATGGCTGCCATCATGACTTCAGCATAGGCTGACCGGACATCGGACAGGTCGGTTGCTTCTCGGGCTTTTTCCAGTTGAGAAGTGAAGATTGGAATAGAGATGGCGACCAGTACTGCGATGATTGCTACGACAATCAATAATTCTGCAAGCGTAAAACCGCTTGATTTTGTACATTTCTTTTTCATAACTGCACACTTTCTGCTTCTTTTTAAAAGTCTACATAAATATTTAAATCATAGCATAAAAAGACAGGAAAATCCACTGTTCACTGGCTTTTTTTTATGCTATCCTATAAAAAAGCCAGTTATGTTGTGATGGAATGGAGGCATATATGGGAAGTTATCTGAATCCGGGGACAGGTGCATTTCAAATGGCACGAAATTCTGAGATATTTATAGATAAAAGCAGATTGATAGAAGAAACAAATCGTCATGTTAATACGATACAGAGATTTCTGTGCGTAAGCCGTCCGAGAAGATTTGGAAAATCCATGGCTGCAGATATGCTGGCGGCTTACTATGACTGTAAAAAAGATACATCAGATTTGTTTGATGATTTACAGATTGCGCAGGCAGAATCCTATCAAAGATACAGGAACAAGTATGAAGTCCTGAAAATTAATATGCAGGAATTTTTAAGTGCTGCAGGATCTATGGAGGAAATGCTGAAGACATTACAAAGCAGACTGCTTAGTGAATTAAAAAGAAAATATCCGAATAATGTACAGGATGATGGTGTGACTTTTACAATGAAAGATGTCTACGCAGAGACCGGACATGCATTTGTGATCCTGATTGATGAATGGGACTGTATTTTCCGGGAGTATCAGAATGATACGGAATCCCAGAAAAAATATCTTGATTTTTTGCGTATGTGGCTGAAAGACCAGGAATATGTGGCTTTGGCTTATATGACTGGAATTTTGCCAATTAAGAAGTATGGTTCCCATTCAGCTTTAAATATGTTTACAGAATATTCTATGGCTGATCCAGGAAATCTTGCAGAATATTTTGGTTTTACAGAAGAGGAAGTAAAGAACCTTTGCCGGGAATATGTGATGGATTTTGATGAGACCAAAGCATGGTATGATGGATACAGCATGACGGTGCATAGCCGCTTTGGAGATCGACATTATGAAATGTACAGTCCTAAATCGGTGGTGGAAGCCATGATGCGGCATAAGTTTGGAACTTACTGGAATCAGACCGAGACATATGAAGCATTAAAAGTATATATTCAGATGAACATGGATGGACTGAAAGATGCGGTTGTAAAGATGCTGGCAGGAGAAGAGATAGAAATAAATACCGGGACATTTACCAATGATATGGTTACATTTGCAACGAAGGATGATGTATTAACGCTGTTACTGCATCTTGGATATTTAACCTATAATGTGGATACAAAAAAGGTGCGAATTCCAAACAAAGAAGTGGCACAGGAGTATCTGAATGCAATCAGTACTATGGATTGGAATGAAGTGACATCTTCAGTAGAGATGTCGAAAAAATTACTGGAAGCATTATGGGAGATGGATGCGGAAAAGGTTGCGAAAGGAATTGACAGAGCACATAAAGAGATTTCTATTTTGACTTATAATGATGAAAATTCTCTGAGCTGCACTATTCAGTTTGCGTTTTATTTTGCTCGAGAGTATTATGCCGTTGTACGTGAACTGCCGGCAGGAAAGGGATTTGCAGATATTGTTTTTATCCCAAGACCATATCATCAGGATAAACCGGCAGTCATTATGGAATTAAAGTGGAATAAGAATGTGCAGGGAGCGATTGCACAGATCAAAGAAAAGCAGTATACAGATGCTTTGAGGGACTATCATGGAAATCTTTTGCTGGCAGGTATTACCTATGACCGGGATAGTAAGCAGCATACATGTGTGATAGAAAAAATGATAAAAGAATAAGTGACGGAATTATGAAAAACAGCAAGAAGCTAACTTATATTTCACGGGCAGCGCTGATGATACTGACCTGTGTTCTGATTATATTATTTTTCGGTATCATGTCTCTGGTGAGCAGGATCCAGGGAACGGCCCGGGTAGTGAATTATGCCGGGCTGGTGCGTGGCAAGACCCAGAGGATTATCAAGCTGGAGGATGCCGGGCAGCCACAGGATGGCATGATAGCAGATATTGATGCATTTATCGAAGGACTTCGTTATGGCAGCAGGGATCTGGATCTGGTACGGTTAAATGATACGTATTTCCAGAATAAAATGACCGATCTGGCCGGTCAGTTTGAAGAACTGAAAAAAGAAATCCAGAAAGTAAGAGAGCAGGGATACGAGCATACACAGATCATTGAGAAGAGTGAAACGTTCTTTAATACCTGTGATGAGGCTACCGGTTTTGCAGAGAAGTATTCTCAGAAGAAAGCTACGGATCTGAGTCATCTGGAGAATATCGTCGTGGCAGATATTGTGGGTCTTTTGATGATTATCGGATGGGAACTGGTGAAGGCCTTGCGTTATGCAGCACAGAATGCAGCGCTGCGCAAAAAAGTGTATCTGGATGAGGCTACCGGGTTGCCCAATAAGAATAAATGTGAAGAATTGTTAAATGCACCAGAGCCGGTGTCGGAGAATGCGCCAGTGGCGGTCTGTGTCTTTGATCTGAACAATCTGCGGACGATCAACAACAATCTGGGACATGATAAAGGAGACGAATACATCCGTTCTTTTGCACAGCAGCTGCGTCTGGCAGTTCCAGAGGAGCATTTTGTGGGCAGGGATGGCGGTGACGAGTTTCTGGCATTGCTTCATGGATTGAATCATGAGGAAACGAATACCTGTCTCAGACAGGTGAGAGAGAGCATCGCAAAGTATTCCGAAAAGCATCCGGAGATGCCGATCAGTTATGCAGTGGGATATGAATTATCCACAGATTTTGAAGGAACTACTATGAGGGAACTTTTCCGACTGGCAGATAAGAATATGTATGTGGATAAGAACCGTGCCAAGATGGAAGAAGCAGCGGAGGTACAGAGACAGAATTACCAGCTGCTGGATGAGATCAAGGGGAAAGGCTATCAGTTTACAGATTGTATTTATTGTGATGCGCTGCTGGATGAATACCGCGTGCTTCGCGCCAGTTCCACATTTTTCCTGGCGGAGGATGGCAGTTATTCCGGCGCAGTGGAGCAGATCGTACAGGAATTATCTAATCATGAAACCAGAAAAGAGCTTTGGAAAAATCTGCAGCTGTCCGGTCTGAAACAGAATCTGTCCGAACAGCAAAGAAAGATCGAACTCACTTATCACGGTGCGGAACATGCTGGGGATCAGGAGCAGCATGGACGGATCACGATTCTATTTGTAAATGAAACGGAAGACCAGAAGCTGCATCATTTTATCCTGGGATTTGACGTATATCATGATGTGAACAATGGTGCATCGAATGAAAAAATGCAGCTGACTCAGTATTACGATCAGATGAAACAGTCGATTTTGGAAAATGGTAAGTATGTGGATGCGTTGCTGGAAACTGCGGAGGCGGTCTATACGGTAAATCTGACGGATGATAAGCTGGAAGCAGTTTATTTTCACGGGATGGATCGCAGTATAGAGACAGAGATGGAGGTACCGTGTTCCTACAATGAATATTGTGAAGAAAGAAGGTCCCGTATCACAGAAGATACCCTGGAGAATTTCCGCATCGTGGATACTTCTGAGAAGCTGATCGGACGTTTCACAGATGGTGATAAACAGGTAGTGGTGGAATATCAGGAAAAAGGGAAAGATGATAAGCTGATATGGCTGCAGAAGACGGTACTCATGACGCAAAATACCTGGTATGACAACCAGACGCAGAAAGCCAAATCCGTGATTCACGGAATTATCCTGTTTAAAATTACTTCTGCATTTCATGAAAAGGATCAGGAGGAAAAAGAGAGGCTGAAGGTAGCCATTGAAGAGGCAAATTCAGTCAGTCAGGCCAAGACGGACTTTCTGAATCGGATGAGCCATGATATTCGTACACCGATCAATGGAATTATGGGAATGGTAGATATTACCCGTAAGTACCGCAATGATCCACAGAAGCTGGAAGAGTGTCTGGATAAGATTCAATTGTCTTCCAGGTATTTGCAGGAGCTGGTCAATGATGTGTTGGATATGAGTAAACTGGAGTCTGAGCAGACAGTATTGGAACAGATTCCATTTGATCTGGAGAAAATGATGAATGAAGTATCCTCTCTGGTGAATGCGCAGCTGATTCAGAGCAACATTACTCATCGGATTCACAGGGAGAATATGCAGCATATGGCACTGATCGGCAGTCCGCTGCATTTGAGACAGATCATGCTGAATCTGTTCAGCAATGCGATTAAGTATAACAAACCTGGTGGAACGATTGATACTTATGCAAAAGAATTAGCCTGTGATGGCACAACGGCATGGTTTGAATTCAAGATTATCGATACCGGAATAGGGATGAGTGAAAAATTTGTGAGAGAAGAGCTGTTTAAGCCATTTACACAGGAACAGTCAGGAGCACGAACCCGTTATAAGGGAACCGGACTGGGTATGTCCATCGTTGTCCGGCTGGTAGAGCTGATGGGCGGAACCATTGAAGCTGCCAGTGCGAAAGACGAGGGAACAACGATCTGTTTCCGGGTACCGCTTCAGATAGATCAGAAAGGGCAGCAGGTTATCTCAGAGCAGACAACAGAGGTGGAAACGGAACTGCGTCTCAAAGGATATCATATACTCCTTGTAGAAGACAATGAGATCAACATGGAGATCGCCCAGTTCTATCTGGAAGAAAATGGAGCAACAGTGGTACAGGCATGGAATGGACAGGAAGCAGTCGATCAGGTGAAAACTGCAGATCCTGGAACGTTTGATGCGATACTGATGGATATTATGATGCCAGTGATGGATGGAGTGGAAGCAGCCAGACAGATTCGAATCTGGGAAAAGCAGTACGATATCCATACGCCGATCATTGCAATGACCGCCCAGGCTTCTCTGGACAGTGTACAGAAATGCAGAGAGGCAGGCATGGACGATTATGTGACCAAGCCGGTCGATCAGGTAATGCTTGTAAATCGGATAAGCCATTGGAGACGAAGCTGACCATTGGCTCAAACTGACTGAATAAAGACATCGGTATAGTATAAGGCGACGCCGATAGCCGGCGTCGATCGACAGATTCATACCTGTATTATTTATAATGGTTTCATATAATAAATAAACAAAGTGTTTTAGGAAACTTATTATGAATAATCAGGTATTGGATACGCAGCTTAATCTGGCTTTTGACGCTACGCTGGAGGAATTGGAAAAATCGCTGGATCTGGATGTGGGATATGACAGTCAGACCGGACAGTGGGAGGCAATCGTAAGATACGCAGGGGCTGGGAAGGGTGCTGAGGATCGAAGCCAGTCAGAGATGCAGGGATTGTCAGTAACCTGGCTGTCGGGTGGCTATGGAATCATAAGGGGAACGAAAGCTGCAATTGATGCATTTAGTGAAGATCCATTTGTAGAATATATTGAGAAACCGAAACGGTTGTACTTTGCTACAGAGCAGGGAAAACTTGCTTCCTGTATGGAGCCATTACAGACCGGTTTCGGTTTTTCTTTATTTGGAAAAGGAATCCTGATTGCAGTGCTGGATTCTGGTATTGATTATACGCATCCGGAATTTCGAAATGCGGATGGCTCATCCAGAATACTGGCGATCTGGGATCAGACTGGAAATGGAAATCCGCCGAAAGGGTTTACGGTGGGGACAGAGTACGGTCAGGAGGAGATAAACGAGTCATTAGGTAGCACACCACTCCCAATCAGAGATCTCAGTGGTCATGGAACAGCAGTAGCAGCCATTGCAGCAGGAAATAGTGGGGTGGCGCCACAGGCGCAGCTACTGGTGGTAAAATTGGGAAATCTGGCAGCAAGCACATTTTCAAAGACCACGGAATTGATGATGGCCGTGGAATATGCCTATCAGAAAGCACTGGAGGTGCAGATGCCGCTGGTGATCAATCTCAGCTTTGGAACGGTATATGGTCCACACAATGGTACCGGACTTCTGGAAACTTATCTGGATGAAATGATGGGGCGGTGGAAGTCTGTGATTGTAGTGGGAACCGGAAATGAAGGAAATGCAGCGGGACATGTGCATAGTACGCTTCAAGAGGGCACGGATACAGTCATTCCATTCAGTGTGGCAGCAGGAGAGACGGGACTGAATGTGCAGGTATGGAAAAGCTATACGGATCAGTTCGACATTTCTTTGCAGGCACCGGACGGTACACAGATTGGACCACTGTATGAAAATCTGGGACCACAGAGATATCGAATGAGCTCCACCAATCTGCTGATATATTATGGAAAACCATCGCCATTTATGATTTCGCAGGAGATTTATTTTGATTTTATACCAGATGGAGACTATGTGACGGCAGGCATCTGGAGACTGATTCTAAAGCCGCAACGTCTGGCGGAGGGAACTGTGGATCTGTGGCTTCCGGCTGTTGGAAGTCTGAATCCTGGAACCCGTTTCCTTCAGCCGATACCGGAGAATACGCTGACAGTGCCATCTACCGCAAGAAAGGTGATCTCAGTAGGGGCATATGATTCCAGGAGCAGGATTTACGCTTCGTTTTCCGGTCGGGGAAATCCACCCGGAGCCTATCCTCTCCCTGCTTTGTCTCAGGTAAAACCAGATCTGGTGGCACCTGGGGTAGACATCCAGACAGCGGCAGTCGGCGGTGGCTATATTTCTGTGACGGGAACCTCTTTTGCCACACCATTTGTATCCGGTGCAGCAGCCATGTTGATGGAATGGGGACTGGTGGATGGCAATGATCCTTATCTGCATGGGGAAAAAGTGCGGGCATATCTGCAGAGAGGAGCACAGAGACTGCCGGGGTATCG
This sequence comes from Muricoprocola aceti, assembly GCF_025567005.1. NCBI lineage: Bacteria > Bacillati > Bacillota > Clostridia > Lachnospirales > Lachnospiraceae > Muricoprocola > Muricoprocola aceti. Next base: position 231,813 of record NZ_JAOQKE010000002.1, read on the forward strand.
GCAGTGGCCAAATGCAAGTGTGGGGTATGGGGAGGACGTTATAATAAGGTTACATTGAAGAAAGTCAGTAAAATCAAGTGTTTCCGTTCATTTTCCCAACACAGAAACGAAGCACTTTCACCATGATTTTGAAGAAAATCTGCCCGGGTTGGATTCAAAATGATATGGAAAGAAAGATTTGTAGCAATGACGTAACATGAACAGCCAGTTCTGTTACAGACAATAGTGTAGACGAAAGAGAGGTCATCGTAATATGAAACTGACTTATACAAATGTAAATGGATACCTGATCCCGAATCTCACCTATAAATCCGGTGAGCAGATGGAGCAACTTGGCAAATATGGATTCTTACGCAGAGATTATCTGAAAAACCATCGAAATTCAACGTATCAGGTGATGCTTTTACAGGATACCATTGGAGAACATCTTCTGGAAGTGGACAAGGCAGCCAGAAAACGGGAAGAAGTGATACTGAAGCAGTTAGAAGAAAAAGAACCACTGCCAGATAAGGCGAAAGATCAGATGGCATGGGTAAGAGCTGCCAATCAGCATAGAGCGATTGCAGAAGAGATTATCCTGAAAGAATTGATTTATGTATAAAGATTGCCAGTAACCAATCTTGCAGGTAACTGATAAAAATAGAATATTGTGAGCGAAGTAAGGCGTGAGTCATATAATATGGCTTACGTCTTTTTCTTTGTCTGAAAGGAAGTGATAAGTTTGAACAAGAAGTTTTTGAAGCATTATATGGAAACCAATCCGGAAGGGACGGCACAGACCTATATTTTTCTGGTGGACAATCAGGATATCGCATTGAATATTGTGATGTCAGGTTATCAGGCACTTTGTTTGGTGCAGGAAGATGATGGATATTATTTCAGTGCAGATTCTTTTATAGAGGAAATGAGATCTATTCAGTTTACTGGAAGCTGTCAGAGTGCCTATCATTATGTGACTGCCTGTACGGTGAAGTGGATGAATGATAAGTTACAGACATTTTTCAAAGACGCTGGTCTTGATGGAAAAGCGGGCTGGCAGTTGTTCAAAGAGAGGGAGTACCTTGGCAAACTGGATAATCAGAAAGAAGTTGAGAAATTACTGGAAAAGTATATTCTTCGGTTTGAGCGAGATCTGAAAGAAGAACCGGAACTGAGCCGTTTTCACTTATTCGATGCAAAAGGAAATGTGAAAGGTGTTCGGGATATGGAGATTGTAGATTATCTTGTGGAGAATGTTCAGTTTTTTGTGGTAGGAATCACACTGTATTATTATGAGCATGGTGTTTTCCTGGAAGACCATGATGGGGTAAGAATGAAATACCGTATCCAGAAGCTGATCTATCGAGACCAGGTACAGAGTGGAGTGATCAAAAGAATCTATAATCTGCTGATCACACAGCCGAAAGTCCACAGAGAAGCCTATGAATTAAATAAACAGCCGGTAAGGTGGATCAATTTCAAAAATGGATATTATGATCCGGTTACGGGTGAAATGCTGGAACACAATCCAGATTATCTGACAATCAATCAGATACCATTTCCCTATTATCCGGAGGACAGGGAGCAGGTGTTGCAGGGTGGAGAAAATATCAAAAAGTATCTTGCATCGTCTCTTCCTAACAAAGAAGAACAGCAGACATTCTGGGAGTATTTTGGATACTGCATGACACAGGATACGCAGTTTCAGAAATTCCTTACACTGAAAGGAAATGGTGGAACTGGAAAGTCTGTGGCAGTATCACTGATCCAGTATGTAGTTGGAATCACCAATATGTCCAGTATTTCTTTACAGGATTTAAATAAACGATTCTATGCGACTGGAATGTATGGAAAGCTGTTAAATGCCTGTGCGGATATTCCCTGCAAAGCAATGGAGAACACAGATGTATTAAAGAAAGCGGTCGGTGAGGACACACTGATCTATGAGAAAAAGGGACAGGATGCAATCCATTTTCACTCTTATGCGAAGCTACTTTTTTCTACCAATGAAATGCCACAGAATCTTGAGGATAAGTCAGACGCTTTTTATCGCAGACTACTGATTCTCGATATGAACCGGGTAGTAAAAAGTGGTGAAAAAGATCTGCACTTAAAGGAAAAGGTACAGGCAGAATCCGATTATGCAATTCATATGGCGATGATTGCATTGAAAAATCTGTACGAACAGGGAAAGTTCACGGAGAGCGAACACAGCAAAGAATGTGTAAGAGAAGTGCAACGGACGTCAGATAGTATCTGCGCTTTTATTGATGAGTCATTGGTGCGTGCCAAAGGAAAACGTCTGAAACGAAGTGAAGTGTTCCATATGTATGAGGAATACTGCAAAGAGAATGGCAGACAGGGGCATGGTAAGTCCAACTTTTTCAGGAATATGACGGATAAAGGTTTCCTTCTGAAGCAGTACAATGGTGAGTTCTATTATCAGGATATTGCAGTTAAGGAAGAAGATTTTTGTCCTGTAGATCCAGAAGAAAGAATACCTTTTGAAGAAACAGATATAGATTATAAACAGTTACAATTAAATATGAATCAGGGAATTAAGGGCATTTAGGGCAAAATAAGCAAAAAGAAATGTTACCGGAGCAGGAGAAATAACAAAGATAGCTGCCAGAGTACATAAAATTTTGCTTTTTTTACACTGATTGCCCTTTTTCAGGTATCAACGTTTTAGCTGATACAAATATAGGTTTTTCCCGAATTTGGGAAAAAGTAAAAAAATAAAAATTAAGAAAGTGTGAGGTATGATTATGAGAATGATGAAAAATAACAGAAATGAAACAGTTATGGTGATCGGGATTGATCATGGTTATGGAAACATGAAAACAGCTACCAGATGCTTCCCATCCGGTGTAGCCAGATATGACAAGGAGCCAATCTTCCAGAATAATCTTCTTGTTTACAATGGTATGTATTACCAGATCGGAGAGGAACACAAGGAGTTCTGTGCAGAGAAAACGCAGGACGAGGACTATTATGTGCTGACACTGGCGGCTATCGCAAGAGAACTTGATGGGAAAGGAATGAATCGGGCAAAGGTACACATTGCAGCCGGACTTCCGCTTACCTGGGTAGCTACACAGAAAGAAGATTTCCAGAAATATCTCCTCCAGAATGAAAGCGTGGATTTTATATTCCGCAATAAAGAGTATCATGTAGAGTTTGCAGGTGCTGATATTTACCCACAGGGATTTGCAGCAGCCTTTTACCGCTTACAGGATTTCAAAGGAATCAACATGCTTGTGGATATTGGAAACGGAACTATGAACATCATGTATATCAACAATTCCCGTCCATTAGAGAAGAAATGCTTTACAGAGAAATATGGAACGCATCAGTGTGTGCTTACTGTAAGGGAATCCTTGTTGAAAGAACTGGGAACAGTGGTGGACGATCTGGTGATTGAGCAGGTGATCCGTACCGGGACAGCAGATATTGGTGAGAAATATCTGACAGTCATTCGTAAAGCTGCCGGAGATTATACAAAAGAAATCTTCCATAAGCTGAGAGAACGGGAATATAATCCAGAACTGATGCGTCTGTATGTGGTCGGCGGTGGCGGTTGTATGATCCAGAATTTTGGAGAATATGACAAGAGCCGGGTAACGATTGTACGGGACATCTGTGCCACAGCGAAAGGCTATGAAGCAATGACCGTAAGGAAGATCCAGAGAAACGGAGGGATGCTTGTATGAGAAAAGAACGGAAAATCATCAATACAAATATCCGTTTGAACCTTTGTGATGAACAGGACAGGCAGGCATGGGAATATTTGCAGACGATGGACAGGAAAAAATATAAATCGTACACCAGAGCAGTTGTAGTTGCTTTAAACGATTATTTTTCCAGAGAGTACAGGAATGAAGCAGATCCGTATCTGGAAACCAGAGAAAAGGAAGATGCATTTCTGGAAAGAGTGGAAACAGCTGTCCGGGATGGAGTGAAAGAATCCGTCCCGATGGCTATAGCGAAGAATCTGATGGAAATGCTTGTACCGTTTGTAAAAGAATCGGTAGGAGAAATTAATCTGCCGGACAGAACACTAACAATGGAGAAAACGGATGAAGAGATCGCAGAAGATAATCTGGACTGGGAGAAAGAAGCTGATATGGATGCAGCACTGGATTTTGCAGACAGTTTTTAGATGGTTATGAAATAGCAGTAACAGGAAAACAGACTGACAGTAAGGAATAGCTTTAAAAAAACAGCATAGCAGAAAAAGACAATGGCAGTGGTGACATTTCAGACATTATGAATTGGAGAAATGTTTATGACTGCTATTTTTATGTCTTTTAGCAGAAATGGAAAGAGATCCAGAAAAAGAAAGACAGAAATAACAGGATAATATAACAGAAAAGCGTTGGCAGGTGGGTGGATTGAACAAGCAAGGCGAAGAAAAGAATAGAGTGCCGGATACGGCACATGATTGTCCGATTCTTTGCATCGGAGTGATGCATGAACAGCCTGTTTCAGAAAGAGAAAATCTATCGAAATGGGAGCTTTTCTCTTTCTTCCACAGTCTGTCCCTGCACCACAAAACCACCGTCATCTCCAGTTTGATCTGATAACGTAGGGTGGAAAATATGGCTTGGTGGGTGTCGGTTCAGTGGTGGGGAGATGACAGGGCAAGTTTCGCAAAGTGGCAAGCCACTCTGCACCGGAGCCAGCCTTTGGGCTGTTCCTAAACTTGCCAGAAGGCTCTGCCCCTGGAACCCCGGCACGTCAATGGCGTAAGTATTCCTGCGAAATGTCCACCGGACATTCCTACGGAACACTTACTGATTGACTAGGACGCTGTCCTGCACCTGTATAAGGGAGCGTTGCACTCCCTTATATATCCCCTGCTAATCTACCAGCCGGAAAGGTTATGAATGATTTATAAAAAAGATAGAGTGGAGAAAGGAGACAAAGATTTATGCGAAAACGAAATTATACAATAACGATACGAATGAATAAAGAAGAGTATGATCTGCTCCAAAATAAAGTAAAGGAGTCTGGACAGACTCAGCAGGCGGTTGTAATTCATGCAATAGCAGGTTTAAAAATTGCTTCTGCAGAGGAAGTGGAAGAACTGAAAAAGCTGAATCAGATTCTTTCAGAGATACTTAGTCAGCTTCGTGGTGCAGCTACGAATTTGAATCAGATTGCAAGAAAAATGAATACGGATGGTTTTATGCCAAGGGAAGATATTCTGTATTATCTCAACAAAAATATTCTCAAATACAGGAAGGAGAGTGAAAAGATATGGCTATTAATAAGACGATTAATAAGCGGACAAATACACATGGAGCAATGAGAAATTGTATCGAATATGTTTTGCGACAGGACAAGACAAGTGAACTGCTTACTTATGTAACAGGTCCGTACTGCCATGATGAGATCAACTATGATCTAGTGTATAGAACCTTTTTAGAAGAAAAGAAGATGTGGGATAAAGATTCTGGGAGAATGTACGCTCACAACATTATTTCCTGGCATAAGGACGAGCAGATTACTCCAGAGCAGGCATTAGAATTTGGAAAAGAATTTGCAGAAAATTGGTTCAGTGGATTCCAGACCTTAATGGCTGTGCATAAGGATAAAGATCATATCCACTGCCATCTGGTTACTAATTCAGTGAGTTATGAAGATGGAAGAAAACTGCATAACACCAAAAAGGATCTGGAACGTATGAAACAGCTTACCAATCAGATGTGCCGAGAACGTGGACTGACAGTTGTCGAGAAAGGAAAGCACTTTGATGGAAGCCAGATTGAAAAAGGGGAAGTCATTGCATGGAGTAAAGATAAATATAACCTGTTCCGTCAACAGGTAAAGGACAGTTTTGTAGCGGACTGTGCAATGGCGGTATTAAAGGCACTGGAAAATTGTATCAGCAAAGAAAAGTTTATAGAAAAAATGAAACAGTTTGGATGGAATGTAAACTGGACAGAGAAACGGAAGCACATTACTTTTCAGAATCAGGATGGAAAGAAAGTGCGAGACAGCAATCTGTCAAAAACATTTCATCTGGATATCAGTAAGGAGGGATTGGAGAATGAATTTAATGGAAATAGGGAAAAATCCAGAGTTGCATTCGACAGAGACAGCAGAGCAGACGAAGAACTCAGAAACTATTACAGAGAGCTTGACGCAGCCATTGCAGATGCCAGAGGAATCACCGATCAAGCTCAAAGTGGAGAGGGATATTCTCGTACAGAGTTTCGAGAGAGCGAAAGAGTTCATGCGAACACAGAAAAAGCAGATACAGACACTGGAAGAAGAGAAACAGAAGATCTTATCCGACAGGCAGAGATTGCGAGAAGAAGTTCGGAAATCAACCGTAGAAATTCAGCGTCTGACAATCGAATTGTCCGAAACGCAGAAGCTGAATCAATGGCTTCAGCAGAGCAACGACGATCTGAGGAACAGGAATGGTTTGAAGAGCAGGAGCGAGCAAGAGCAGCTCGAAGAAGAAATAAGAGACGTTCGGAACCAGAACTCTAAACTGCAGATACAGGTGAATAAATCATCTGTTGAAGCAGTAGATGAAGCACAGAAGAAACAGAAAGAAGCAGAGAAAAAGATGGAACAGGCAGAAGCCAAAGCCCGTAACGAAAAGAAAAGTGCAGAGTTGGAAATCCGCAAAGCAAAAAAAGAAGTAAAGGCAAGAACTGAAAAAATGAGGGATATAGAATATTTCTGGGGAATGGGATACATTACAGTAATCCTGTTTGCAATCGTACAGAATGGTGCTTTTCAGAATGACTTTATAGATTTTTTCAGGACTCCATTCATGTGGTATGTTCGATTTTGTGAATGGTTGGTACATCCAACCTATGATAACGGATTCAACCAGAAAATAGCATATATAGGCGGAGAAGCATGGATTATTAGGATTCTGGCGATTGTAGCTGTGCTTTTTATATTGGCAATCGTTATGGTAACAATCGTGAAAGTAATAAAAAGATACAAAAAAATGTGGGATGAAATTTCACAGATGTTTTTGCTGGGAAGTCTTTCGGGGATTGCAGTACTTGGAGATGTAATCAGAGAATATCTACCTGTGAATTTGATCTTGCTATTTGGATTTATTAATGTAGGAATGATGTTGCTCAGAAATTATTTTCGGAAAAATTTTATTTAACCAGACTCCGAAATAATAGAATGTGACAAAGTAGGAATTTGAAAAGATGGATCAAAAAATTCAGCAATTTTATTTGATTTTAGACATCTATTTGACAATGATTTTGCTTAAAATATACTATAAATATCTAAAGACAGCTTTGGATGAAGGTTAAAAAGGAAATGACTTGCATGAATGATACCGAGAGAGTATTATACTTTCAGGAGGGAAAAATAATGAAGACTGTAATTTGCGATGATGAAAAAAGCACATGTTCCGAGCTAGAAGAGATTATACTGAAATATGCGAAAGAGAAGAGCGTTTCACTTGTGACAGAAGTTTTTTATTCTGGAGATACTTTGTTGGATTATTTGAAAAGAGAGAAAATAAACATTCTTTTTCTGGATATAGAATTGCCAGGGAAAGATGGAGTTATGGTAGGCAAATATATAAGAGAGGTTCTTGAAGAAGAGAATATATTTTTGATATATATATCTTCAAAGGAAAATTATGCATTACAGCTTTTTCAAAATCGCCCGTTTGATTTTTTGGTAAAGCCCATAGAAGCGGCGAAGATATATCATGTTTTGGATAATATTTATCGTATATCGGGAAAAAATAGTGTGGGATTTGAGTTCCAAACTCAAAATAGTACATATCGCATTTCGTATAAAGATATTTTGTATTTTCAAAGTACTGGAAGAAAAATTAATATTGTGATGAAAAAAGAGATCAGAACATTTTATGGAAAATTGAATGAGATTGAAAAACGAATTCCAGAAAATGTTTTTTTAAGAATACATAAATCGTATTTAGTAAATAAAAATTATGTAAAGGAATTTACATACGAGTGGGTAAAAATGCTGAATGGAGATGTACTAAATATAAGTAAAATTAATCGTGCAGATGTACGAAGAAAGATTTTGGAGAGTGCTGCAGATGAGTTTAAAAATATTTAATGGTATTATAGCGTTACTGGCAAATGCATTACGTTTTTACACATTGAAGTATTTTGTTGGTATTTTTGTGCAAAAAGAAGAGAGTAGATGGAAGCATGTCTCTATTTTATATATTATAGGCTGGGCATGGACAAGTGCGATAAGCTTGCTATTTTCCTCTCCGGCTATGAATATTTTGTCAAATATTACAAGCCTTTTTTTGATTTTTTTTCCATACCGCATAAAGAAAACAAAGAAATGTTTGGCTGTATTTATTATATATGTGATTAATGCTTTGGTTGACAGCATTGTCATTTTATCTTTAACAAAATATACGATGGGACAGCCGGTGAATCAGGTATATGAATGTATCACCAGCTTTGCTTTATTATTTATTGCAATTATTATCCAGAGGACAATAGAACCCGAAAAAGAAATTACATTACCGGCATTAAATATGGCTGCGCTTTTAATGGTTCCTGTTGTCAGTATTGTATATATATATTATCTGATTATTGTTGCGCATGAAATAAAAGAAATTGTTATTTTTGCAGCACTGGTGCTTCTTTTTATTAATATTCTTATTTTTTATCTGTATCATTCACTCCTTAAATTTTATTCTGCCCGTATGAATGAGCAGGTGTTTAAACAGATGTTAGAAGTTTATTCTTATCAATTAGATATAGCCAGAGAATCGGAAGAACGGGTGAAAGCATTGAGGCATGATATAAAACATCATATCATTGAGTTGTCTGCAATGGCTAAAAAAAATAATAATGACGACATGATAAAATATTTAAGCGGTATGAAGGATTTTATGCTAAATCCAAAAGAATATTCAACTACAGGTAATCAGGAAATAGACGGAGTATTAAATTATATGCTGCAGAAAGCAAACAAGACGCTGAATCAGGTAGATGTTCAAATAAATATTCCGGAAGATCTATATTTTAATAATTTTAATATTTGCGTGATTTTGGGGAATCTGGTAGATAATGCAGTAAGAGAGGCCAGTAAATCGAAGGAAAAGTTACTAACTATAAAAATGCAAATAAAACAAGAGGTGTTATTAATCTTTATAGATAACAGCTATTCAGGAAAAATCCTTGAAAAGAGAAATGGACTGCAGACAACTCAGCCAGAACTTGCAATACATGGTATTGGATTAGAAAATGTAAAAAAGGCGGTCATTGCCAATGGAGGAGAAATAAAAATAGATTATACATCTAATAGATTCTGTGTTCAGGTTCTTTTATATATGTCGCAAATCAAAAACTAAGAGACTCGTTAGGGGTCTCTTTTTTTACTTGAACAAAAAGTCTAATTTTGACAAAGTCGTGGGCGAATTTTTACAATCGAATAAATAATCAATAATTATATGCTACAATTCAATCACTTCAAAGGAAGGGGTAAGCCAATGGATAGGGGATACACATACTGTATCCCTTAGCTGAATTATAGGAGGAAAAATATGATGAAAAAAATAAGAGGTTTTAGTCTGATATTATGTGCATGTTCGGTTTTGGCTGGATGTAACAAGAGTTCTGTAGATGTCAAAGAAAAAGCAGGGGAAGAAATAGTTTCAATGGAAGAAGCAGAATATAGTTTCCCGGAGAAGTATGAAAAAACCTCTGATTCAGGGAAGGTAAAATTTAATTGTGAGCTAGAAGTGCCGGAAAATATAAAAGGACAAGCCATAAGCACAGTTGATGTAAAGGGACTGTATAGATGTGACAGAGAAAAAGCATGGACTATATTCGGTGAAGGAAAAGAAATAATTGAAAAACCAGAAACTCCGGTAGATGAAGGGAGGGCACCAGAAGACTATTATCTATTTGCAAATGATGAAAGTCTTGATATAAATGAAGGAATTACTTACGGAAGCAGTAATTCCAAATATTATTCATATATCGGCGTAACTAATCCAGACAATCAAGCTGTATTTGAAGAAACGGAAGTTTCTTTTAAAAGCGGCGAAGAATGTATTACAGAATTACAAAAAATAATAGATGAATTGGGATACCATTCAGAAGACTTTATATTTGCTTGTTACCCCTTAAATTTTCAGACAATGAAAAATTTGGAAGAACAATATTTACAGGAAGGTCTTTTAACAGAAGAAAAAAGAAAGGAAAGCTGGAGTCAGGAAGATGATGCGTATTCTATTTATGGGTATCAAAAATATGAAGACATTCCTATTTTTCATGAAATGATGAGTATTGCCAGAGTTATGGCATATGATACTCCGGATAATGCCCCGATTCAGGCAATATATTCTACCCGGGGAATAGAAACGCTGAACATCAGCGGCGTTTATGAATTTGAAAAGGGAAAACAACAAGTTACGCTGAAGCCTTTCGAGGATATTGCTGCTGTGGTTGAGGAAAAATTTGAGAATATTTTAAACGATGCGGATTATGAAGTGACGAGAGCAAAATTTTATGAGAGGGTATATCTGGATGAGGGACAAAAATATAAGGCAGATCCTATCTGGTATTTTGAAGTAGTCGAAAATAATATAAGTAAATCTGTAACATTAATTAATGCGGAAACAGGAAAGGAAATATTCTTGCAATAAAAGATTAGCGAAAGGGATGTTTTATGAATAGATCCACAATTCCTTATTCAATTGTAGAAGAACGAAGAAGGCTCAATAAATGTATAGAGAATGCCCCGAATGAGTGTGAGAAAGAAATATACAGAAAGATCAGGGATATGAAGATTCCCTATGACAAATTGGATACAATTCTCGAAACAAGCAAAGAGCTGATTAAAAAGAAAGAGAAACAAAGAAAAAAAAGGATGTTATTCCTGATAAATGTAAGTGGCTTTGCTGCAGGTATTTGTATATTTATTTTTTTCTGTGGAAAAAGAGCTGTTTACAAAAAGGAGAGAAACGGATGAATAGAGCACATTATTTAAAAACGGATATCCGTCGTCTGATAAAAAATTATCCAATATATTTAGCCATTGTGGGTGTTGCGGTATCCATATGGTTTTCACTTGAAGATTATGCGTTTACTGAGGGAATGGTAAATGGAAATGCGCTAGATACATACCATTTCGCTGTTAGTATGTCTGGGATTATGATTGCCTATGCTTTTTGCGCATTTTCTTATGCAACTGTGTTTTGTGAGGATTTGGAGCATAAATATGCCAGATACAGCATTAACAGAGGAAATACATGGAAATATGTGGTATCCAAGGCAGTGGTTGTTTATGGATCGTCCGTGATTACTATGGTTTTGGGAAGCCTTCTGTTTGTTGCGTCTATACGGTTAAAGATACCTTGGACTTCAGAGGGATTACAGGATGCTTTTTTTATGGAAGGAATGTACGGTTCCCTGATTGCTGGAGAACACTACTGGCCTTATGTTTTTTTATTCGCATTGCAAATGGGGATGCTTGCAGGGGTCTTGTCATTGGCAGCTTCATTTCTGTCTATGTTTGTTTCTAATAAAATGCTCGTATTAATCACACCTGTTTTAATACAACAGATATTAATGGAATACAGTGGAAAAGGCTGGTTCAATGCAATGCTGATATATCCGACCTTGAATCGGTTTTCGACGGATATACAGTACTTTCTTACTGCTCTCGGTTGCAGTTTATGTTTTTCAGCGTTGTTTACCTGGGGTATCTACAAAAAAATAAAAAACAGATTGTAGAGGTGGGAACATGAAGTTATTACAGTATATCTGGAAAAGTTCTATGATGAAAATTATCAATAGCAAAATGGCAGTTTTTACAATATTGATGATTGTAGTCAGCCGAACATATGTGGGGGCTATCCGACAGTTTTCAGTTGCAGTGGACTATCCATCCTCTTGGTGTGTATTTCCATTTGCCATGTGTAGTTTTTCTTATCTAATTATGTTTTGGTTTGGAGTAATTTATGTGAACACGGATGTGCCTTTTATGCAGCATGTGAATATGTACCATGCGATACGTGTAGGAAGAAAGCGTTGGGCATTAGGGCAGATAGGAGGGATTTTTATCCGTTCCGTTGTTCTTACTGTTGTGGCAGTCATCTGCACAATACTCCCTCTTTTACCGGACATTGAATGGAGCAATGAATGGGGAAAGCTACTGAGGACGGCAGCAACGACAAGGGCTCTTACGCAGTTTAATAGTTCTGTGTTTATTTATTACGAGATTTTCTCTGAATTTTCGCCATTACAGCTTATAGGGCTGGAGATTCTTCTTTGCGCCTGTATCTGTACATTTATAGGGGTTCTGATGTTCCTGTTAAGTTTGTTTTTGAATAAGATTGCTGCAGTTGCAGGTGGTCTTGCCCTAGCAATCGCTCTATTTCCTGTGCTGAATATACATCCCATGATACGTCATAAACTGGCCTTTTTTATCCCGACGATATGGGCTGAACTGGCAAGGATTGCAACCCCGGATTATGGTTACTATTGGTTGCCATCTATACCTTATATGTTCGGGTTTTTAATAGTAGGGATTTTGTGTATGACGGTCATTATTTTAATAAAAGTAAAAAAAATAGAATTTAACTGGGAAAATGAGGATATATAGCGAGGAGTGAAATATATGGACAGACAGGATTATGTAATTGAAGTATCTCATGTAAGTAAAAGCTTTAAAGATAACAAGGTTTTAAAGGATGTTTCTCTTTTATGTGAAAGTGGTAAAATATATGGTCTTGTAGGGCACAATGGTTCAGGAAAAACTGTTTTGTTTAAATCTATTTGCGGTTTTCTCTCCTGCGATGAGGGAACGATAACCGTTAACGGTAAAGTAATGGGAAAAGATAAGGATATGCTGACTGATGCGGGGATTATTATTGAAGAACCCGGGTTTTTAAGGACCTGGAGTGGCTATCATAATCTGGAATTTCTTTATACATTACGGAACAAAAAGAACAAAGACTATCTCTGCTCTGTTCTGAGAAAGGTTGGTTTAGATCCTGCATTGAAGCGACCGGTTGGAAAATATTCGCTGGGTATGCGTCAGAGACTTGCCATTGCACAGGCTATCATGGAAGATCCGGGAATTTTGATTTTGGACGAGCCTATGAATGGTCTGGACAAAAACGGGGTAAGAGAAATCCGGGAACTTCTGTTAAAAATGAAAGAAGAAAATAAACTGATTATCCTGGCCAGTCATAACCGGGAGGATATAGAGGTTCTTTGCGACGAGGTTTATGAAATGGAGGGAGGGGTAATCAGCAAAGCAAATGTAAGCAGTTTACATGTAGAAGGGCGCTATACGCCGTGATTTGTAAGTGGGAGCAGAAAAATGAGAAAAGACTTAATGATTTCAGGTATATGTGCTTTATCGCTTATTATGCTGACTCAAAATGCGTATGCGCAGACGTATGAAAAGGAATCCGCATCATGCAAAGTTAGGTTTCAGTGTGAATTAGAAGTTCCAGAGAATTGGAATGGAGAAGAGATTCCCAAATTTATTTTAGAAAGTGTGCATTTTGCGGATAGTGAAAAGGCATATGCAAATTTTATAGAAGGAAAAGAAATTCTTGAGAAGCATAGTACTCCTGCCAGTGATCTATATCCGGAAGAAAACCATTATGTTTTAGCAGACGGTACAAATGTAGGGATTGGAATTGAATTTGGAATATCAACGAAAAATTCGACCTATTATGCTCAAATAGGGGTGACTAATGCGGAGAATATGGAGAAATTTACTTCTGCGACAGAATCTATTGTAAACGAGCAGGATGCTGTACAAAAAGTAAAAGAAACTCTTGAAAATGCCGGATATACAGTAGAAAATTTAGTTTTTCAGACTTCTTCTTTGAGTGCGGATATACTGCGGGAAATTGAAAACCAATATGTTGCTGAAGGATTGATGGAAGAGAGTAAACGAAAGCCTGAGTGGACAAGCGAGGATGATGTATGTATCGTATATGCAAGGCAGACAGTAAGTGGGATTCCTGTGTATCCTGAATTATCAGTTATGGTACAGGCTCTTGCATATGATACGCCAGAGTCCAGTCCAGTGATTGCTGTCTGTTCTACACGGGGGATAGAAAGCCTGCGTGTGTATGGTCTTTATAATTTCCAGGAAGATGGGGAAAATGTACCGTTAAAAGGTTTTGACGAAATCGCAGCAACGGTAGAAACAAAGTATGAAAACTTATTAGATGAAGCTACTTATACAGTGACTCGGGCAAAATTTTATGAGCGTGCATACATAAATGAAGATCAGCAGTATACAGCAGAACCAATCTGGTATTTGGAAGTAAATAATAATAATTCTCAAAAATATGTCATGCTGGTTAATGCTGAAACAGGAAAAGAGATATATTTAATGTAGGATTAATGCGATTAAAGAGAGAGTCTGTAGGAGAAAATTGAATGATACGTGAGTGGAGCAGGAAAAGCGCTGATAGAGTTTGAGTGTTTGTACAGTACAGGGGATATTTACTTATATACACAGTTTTGATAGTAGAATATCTGCATTGGAAGGAAAATGGAAGTACAGGAAGCGAGTATTCGTTTTGTGAAAAAAAATAAATTAAAAACGTCCAGTAGGTTTTTGACCTATAAGGACGTTTTTAAATGTCATTTTTAAGAAATTTCCTTTCAGATCCGAACAAAGCGTATTGTTCAAATGGGATAAGTGTGAAAGGAAAAAGATCTTTGCTCTTATTTGATGGATAGGAAGAGGGGTGAACTCTATGGAGGAGCAATTGTCTATGATAAATTGACAGTTATGCATCAATTTAGTTGTGATACCTGTTTTGGATGAAGAAAAGTCTCACAAGTTTGAATTTACAATTTAAGCGTCTTTTTTCCATTGCCGTTTAGGAGCATATTTTCCACACCCGTCACAGGTCTGTGGCCAGTTGATTTTCCATTCGAAATATTCATCTCTGGTAATCTCACCAGATCTCAGTTCTTCTTTTCTGAGAACCCATTCTTTCATAAATTCATTCAGAACCCCATAATTAAACCACATGCCGACAGGTGGATGAGCTGGCCAGCTATCAGAATCATGATAACGGACAGCAGTATCCTCATTAGAATTGCATTTTTCACCCGGATAAGTTTCTAATTGAAAGAGATTGATAGCTGCCGGGTTAAATTCATCAATCCAGAACAGGATTTCCATAAGTTCAGAAGCATCCATAGTCGTAGGCTCATGTAGTGCCAGTGGATTTACATCCAGAATCTTAGTCATTTCAGTTACCAGATCTTTGCGGGGAACCCGGTAATTCGTTTCATATTGGGCAAGGCGGTTTGCTCCTTTATCACCCCAGCCGAGGGCAGCACCAAGTTCTGCCTGTGTCATATTCCGGAATGTCCGGATTTTTTTTATTTTATCACCGATTGTCATATCAGATTTCCAACTTTCTTTTTGATAAATCCATTTTACTACCAAAAACAGGGAATGTAAACAGAAAGATTCGCATTGAAGCGAACAAAATGCTTGACATTCGCGTTAAAGCGAATTAAAATGGCAGTACAATAAGGTTCGCATTAAAGCGAAATAAAAGAAGCAAATGTAAACTTTTTATGAATTTTTCAAAAAAGGGTGTCAAAAGTGCCTCTGTAACGCCTTATTAGTGAGAGGATTTTTTTGAAGCGAACAACATTTTGGTGTTTCCAGGCTGTAATAAGTGAAAGGATATTCAAAAAACTCTCTTTTGTACCTTGAAAACTGCATGAGCTGTATAATCTGATTCCACAGATGCCATAACCCTGTAAATGATTTTACTGGCGAGCGTCGAAGATACTCCGGAAACGGCTGGTAAGTTTGCGAAGAAGCTGCCAGCATTCAGAAATATTCTGATAGAGGTTGGACGTAACGCTGACAACAGATTATACGAATGGAAGCCAACACGCCGAACAGAATATGCAATGCCATAGTAATAGATAAAATTTGAGAACAAAATGCGAAAGGTAAGGTGATGTGATTGAGAAAATTGTAGGTATAGGACGACTTATACAAAGAATATGTTGGAAAAGAGGTGAGCATCATGGTGAATCAGTCAGTAATAGATTCCAGTGTTAATCTGGAGCAGTTAAAGGACATTGAAGATTTAATTCCTGATATGGATAAAGCTATTTCTGAAAAAGTGGAAACTTTTCTGGATAAATCTGGCGATCAGCCGTATGCTCACATGAATGAAGGGTATGTGGTAGTCGTGGAAATGACAGGAGAAATGGATGCTACAGATGCGATCAGTGATTATCTAAGAAAAAGAACGGAGTTGATGTATTAGATGCAAGTCTTGAAAAAATATCTTGCGAAGCTACAGATGTTATGTTAATGTGAAGTCAGGGAAAATGAACGTGATACATGGTTTCTGACTTCAAATTCAATGGAATAAGTAAGTTGGGAGCGATGTAAAATGGAACAGATGCAAATGAATATGCCAGATATGTACGATGCTGCATTGTATCTTCGGTTATCGAAAGATGATATGGAAGAGGGCGGTGCGAAGTCAGAGAGCAACAGCATTGCAAATCAGAGAGAGTTACTTCGGAGCTTTGTAAAAAGCCAGCCGGATATTCAGATCTTTGATATATATGTGGATGACGGATACTCAGGAGGAAATTTTGACCGACCTGAGTTTAAACGAATGACAACTGATATAGAAGCTGGAAAAGTAAACTGTGTGATTGTAAAAGACTTATCCAGATTCGGAAGAGAGTATATAGAAGCCGGGCGATGGATCGAAAAGACCTACCCGGCTTTAAATGTGCGTTTTATTTCAGTTACAGACCAGTTTGATAGTAAAACAGCAGATTTTTCAGAAAAGTCATTTGTTGTTCCAATCAAAAATTTTGTAAATGAAAGCTATTGCCGGGACATTTCCGATAAAGTGCGAAGCCACCAGAAAATCAAACGTGAAAAAGGTGAATTTATTGGAGCATTTGCCCCGTATGGTTACTGCAAAGATCCGGAGAATAAGAACTGTCTGGTGATTGATTCTTATGCAGCGGATATTGTAAGAAAAATATTTTCATGGAAAATTGATGGGTTCAGTCTTGGAGCAATCGCAGAAAAACTGAATGTACGTCATGTGCAGTCGCCAAAAGAATATAAAAAGGCAAATGGTGAAAATTACAATTCCGGATTCCATAGTTCAGATACACCGAAATGGTCGGCAGTGCAGATCAAAAGGATTCTGACCAATGAAGTCTATATTGGAAACATGGTACAGGGCAAGCAGGAACGAATCAGCTATAAAGTAAAGCAACGCCTGGATAAGCCAGAATCAGAGTGGGTGAAAGTAGAAAATACGCATCCGGCAATTATCAGGCAGAATGATTTTGATGTGGTTCAGAAGCTGCTTCAATATGATGGCAGAGCATCGAAAACATCAGACAGTGCAAACTTTTTTTCGGGATTTGTGTTTTGTGGAGATTGCAAGACCCCGATGATACGCAGGGTAAATCAGTATAAGGGGAAGAAAAAAGCTTTTTATATCTGCCAGACAAAGAATAAAGGTGGAGATTGTACCAGACACAGTATTCCGGAAGAGGTGCTGAAAAGGATTGTATTGAAAGAGATTCAGGCATATACAGCACTTTTTATAGACTATCAGATGATTATGGAAGAACTTTGTGAGATGCAAGTCAGTTACGATCAGGTAATCGGTTATGATACACAGATTAGTAAGTTGCAGGAAGAATATAACCGTTATTACAGTCTGAAAGCATCTTTGGGTGATGACTTGAAAGAGGGACTGATCAGCAAAGCGGAGTTCGATGATTTTCGGGAAAGTTATGGAAGAAAATGTGAAGAACTGGAGCAGATGATTGAGAATCAGAAAAAGCTGGTAAAGCAAATGTTTGAGGGTGGAGTGTCTGCAACCGTTCAGTTGGAGGACTGGAAGAAATCACTGGAAATCAAAGAATTGGATCGCACATTGCTGGCACTGACCGTAGATAAAATCTATATTTATGAAAACAAGCAAATTAAAATTCACATCCGCTATCAGGATATGATTGAGAAGATGAAAGTCATAAGACGGTTTTATGCGGAACACAGGACAGAGTGCAGGAAAGAGGTGGGATAAATGGCAAGAACAGCAAAAAGATATAAGAAAAACACAGAGAAGAAGATTTCTGGTATTCCGGTATGTATGGCTGCAATTTATGCTAGATTATCCGTAGACAATGATGAAAAAAAGTCAGAATCTATTGAAACACAGGTTACGCTGATAAAAGAATTCATTCAGAAGCACAATGAAAATCCGGACAGAGAGTGTGAGATTGTTGTGTATGATATTTATTCTGATCTTGGAAAAACAGGAACAAATTTTGACAGACCTGGATTTGAACGGATGATGAATGATGTCAGAGCAGGCAAGATAAATTGTATTCTGGTAAAGGACTTCTCACGGTTTGGAAGAAATTATATCGAAACGGGAAACTATCTGGAGAAAATACTTCCCTTTATGAAAGTGCGGTTTATTTCTGTATGTGACAACTATGATTCATTTGCACCTGGTGCTAAGAATCAGGAATTATCCATGAATATCAAGAATCTGGTGAATGATGCTTATGCGAAAGACATTTCAGCAAAGGAACGGGCAGCGAAACGTATTGCACAGAAAAATGGTGAGTATGTGGGATCTACAGCTCCATACGGATATCGTGTGGAAAAGGCAAATGGAATTTATAAGTTGATTGTGGAACTGGAAGCTGCAAAGATTGTCCGTAGGATTTTTGAAGAGTATGCTTCGGGAAATGGCATACAGAGCATTATTGACAGGTTATTTGAGGATGGGGTACATCGGATTTCAGACTATAACCAATATCATCATGTGTACTGTCAGGATGGAGAAAATCTTCATCAGTGGGGGAATTCTTCGATACGTGCGGTGTTGAACCGAAATAATTATTATGGCGATCTGGTTCAGAGAAAATATGAATCCAGATTTCAAAGAGGTGAAAAATGGTGTGACATATTGGACGAGAGCCAGTGGATTATTACGCCAAATGCCCATGAGCCAATTATTAGCAGAGAATTGTTTGAAAAAGCACAGGTCAGGCTAAAAGCAGCACAACAGAAAGCAACAAAAACTACTGCAGGGTGGGAAGATGATGAAAGAGCATTTTACAATGTATTCTATTGTGGTGATTGTAAGCGGAAAATGTGTACACGTAGATACAGAGGCAATGTGTATTACTTTTGCAATGCTGCCTGGTATCGGGATGAAAGAAAATGTAGTCACAAATCTATTTCCGAAGAGAAGCTGCAGAAAATTGTCCGTTCGGAGCTGACCAGACAGTTTCAGTTATCTGGATTGCGGAAAAAGGATATGTCTGCTATAAGCAGTGCGGTATTTCTTTCCAAAATCAATGAGATTCAAACTGAGATCAGAAAATTGGATGCAGATATGGAAAGACGTTCAGAAAAACTGGCACAGGCATTTATGAAATATAAAGAGGGTGAACTTTCCAAAGAAGCCTATATAGAAATGAAAGATGACCGTAATAACTGGAAAGAGTTTTGTGAAGAGAGAAAGAAGTCTCTGGAGCAGACCATACGAAAGCTGGAAAAACAGCAGAAAGAAGAAGCCAGATTTTTACGAAGTCTGTTGGAACTGGATGGGACAACCAGAATCAATGCGGAACTTGCGGAGGGCTTGATTGAAAGTATGTATCTGTATGGTGATGGCAGACTGGAAATCAACTTCGGGTTTAAGGGGGCGGTAGAACATGAGTGATCAGAAACTGATTATTGGATATTACCGTCTTTCCATGGAAGATGATTCAGAGGGAGAAAGCAACAGCATTATCAATCAGAGAAAACTGGTAAAAGATTATATTTCCAATATTCCGGAACTGGCTTCTATGCCATTTCAGGAGTTCTACGACGATGGATATTCTGGTTCTAGTATGGAGCGTCCGGCAATTAAACAGGTTTTGGAGCTTGCCAGAGAGAATAAAGTGCAGTGCATTGTGGTAAAAGATTTTTCACGTTTTGCCAGAAACTATATTGAGATGGGAACTTATCTGGAGCAGATTTTTCCATTTCTGGGAGTACGATTCATTTCTATTTCAGACCGATATGATTCTAAAGATTATAAAGGAAAGAGTTCAGACATCGAAGTACAGTTTAAAGGATTGATCGCAGACTTCTATGTGAAAGATCAGTCTGTAAAGGTAAAGGCAGCAGTCAGCACCAGACGGGGAAAAGGTGAGTATTGTTGTGGTTCTGCACCTTATGGGTATCGAATCAATCCAGAAAATAAGAAAGAACTGGTGATTGTAGAGGACGAAGCGGAAGTGATTCGCAGAGTATTTGAACTGACCAATCAGCGATATTCCAAGATGGAGATTTGTAAGTTATTCAATGAAGAGGGTGTATTGACTCCCTTGCAGTCTATGAGCAGACGACAGAAATCAGACAGCAAGAAAGCTGCATCAAGAGGATTGCAGTGGACGAGTGATATGATACGGAAGATTGTGGATGATAAGACTTATATAGGCTGTATGGTCTATGGAAAGACAAAAATTCCAGATCCAGGAACAGGGAAAGAAGTACCAGTGCCGAGAAATCAGTGGAAAGTAATGGAAAATCACCATGAGCCAATCGTATCAAAAGAAGTTTTTGAAAAAGCACAGTCCCTACAGATTAGATACACCAAGAAAAGCAAATTCGACAGGGAAACAACACTGTTAGGTGGCTATGTGAAGTGTGGAAATTGTCGCAGAAGCTTGACTTCAAGCAGTCCGGTTCATGGTCATATCCTTTATAGCTGTGCTTATAGTAAAGGAAAAGAAGATACAGGATGCTTTGCCGGGAAAGCTGATAATAAAATGCTGGAGCATATCGTACTGGCAGAAATAAAGGCTTGCTTACGTCAGAATATCAGCCTGGAACAGATGAAGCAATCCATGAGAAAACAGCATGAGGACAGCATAGAAGCCTATAAGACGGAAAGTGCAGAGTGTGAAAAGTGTCAAGAACAAATAAAAATCCAGAACCGCCAGAACTATGAAAAGTATCACGAGGGACAGATGAACCAGAACCAGTTTATGGAAGTCAAGAAGCAGTTGGAAGAAGAAAGAGAACGACTGCAGAAACGTGTACAGGAACTGGAAGAACTGATAAATGGTGAGAAAGAAATCTTGATGAAAAAGAATGTTCCAGTGGAGCAGATGTTGAAGTATTTAGGCTATGAAAAGCTGACACGAGAAATGCTGGAAGAATACGTGCAGGGAATATATGTGTATGATGATGGGAGAGTGGAGGTGGAATGGGGATGAAAAAATACTAGTTATGTTTATTTTAAGAAGCCTTGAATGATTGATTTTTAAAGGCGGGATTGTTATAATTGTTTCTATAAAAAGTGCAAAAGAGAGATTGAAAAGGGTGAAATGTAACAATGGATAGGATATTGATGTTTGATCATAATATTAAAGATATAGGATTGTATACACGACCATCAACTCAAGGGGATGAGTTGGATTTGGTTGAAGATTTTATTGAATATTATATTCATAATTTTTTAAAAAGCAATAAAACAAACAATTTAGCTATATTTGTAGAACCTAAAGTTGCATCCGGATTTCCTGACATTGTATTTGCATCATATTCACCTAAAATATTGGAGAATTGGTCTGAACAAAGAGAAAATCTGGAAACGAATGATTTAAAAGTGCTATCTCAGTTATTGATGACTAAAGGAAGTACAGGAAGTGAATTGATAACAAGACTTAAGATGCCAGAAAAAGATACAATTCAGGCCATAGAAAAATTACTAGATGCACATATGATTATACGTGATCACGGCTTATGGAAACCAGTAGACATCAAAAAGATATATAATATAAAAAAATTGATTTCAGTGGAAGCTAAAATGACGGATATAAAGAAAGTTGCTGAACAGTCTCTTATTAATACATGGTTTGCATCACAATCATATGCATTAACAAGTACTTCAAATCCGCAAAGTAGTACGATTAAAAAGTTTGAAAGACAAGGCACAGGTTTGTATTGTAAGAAGAGAAGTTTTAGAAAAATAGTAGAAGCAAAGAAATTAGCATCACCGTCAAGTTATCAGTCTTTACAGTTTAATGAATGGATTGGAAGGACTGTTGCCCATTTAAGTTAGGAGAAATGAGAGATGAAAAAATTTCAAGAAATGTGTCAAGAAGAATTTGAAAAAATTGAATTGATGGCACGTGGTGGACAGAAGATTGTATTTGATGGAGTTCACAACTCATATGGAGAAACTGTTATTAAATTATATTTTCAGCTTAACGATCCCAGGTCTCTTAGGGAAATACAAATAGAAAGAGATTTAAACTTATCCATGGTACCTAAAATATATGAAACTGGAACCATAGAGTATGAGGGAACAGAGACATTATATATTATTGAGCAAAAAGTAAAAGGAACAGAATTACGGAAGGTGCTTGAAAGTGGCAAGAGATTTTCTTTAGAGGAAGCAGTGACATTTTTGGAACAGGGGTTAGAGTTTATTGCTTGTATAGAGAATAAAGGTATTGTGCATAGAGATATTAAACCGGAAAATATTATACGAGCAGATGATGGTAGAATATTTTTCCTGGATTTTGGAATTGCAAGGATATTGGGAGCAGATTCATTGACAAGAACAGGTGCAATGATGGGTCCGCATACACCTGGATATGCTGCGCCTGAGCAATTTAATAATTTAAAAAAGGAAATTGATTCTCGAGCAGATATTTTTTCACTAGGAGTTGTTACCTATGAATGTATTACAGGAAAAAATCCATTTAGAGAAGGCTCTATAAATGCACTTGAAGTCTTACAAAAGACAGAAACTATTACACCTGTACAGTATTCAATCAAAGGGGATACTCAAAGTCAGTTTATGGCATTATTAGGGGCAATGATGGGAAAATATCCTTCTAGAAGACCTAGGACTGCTAAGCAAGCAATAGATTGGTTAAAAGTAGCTAAAAAGACATTTGTTTATGAATAGAAGGGGTTAAAGAATGGAACTTTTTATACAAATGGGACATAATATGCAAGCGTTAGCTCTCGAGCATTTAGAAGAGTTTGATGGTGGAACTATTATCATTAGCCCTATGAACATTTTGCCCAATAAGGTAAAAGGTTATGCAACTAGGGTGCATAAGAAAAAAGGGAAAGTACTTGTTGATCCACAATTGTATTATCCTAGACAATATCAAAAAAAATTGTCTCAGTATGCATATTGGCCGAAGAGTGATATTACATCATTGGAAATGGGACAATTTGATACGGTAGTAGAAGAACTATCAAAATTAAATAACGAAGTTGAGGCAGAAGCGTTTTTGTTGCCTTCCCTTACCGCTAAGAAAATAGACGATTTATGGAATAAAATACAGAAAATAATAATAGAAAGTGCAAAAAAATATGCACCTGATATGAAGTATATACACACAATTTCATTGAGTAGTGATGTACTTAATGATGAAAGCCAGATTGAACGGGTGATAGAGTATGTTGAAGAATGGGATGTAGAAGGTGTATATATTGTATGCGAACATCCGGAACGATATTATTTGGTGGATCGACCATTGTGGGTGTCTAATATTATGTCATTAGTAGCAGGAATTAAGAGACAGAGGAAGATGACGATTGTGGGTTATGCAAGTCATCAATTATTATGTATGGCATTAGCAAAATGTGATGCAATTGCATCAGGAAATTTTTTGAATTTAAGATGGTTTCAGCCAGAACATTTTGAAACAATAGATGATAAACAACCTAGCCGTCGAGCGGTATGGTATTATTGTCCACAAGCATTATCAGAGTATAAAATTCCTTTTTTAGACATTGCAAAACGTATGGACCTATTAGATAGAATTGAACCTCCAGTAACGATGAAAAATAAATATAGTGAAATGTTGTTCAATGGAAGTTTACCATCATCAACAGGTTTTGGCGAAAAAGAAGCATTTAGGCATTATCTTTATTGTCTTCATAAACAATGTCAAAATAGTGTTCTGGAAACCTATGCTGAAACAAAAAATTTACATGTTTTAATGTTGGAAACAGCTGAACAATTATTATCGGGGTTAGGGAAAAAAGGAATTAAAGGGCAAGATCGAGATTTTACTGAAATTTTGGATGTAAATAGAGCAGCTATTTCAGCTTTCGATATGGCTTATCATTTTCCGCTTTCACAAGAATGGAATGATTTATAAAAATCGTTATGCGGAGAATGATATTTGTAGCAATGACATAACATCCTCCCCACCCACTTTGTGACAATTATATAACGTCCTCTATACAGAAATATGCGGTTTTAAGCCATTTTCGTGGCAAAAAAGCCGCATATTTTTTGTAGCAATGACTTGACATCCTCGGGAGCATTATGTACAGCACAAAGTATCCCGCAGGAGTTGCAGAGAATATCGCTCATATATTGAATACGAAGAAGTAAGAAAAAAAGTTTATAGATTGATTTGAAAAATGCAAAATTTTTACAACTACTATTAGATGTGGGATGATATAATAAGTACAGTGAAATTAGTTGAATTACCAGTTATCAAAAACTGAAAAAGAATACAAGCTTTTCGAAATCAGAAAGGGGCAAGATTTTGCGAATATGAAAATGCTTTTATGTGGTTGACGGAGGCCATGGCAGTGAATATTAGATAAATTCAGAAGTAAAGTTAAGGGGAAAATTGGGCAGGCATATATTTTATATACAAAAAGATGTTCTTGTAAAAGAAGAAGTGATACATCTTCCGCTGTATATAGCGATGTTTTTGTAATAATTATAGAAAAAAGATTTTAATGGAGGATATGGTGATGATCAATTTAGGAATTATTGGGGCTGGAAGAATCGGAAAAGTGCATATAGAAAGCATCAGTACACAGATTCCGAATGCAAAAGTGAAGATGCTGGCAGATCCATTTATGGATGAAGAAAAAGAAGCATGGGCAAAGAGTAGAGGTGTGGAACAGGTGACGAAAGACTATCATGAAATACTGAATAATCCGGAGATTGATGCGGTATTGATCTGTTCCTCCACTGATACCCATGCTTCCATTTCTATAGAAGCAATTGAGGCAGACAAGCATGTATTCTGTGAGAAACCGGTAGATCATAGCATAGAAAAAATCAGGCAGGTACAGGAAGCGTTGAAGAAACATCCGGTGAAATATCAGGTAGGATTTAACCGTAGATTTGATCACAATTTTGAAGCAGTACAAAAAGCGGTAGCAGCCGGAAAGATTGGAGCTTCTCATATTATTCGTATCACCTCCAGAGATCCGGAACCGCCAGCTCTGGCGTACATAAAAGTATCTGGCGGTATGTTCCTGGATATGACGATTCATGACTTTGATATGGCACGTTTCCTCGCAGGATGCAATGCAGAAGAGATTTATGTGCAGGCCGCAGTGCTGGTAGATCCGGCGATCGGAGAGGCTGGAGATGTAGATACGGCAATCATCACGATGAGAATGGAAAATGGCAGTCTGGTGACGATAGACAACTCCAGAAAAGCAGTTTATGGCTATGATCAGAGAGTGGAAGTATTTGGATCAGAAGGTATGATATCTGTGGGCAACGATACTGCATCTTCAGCAGTAATCAGTACCGCAGAAGGCGTAACCGGAGAAAAACCATTATATTTCTTTCTGGAACGGTATATGCAGTCCTATGCAAAAGAAATACAGTGCTTCCTACAGGCAGTTGAACAGGATACGGATACGCCTCTTGGAATCATAGACGGACTGGAGGCGATATATATGGGACTGGCAGCCAGAAAATCATTGGAGGAACATCGTCCTGTGAAGATATCCGAGATAATAACAAATGTGGAAGAACAGGAGTAAAGCCTTCTTATAAATTCAGATAGAAAGGTGCGGAGATTTTACATATGAAAAAAAACGAGAAAAAGGGATTTACACTAGCAGAGTTGTTGATTGTTGTTGCAATTATTGCGGTACTGGTTGCCATATCCATTCCAATATTTAACAGTCAGCTGGAAAAGGCACGAAAAGCGGTAGACATGCAGAATGCGCGGAACATTGAGTCAGCATTGATGGCTGCTTTCACGGATGGGACAATACAGGTTCCAGAAACAGTAGACCAAAACGGAGATGGAAACGGAGCATGGGTAACGATTTGCCGTGATTCACAAAGTGTACCAAAGGGCTATGGGTTTATGGGAAGCAGAACAGCATTTTGTGGTGCTAATAAAGGGATAACAGTAAATGGAAAGCTGTCAGGAGCGTGGAATCGATATAATGATGATATTGCCAAAGTATTATCAGAAGCCGGAATAAATGTCTCGAATTTGAAGATCAGGAGCAATGGAAAAAGTGATGGATGGGATTGGATTATTATAGAAGTTGGATATAACAGCAATGGATTCTATTCCCGTATGTATAGTGGATTCAAAGGTGAAGCATCAGGGGCGGATCGTGTAGGTGTCACAAACATTGAAAAACAGATCGGTTAGTATCGTTTTTTACAATACAACTCCCTTCAAAACGATTATGATATGAATAAATCAAAACAAAATTAATTACAAATCGAAAAAACTGATAAGTCAGCCGAGGATGTCTGCACATAATCGCAGATGTCCCCGGCTGTTTTTATTCAATGTGTGCCAGTGGGGACGGTGTTTTCTGGCTCTCAGGCTTCAAATTTCTGGCTCAGGAAAGCCAGAAAACACCGTCCCCACTGGCAGAAAGGAGAAAGGATATGGGAACACGTATTACAGAACATCCGATTTTGGGAGTACCGCAGAAGGGCAGTCTGGTCAGCTTTACCTATGATGGCAAGAAGATTCAGGGCTATGAGGGAGAACCGATTGCGGCGGCTTTGAAAGCAGCAGGTATTCAGATTCACCGGTATACAAAAAAAGAACATACACCGCGCGGTATTTTCTGTGCCATTGGACGCTGCACGGACTGTGTCATGGTGGTGGACGGCGTTCCCAATGTGCGAACCTGTGTGACACCGTTGAAGGCGGGAATGAACATCCAGACTCAGTATGGTGTATCCGCAGAACCTTTTGAAAAACAATAGCAGGAGATGAGAAAATGAAAAGATATGATTTGATCGTTGTGGGAGCCGGTCCATCCGGATTGTCAGCTGCTATTGAGGCAGCAAAAAGAGGCCTGAAGGTAGTGGTATTTGATGAAAATGAAAAACCGGGCGGACAGTTATTTAAGCAGATTCATAAGTTTTTTGGATCCAAAGAACACAAGGCGAGGGTAAGAGGTTTCGTAATCGGAGAGGAACTTCTGGCAGAAGCAGACAAAGCTGGTGTGGATGTGGAGTTAAATGCCACCGTGGCTGGTATGTATCAGGATAAAGAGATTGTAGTCCGCAAGGGCGAAGAAGTTTTCCATTATAAAGGAAATGCCATTATTATTGCAACCGGCGCGGCAGAAAATATGGTCACCTTCGACGGCTGGACACTTCCGGGTGTCATCGGTGCCGGAGCAGCACAGACCATGATGAATCTACATGGAGTTAAACCGGGAAACAGAATTCTCATGCTGGGAAGTGGAAATGTAGGTTTGGTGGTTAGTTTTCAGTTAAAACAGTGTGGATGTGATGTGGTGGCACTGGTGGATGCAGCACCGAGAATCGGTGGATACGGTGTACATGCTGCAAAAGTAGCCAGAACCGGAGTCCCATTTTATCTGTCCCATACCATTGTGAAAGCTGAAGGAACCGATCATGTGACAGGCGTTACCATCGCAGAAGTGGATAGCCACTTCCGGTTCATACCGGGAACCGAGAAGCATTTTGATGTGGATACGATCTGTCTTGCAGTTGGACTTTCTCCGATGTCACAGCTTCTGAAAATGGCAGGCTGTGAGATGGAAGATAATCCGAAACGAGGCGGGCAGGTACCGATTGTAGACGAATATGGGGAGACTTCCATCAAAGGTATTTTTGTAGCCGGAGATGTATCCGGAATAGAAGAAGCCAGCTCCGCCATGATCGAGGGCAGGATTGCCGGAATTGCAGCTGCAAAATACCTTGGTTATATCGAAGAAACAGAATTAAAAGAAGATGTAGAGAAAAACGAAGCAGCCCTGGAAGGCTTACGTCAGGGCATGTTTGCACCAAAGAACCGTGGAAAACTTATTGAGAAGACAGAGGAAGGCATTGACATTTCCATGAATCTTCTGAAGCATGGATTTGTGGCAGATGATGAAATTGAACGTTTCCCTGGAGTTACCCACAGAGTTGGTGTACACCCGGTAATGGAATGCACACAGAATATTCCATGTAACCCATGTCAGGATGCATGTCCAAAGCACTGCATCAAGATCGGAGAGCATATCACTTCCCTTCCGGCGGTAGACGAAGCGGTAGACTGTATCGGCTGCGGTATGTGCGTAGCTTCCTGCTCCGGACAGGCCATTTTCCTGGTGGATGAGACATATGAACCGGGATTTGCCGCAGTCACCATTCCATATGAATTCCTTCCACTTCCGGAACCGGGAGAAAAAGGATACGGGCTGGGAAGAGACGGTCAGAAGATCTGTGAGGCAGAAGTGATATCCGTTAAGAGTACCAAAGCCTTTGACCACACGAACTTGCTGACCATCAAAGTTCCGGCAGATTATGCCATGAAGGCCAGATTCTATCTGGCACAGTAAACAGACAGCTTGAAACGGTAATGAGAAAGATAATTACCGATGGGAGGAAAACGATGGAAAACATATATGACAGAACCATAGATTTGGGTGAATATAAACCGGAACCGGATGATGACCGGATTATCTGCAGATGTGAGGAAGTTACCAAAGGTGAGATCCGCAGAGCCGTGCATGACGGCATGTATACCATTACAGAGATTCGCAGATATCTTCGTTGTGGCATGGGACTCTGCCAAGGACAGACCTGTGCAAAGCTGGTAAAAGGAATTGTGGCCAGAGAACTGGGAGTATCTCCGGCAGTATTGACACCGGCCACATCCAGAGCCCCGATGAGACCTCTGGAAATGAAGATTTTTGCAAAGGAAGGTGAGGAAGATGAGTAGAACGGCAGATGTGATTATCATAGGAAGTGGCGTCATTGGATGTGCTGCAGCTTACTATCTTGCCAAAAAGGGAACTTCCGTCATCGTTCTGGATAAAGATGAGAATATCGGAAACGGTGGCTCAGCCAGAAATGGCGGTGGGGTCCGCCAGTCTGGACGAGATCCGAGAGAGCTGCCACTGGCTATGTATGCAGTAAACAATTTGTGGCCGACCCTTTCGGAAGAACTGGGAGTAAACGTAGAGTACCACAAAGAGGGAAACTTACGGCTGGGGAAGACAGAGCATCACCTGGAGATTCTTCAGGGACTGACAGATCGTGCTACGGCCTGTGGACTGGATGTGCGGATGATCGATGGTGCAGAAGTTCGCGCCATTAACCCCTATTTAAGTGATGAAGTCATCGGAGCCAGCTGGTGTGCCACGGATGGTCATGCCAATCCGCTGATGACCACCCTTGGTTATTATCGGGCGGCGAGAAGGCTGGGTGTACAGTTCTATACAGGAGAAGAGGTGATTGAGCTTCAAACCATAAAAGGAAAAGCCCGGAGAGTCATTACAAAAAAGAACGTATTTGAGGGTGAGAAGATCATTGTAGCCGCAGGCTATGAAAGCCGCTGGATTTTGGAAAGTGCGGGAATCGATATTCCAATGTCCAAAGACCTGATCGAAGCGCTGGTAACAGAAGCGGAACCGAAGATGTTTCCACAGATGCTGGGAACTGCGGATGCAGACTTTTACGGACATCAGACCAATCATGGCTCCTTCGTATTTGGAGGTGCTTCCGGATTCGAGACCGTGAATAAAGATAATGGTCATAACATGACTTCCAGTATTACAGCACCGTGTATCTGCCGGGGGATCATGAAATACATTCCGAAGCTGGCAGATGCCAAGATCGTCCGTACCTGGGCCGGATATGAAGATGTGTCTGTAGACGGTGTACCGGTGATTGGCGAGATCAGAGAAATCCCGGGACTCATCGTAGCCTGTGCCTTTACCGGACATGGATTTGGCATTTCCCCGATCGTGGGAACCCTGCTGGCCGAAATCGCCAGAGAAGAAAAGACTACTCTGGATCTGTCGACTTTTCGCTACGACCGATTTAAAGCGGTAATTTAAGAAATGCATAAATAACTCCACTTATTTCAGTGTGACACATAATATTCCGCGTGCTATACTCAGCATAAAGTTGAAGGTTTTCGACTGCTGAGTAGATTTTGGAAAATAGATTCAGCAAAGGAGACGTTCAAATGGATGCAAAAATTGATTTTTTATATTTAAGTGAAGAAGATATGATCAAAGCAGGTGTCAAGGATATGGCTTCCTGTGTGGAGGTAATGGAAGATCTGCTCATTACCCTGTACAAAGGGGATTACGTAATGGGCGGTGCCAATCACAATTCTCACGGCTGCATGATCATGTTCCCGGATGATCCCCAGTTCGAGGGAATGCCAAAGAATGCAGATGACCGCAGATTCATGGCTATGCCGGCTTACCTTGGCGGAAGATATCAGATGGCAGGTATGAAATGGTATGGATCAAACGTAGACAACAAGAAGAAAGGTCTGCCACGTTCCATTCTGATGATGATGTTAAATGATAAAGATACAGGAGCCCCGCTTGCACTGATGTCAGCAAATCTGGTAAGTGCTTACCGTACCGGTGGAATCCCGGGAGTGGGAGCCAAATATCTGGCCCGAAAAGATGCAAAGGTGGTATCCATCATAGGACCTGGTGTCATGGGCAAGACTTCCCTGGCTGCATTTGTCAGTGTCTGCCCGCAGGTAGATACAGTGAAGATCAAAGGCAGAAGCCAGAGATCTCTGGATGCTTTTGTGAAATTTGTAAAAGAAGAACTGCCACAGATTAAAAACATCGAGGTTTGCGATACCGTGGAGGAAGCAGTACGGGACAGTGATATCATCAGCTTTACCACAACGGTACGTGATGATGTTTCCTCCTTCCCTTATATCAGCGGAGACTGGATCAAAAAAGGCGCACTGATCAGCATGCCGTCCGCAGCCAGATTTGACGATGATTTTCTGGCAGGATGCAAGCTGGTAGTGGACAATTCCAAGCTGTACGAAGCCTGGGAAGAGGAATATCCATACCCGACTTATCCACAGGTACAGATCATCGGAACCAAATTCACAGATTTAAAACATGACGGAAAAGTCAAGGCAGAAGATATTATAGATATCACAGATATCATTGAAAAACGGCGTCCGGGACGGGAAAGTGATGATGAGATCATTGTTTACTCTGTAGGCGGCATGCCGGTAGAAGACATTGCATGGGGCGGCACGGTATACCGCAATGCGGTGAAAATGGGAATCGGAATCAAGCTGCCATTATGGGAAAAACCGGAGATGGCATAGAAGTCAAAAAACAATAGACAGAACCCACCATAAGATGATGACAAGATCCGACTAAAAATGCTCCGATCAATCCCAGATAATGCTGCAAAACATGCACAGGAGAAAGGATTATGGACGAAAAGAAGGTTGTTACTCCGGTTCAGCCCTATCTCAGGCTGGATGCAGAAGATTACAAAGAAATACTGAACAAACGCATGGGGATTTCCAGTTTTTATGAATTCCAGGTAAAGGATCCGGAGCAGAGTTGTTTTAAGGCTGTGCCGGATGGAAGCACAGATCTGGTCTTCGGAATCGGAGAAAAAGATGTAAAAGTGTTGATTGGCGGGACGGTTCTGAGAGCCAAGAACTGGGACTTTGATGACGGACGATATTATTTCGGAGCCAGATTCCTGCCGGGAAGATGTATTCTTCCCAAAGATCTTTCCATTCAGGATGTGGTGAATAACGACGTGGAGATTGACCTGAATGATTATGGAGCAGGACTGACGGACAGGATTGCAGAGGCAGAAGATGTGGAGCAGAGAGCGCAGATACTGATGTCCTATTTTTCAGAGAATCAGAAACGCAGTTGCCGGGATGGAGCACATACACTGGAAGAATACATGAGACAGCGTATTTACGCTACCAAAGGAAATATCACCATTGGGATGCTTAGCCGAGAAACAGGGTATTCCGAATGTTACATCCGCAGGATTTTCAAGCAGATACACGGCATTTCGCCGAAGGAATTTGAACGATTCATCCGGTTTCAGGCGTTTTTAAATGAGATCACTGCAGCACCGGGAGAAACAGACAGCGAAGAGACTGCATTGAACTGCGGATACTATGATCAGTCCCATATGTTAAAAGACTTCCGGGTGTTCGCAGGAACCACGCCTGAGAAGTATAAGAAGAGAATTTGTGATGGCAGTGCCAGAAGGGCTGACCATACAACAATAAATAAACAGAAGGAGAATACTCATGGAATTATCAAGAATTGAAATCATCACAGGAATGTCAAAATTCAATGGTCTGAAATCTGCTTTAAGCAAAGCAGGGGTTCGTGGTATGACCGTGACTCAGGTACTGGGATGCGGGATTGAAAAAGGTACGAAAGAATATGAGGTAGAAGAAAATTACGAGATGGAACTCCTTCCGAAGCAGCAGATTGCTGTAGTAGTGGAAAAATCTAAGGTTCCGGCTATCGTAGAACTGATCAAACAGGAACTCTACACCGGACATATCGGTGACGGCAAGATTTTTGTATACGATATCACCAATGTAATCCGGGTACGTACCGGTGATGAAGGAATCGATGCCCTGTAGAGTGGCAGAAAAATATGCCTGTGTGATAATTCGATTTGACAGAATCGTCAGCAGGTACATTTGACAAATGAGGAGTGAGTACATATGGAAGAAAAAGACAGAACTCTGGGACTGCGAAGCGTTGTCTCGATTTCCGTAGGTCTGGTCATTGCCACCAGTTGTCTGGCCCAATACACACTGGCCTGTCTCGGACCATTCCCCACACTGATTTCCATGGTGGGGGGATATGTTTGCAAAGATCCAGGATCTGGTAGCATTTCTTCTGGTAGGTTCTATGCTGATTATGGGAATCATCGGAATGTTTGGATTGGGAACCGGTGCGATGGTGCAGCAGCCATACAGTATGGCTGCAGACTGGAAAGAAGTGGTATCCATGGTGGCAGTGGCATTCTGGCTGTTCATCGGAGCAGAATATGTCATTCCGGTATCCAGAAATGTGAAAAATGCGAAACGCAATGTACCACTTGGTATGATGATAGGTCTGGCACTGATCTGTCTGGTGCAGTCCATTATGGTGCTTGGTTTTCACAATTATACACCATGGGGTGAACTGGAAGCTTCTGCAGCACCGCACTTGCTGTATGGAGAGAATCTGTTAGGGTCAGCCGGTAAGATCTGGATGACATTTGTAGCGGCGCTGGCAGTAGTCAGCACCCAGAATTCCACCGTCAACGGACTGGCAGGAATCTGTCAGGGCATGGCCAAAATGAATATGATGCCGAGAATCTTTGCAAAGACCAATAAGCATGGCGTACCATTCTTCGGCGTGATTTTTGTCAGCGTTTTCATTTTCGTATTTGCAGCACTCAGCGATGGATCTTCCGAAGCAATATCCTTCCTGATTCTGGTAGGCTCCGTGTTCTGGATGATCTCATACATCTTTGCGCATTTGGATGTACTGATCCTGCGTCATCGCCTGCCAAAGGCACCGCGCTCCTTCAAAGTACCGTGTGGACCGCTGTTCCCGTGCATCGGCATTGCGGGCACTGTATACATGATCCTGAACATCTCAACCGATCCGACCGAACGCATGATGATCTGGCTGGTCACCGGCATCACCTTCCTGGTGCTGGGCATCTATTCCTTCTTCTGGATCCGCATCAAGATGAAAATGCCGGTATTCAAAAGCGTGCCGATCCAGAAAGTGATGGCAATGGAAAACAGTATGTATTATACTATCCGTAAACGCAGGGGACTGTGGAGATAAACAGGAGGATAAATCATGCAGGCATTTACACAATATACACCAACCAGAATTGTATTTGGAAAGGACACAGAACAGCAGGCAGGAAGCCTGGCAAAGCAGATGGGAGCCACAAGAGTATTTGTCATATATGGCGGAGGAAGCGTAGTCAGGAGCGGGCTGCTGGAACGCGTAACCACATCGCTTTCAGAAGCAGGACTTGAATGGATGGCAGCAGGCGGTGTGAAACCGAATCCGCGTCTGTCATTTGCAAGAGAATGTGTGGAAAAATCAAAGGAATTCGGAACAGATTTTGTGCTTGCCATTGGCGGAGGCAGTGTAATTGATACAGGAAAGGCTATTGCACACGGAACTGCGAATCCGGATACTGATATCTGGGATTTCTGGACAGGAAAGCAGAAAGTAACCAGATCCCTGCCGGTGGGAGTGGTGTTGACACTGTCGGCAGCAGGAAGTGAAACCAGTGACTCAGCAGTGCTGACTGATGAAGAAACTCATGAAAAACGTGGAATGGCGACGGATTTTAACAGACCGGCATTTGCAATTATGAATCCGGAACTGACCTTCACTTTGCCAAAATATCAGGTGGGATGTGGAATTGTAGATATCTGTATGCACACACTGGATCGCTATTTTACAAAATCAGAACACAATGAACTGACGGATGAGATTGCAGAAGGATTGCTTCGCACAGTTATCCGTAATGGAAAGACAGCCATAAAAGATGCTCATAATTATGATGCCATGAGTGAACTGATGTGGGCAGGAAGTCTCTCTCATAATGGCCTGACAGGGCTGGGCGCACAGAAAGACTTCGCAGTGCATCAGCTGGGACATGAATTAAGCTCCAGATTCGACCTGGCACATGGAGCCAGCCTTTCCGCAGTATGGGAATCCTGGGCATTGTATGTATACCAGGAAAAACCGGAGCGATTCGCCCAGTATGCCAGAAGGGTATGGAATGTAAGAGAAGATGACACAGAAAAAGCTGCATTAGAAGGAATCTGGCAGACCGTAGATTACTTCAAGTCACTGGATATGCCAACTTGCTTTGGGGAAGCAGAGGGAGTCGGAGTACAGAGTGACGAGACCCTTCATGCCATGGCACATAGCTGCACCTATGGTGGCGTCAGGACAATAGGATCCTTCCATGTGTGCGATGAAGAGGATATCTATAAGATTTATAAAATGGCGAATAAGAATTGCAAATTTTCAGACAGATAATTGCGCTAAACCATCCGTAAGGATGGTTTTTTTGTGCAAAAATACAAATTTTTGTGTTCTTAGTTTGTATAATATTTACTCCGAAAGTGAATTGACAAACACACTGTATAATTGTATGATGAGTATACATCATACAATTATGAAAATGTGTTGGAGGTTGAAATATGGACTATGCAAAAGAATCCTTGCGCTTGCATAAAGAGTGGAAGGGAAAAATTGAAGTGATTTCCAGAGTGCCTGTAGCATCAAAGGAGGACTTATCTCTGGCTTATACCCCAGGTGTAGCACAGGCGTGTCTCGAAATACAGAAGAATATTGACGAAAGTTATGAACTGACCAGACGACATAATATGTGTCTTGTTGTGACAGATGGAAGCGCTGTATTAGGATTAGGAGACATTGGTCCGGAAGCAGGTATGCCGGTAATGGAAGGAAAATGTGTATTATTTAAAGCTTTTGGTGATGTAGACGCATTTCCTCTGTGTGTAAAGACGAAAGATGTAGATGAATTTGTCAATACAGTATATTTAATATCAGGCAGCTTTGGCGGTGTGAATCTGGAAGATATTTCAGCACCGAGATGTTTTGAAATTGAAAAAAAACTGAAAGAAAAGTGCGACATTCCTATTTTCCATGATGATCAGCATGGAACTGCAGTAATCACTCTGGCAGGACTGACAAATGCATTAAAGGTAGTCGGAAAGAAAAAAGAGAATGTTCGTATTGTTATTAATGGTGCTGGCGCGGCTGCCATTTCAATTACCAGATTGCTTTTATCCGACGGATTTCAGGATATTACGCTTTGCGACAGAAAAGGCGCTATTTATGAAGGCCGCGAGGAAGGTATGAATGCGATTAAAAATGAAATGGCATTAAGGACAAACAAGGATAAGCGAAAAGGTGCCTTAAAAGATGTTATAGCGGGTGCAGATGTATTTATCGGAGTCAGCGCGCCTGGAATGGTGACCACAGAGATGGTAAAAACAATGAATAAAGATTCGATTATTTTTGCCTGCGCCAATCCGACACCGGAAATATTCCCAGATGATGCGAAAGCAGGAGGAGCAAAGGTTTGTTCTACAGGAAGAAGTGATTATCCAAATCAGATTAATAATGTTCTTGCTTTTCCTGGTATATTCAGAGGTGCTTTTGATGTACGGGCAAGTGATATCAATGATGAAATGAAAATTGCAGCGGCAAGAGCTCTTGCCGGATTGATTTCTGATGAAGAACTGAATGAGGATTATATTATACCAAAGGCGTTTGACCCACGTGTTGGAAAGACAGTGGCAGCAGCCGTAGCTGAGGCTGCCAGAAGAACAGGAGTAGCAAGAATCTGATGAGCGGAAATCTGATGTTTGAGTTGCAGCTTACGATGTTTATTATGCTGGCAATTGGATTTTTCTGTGCAAAACGAGGCATGTTTACGAAAGAAGGCAGAGAATGCCTGGTCAGTATTTTTATTAATGTGATGATTCCATGCAGTGTTGTTTCCGCATTTTATAAAAATATGACGCAGGATCTTCTTGGAAAAGGCGGTTTGATGGTTTTGGCATTTACAGCAGACCTGACTTTTTGCTGGTTAATCGGAAAAGTCCTGTATATAAAAATCCGGTCAGATGAACAGGGAATTCTGAAATATGCAACAATTATCAGTAATGCGCAGTTTATGGGTTTTCCAATCATTCAGGCAATATTTGGACAAGAAGGTTTGATGCTGGCATCTATGGCAATGATTCCGTCTACAATTTTTACCTGGACAGTGGCCTTGGCTCAGTTTACATCAATGGATGGAAAAAAGGGAATAAAAAGCGTTCTGAAGCATCCTTGTTTTCTTGCAGTAGTTGCAGGGATTCTGCTTGGAGCACTGAAGATTCCGCTGCCTTCATGTATGGTAGATGTTCTGGATCGTATGGGAAACTGTGTAATGCCGATAGCAATGCTTATTATAGGTTCTATCCTGGCAGGAGTTAAGGCCAGAAGTATTTTAGACTGGAAATTATATTATTTCAGTGCTATCCGGTTAATAGGAATTCCGGCTGTAATGTATTTGTTTTTTACAGCGGTAAAATTAGATCCATTGGTGCG
Source organism: Muricoprocola aceti (assembly GCF_025567005.1). Lineage (NCBI taxonomy): Bacteria > Bacillati > Bacillota > Clostridia > Lachnospirales > Lachnospiraceae > Muricoprocola > Muricoprocola aceti. The sequence continues at coordinate 269,001 of NZ_JAOQKE010000002.1, forward strand.
CAATGTACTCGTTGTAATGGCTGGTACACCGGCCGGAACGATTACGGCGATGCTTGCGGAAGAACATGGGGCTAATGCAGAATTTGCGTCCCAGCTTATTCTTGTTTCAACGTTACTTAGTATGATTACCTTGCCAGTTTTGTATACATTGTTGCAGTTGTAGAAAAGATCTGGCGATTGAATTTGTGAGCTTTTATTAAGTAGAAATGAGGTAGAAAAGATTATGGCATATAGAAAAATGAATTATGAGAAACTGAGAGAATTGTCCAAACTGGTTTTTATGAAATATGGCTATTCAGAAGAAGATGCAGAGACCATTACAGATGTTTTATTGAAAGCAGATTTGATGGGGATAGAGTCCCATGGTGTACAGAGAATGACTTTGTATCCATTCGGAATCAGTATTGGAAGAATTAAAGTAGACGCAAAACCGGAAATTGTAAGAGAAACACCATTGAGTGCTGTTATTGATGCTCATGATGGAATGGGACAGATCGCAGGCGTGAAAGCTATGAAACTGGCTATCGAAAAAGCAAAACAGCATGGCATGGGCTTTACAGTCGTAAGAAATTCGAATCATTATGGAATAGCAGGATATTACTCTCTGATGGCAGCCGAAGAGGGACTTGTAGGTATGTCTATGACGAATACACAGGCATTGGTAGTTCCTACATTTGGTCAGAAACCAATACTTGGCACAAATCCTATTGCATTTACAGTTCCGGCAAAACCGTATCCATTCCATCTGGATATGTCTACAAGTGTAGTAACAGCAGGAAAGATGGAAGTTTATGCAAAAAACAAAAAACCTTGCCCGGAAGGCTGGCTAGTGGATGAAAACGGCGCTGTAAACACAGATGCAGGTGTTTTTGTGGCAAATCGTGGCACTGGTCGTGGCGGTCTGCTTCCGATTGGCGGTGCAGGTGAGCTCCATAGTGGTCATAAAGGATATGGTATGTCTATGTTAGTGGAAATTATGACAGGCATTTTTGCAGGAGGTGTGACCAGTTCAGGTGTTCGTGTGGTGAAAGAAAAGGAATTATGTTGTCATATGTTCTGGGCAATAGATCCTGCAATGTTTAATGAAGATAAAGAAGAAATTTTTAAGCATCTTTCTGAATTCCTTCAGATGATTCGTGATTCCGATAAAGCAGAGGGACACGATCGTATTTACACACATGGTGAAAAAGAATTTGAAAACATGGAAAAGGTGAAAAAGGAAGGTGTATCTGTTAATGATGCAACCTATGATGAAATAACAAAACTCAGTGAGAAACTGGGAATCTGCGCTGCTGACTATTTGGTGGAAGTGTAGCTGTTAAAATGTAAGTGACCCTTTGAAACGGGACTGATCTGAATACTGAGATGAAGTTCGAAAGTATTCGGATCAGTTCCCTTTTTGTTTGCGTACAGATTTGGTATATATCTGGAAAGTAGAAAAAACAAAGTTATATTTGTGCAAAAGTCCCAAAAAAGAAAAATACTTAAAATAATTATTGACTAATTTTAATATAACTGTTAAAGTATGTTCATGGGTAGGACATCATACAATAACACAATAATACAATGTATAGCGAAAGGGGTATGAAAATGAAATTAAGAAAAAGTGTGATCGCAACTCTTGTATCAGTAACAATGTTAGCAGTGGGGCTGGGCGCTTCAGCACAGGCAGATGACAATGTAGTAAAAATTGCATTTACAGATGCACCGACACTTAAAGTTGGTGATATGGAGATTTATCACCCATCCTATGCAGCAATGCTGGCATTCAAAGGGGCATTTGAGAAAAGCACAAATGGAGAGTACAGCGTTGAATTATATCCAAACGGAACACTCGGTGATGCGGCTTCGACTATGGAACAGATGTTAATCGGAACTCTTCAGGGAAGCACACCGGCTGATGGCGCACTTTCCGCATTTGCACCGGACATTCAGGCGTTCACGGTTCCATATTTGTTCTCTGAAGTAACGGTAGCCTATGATGTGTTGGATGGTGAATTTTGCCAGAATTTATTTAATGATATTGCAGAAGAAACCGGAATACGAGTAATCGCATCATATGACAACGGTGGATTCAGACACTTTACAAACAGCAAGAAGGAAATCAAAACAGCAGCGGATATGGAAGGATTAAATATTCGTGTTATGGACAGCCCGGTATATTTGAAACTGATAGAGTCTCTTGGCGCATCTGCTACACCGGTTGCTTTCCTTGAACTGTACAGCGCATTACAGACTGGTGTGGTAGACGGACAGGAAAACTCAGCAGTTACTACACTTGGTGCATCCTTGAATGAAGTTCAGAAATATTGCACACTGGATGGTCATCTTCTTGGACTTGCATTTTTGACAGTCAGTGAGAGCTGGTATCAGAGCCTTGATGCAGAGACACAGAAAAAAGTTCTTATTGCAGGAGAAGAAGCTTCTATCGCAGCACGCGGCACCTGTCGTTATGCAGAATCAATAGCAATCAATACTTTGTCAGAAGAAGGCGTGCAGGTTTATTCACCTACAGCAGAAGAACTGGAAACATTTAAAGTATCACAGGAACCGGTTATTGAATATCTGAAAACTGAAATTGATCCAGAAGTAGTAGATGGATTGTTAGGAGCTGTTGAGGAAGAAGAGATAAAAGCAGGTCTCAAGTAAAAGGAAACCTGAAGGATATATATTAACAGGCGAGAATAAAATCTGCGGATGATCTGTCTGGATGATCCGCAGAATTATTTTTTCAGAGTGGAGGGATAAACGTGGAGGTCATAAAAAAAATCAGTTCTGCAATTGATAAAGCGATAACGGTTATCTGCATTATCTTAATGGCAGCAATGACAGTGATAGTTTTAATTCAGGTATCGACGAGATTCTTACCTGTAAGAAATCCAAATTGGACAGAAGAATTGTCCAGATATTTGATGATTTACATAGCATACCTTGGAGCAAGTACGGGAATTAAAGAATGGTCGAATGTTGGGGTTGACTTTATTATCACACGGCTTCCGGGGATCGGCAGATATATTTTGAATATAATTATTCGATTGGCAATTCTGGTATTTTGGTGTCTGGCATTATATTTATCTATGCAGGTATTTCCGAAGACCGGTCTTTTCCAGAAAAGTGCATCCATGGGATTCCCTCTTTTATATGCACAGTGCTCCATTATTCTTGGATCCTGCTTATGCATTATTCAGGGAATTTGTCAGATTATCACATATATAGCGGGAGGTGTTAAAAATGCTTGAATTTGGTATTGCAACCGTTTTACTGATTGGAACCATTTTAATTGGTTTTCCCATAGCATTTTCGATTGGTATTACAACAGTGATTTACATTTTGATGACGAATCCGGCCAATATTTCAGCAATTCCGATTCGTATGTTTTCAGGTATTAATTCATTTACATTGATGGCATTACCGCTGTTTATGCTGGCAGCTGAGATTATGATCCGGACAGGGATTTCTTCAAAACTTTTTGACTTTGTGCGTATTACCCGATTTGGAAAAAAGAGAGGCGGCTTGGCCTATGTAAATATTCTGGTAAGTACAATTTTTGGAAGTATATCAGGTGCAGCTCTTTCAGATATCGCAGGTCTTGGTGCAGTAGAACTCCAGGCTATGGACGAAGACGGTTATGATAAAGGATTTTCCTGTGCTGTAACAGCAGCTTCTTCTATTCAGAGTCCGCTGATTCCACCGAGTAATGTAGCAATTCTTTATGCAGGAACAATGGCATTATCCGTTGGTGCAGTGCTGTACGCAGGCCTGATTCCGGGACTGTTACTTGCTTTTGGTGAAATGGCATATGTGAAGCTGAATTCCAAAAAGTTCCCTATGCATGAAAAAGAATATACAAAAGAAGAAAAGAAAGATATCCGTAAGCGCGGTCTGATCGCTATGGGAATGCCACTGATTATTCTGATTGGCATTACAGCAGGGATTGTAACTCCGACAGAAGCGGCAGCAGTAGCAGTTTTGTATGCACTGATCGTAGGTATCTTTGTATTTCATAATCTGACACTTGAGATGGTCATCAGTTCTTTAAAAGCAGCTGGAAAGACCACTGCGAATTTGTTTATTATTACCTCTTTGTCCGCAGTATTTGCATGGGCAATTGGTGTGGAAAACATACCGGCACAGCTCACAGCATTTATGATGTCTGTAACGGAAAGTAAATATGTGATGTTGTTAATTATTAACCTGATTTTCCTGATTGTAGGAATGTGGATGGAGACATCAGCTGCGATTCTTCTGTTTGTCCCAATTCTGGCACCTATGGTAACTACTATGGGAGTACATCCAGTGCATTTCGCAGTGATTGTAATTTTGAATTTAACGGTTGGACTGATTACACCACCTGTAGGTGTAGTATTGTATGCAGTTGCAAATGTCGGAAAAGAGAAGTTTGAGACTGTAGTAAAATCCACAATGCCGTTCATACTTATGGGCTTCGCATTGGTACTGCTGCTGACTTATGTACCGGAATTCTGCCTGTTCCTGCCACGTATCATGGGATTCCTGTAAACCATACAAGAGAGGTACTGAAAAATGATTTTTGATAAGTTGTTAGAGGAAACAAGAATTCCCAAAATGGTAAAAGTAAAGTATCACATTCAGCGCGGAGAGGTGAGTGCCAGCCAGATTCCTGCTATTATCAGAGAATCACTGGAAAGTCAGCATCTCCTGGATCGAATTGAGGAAGGAAAAACGGTTGCACTGACTTGCGGAAGCAGGGAAATCTGTAATATTGATATTATTCTTCGCAGTGTGATCGAATTGCTGAAAGAAAAAGGGGCAGAACCGTTTATTTTTCCTGCAATGGGAAGTCACGGCGGGGCTAATGCAGAAGGACAGAAAGAGATTCTGGCAGGTTATGGTGTTACAGAAGAAACCATGGGCGTACCTGTTAAAGCTTCTATGGATACGGTAATTCTTGGAAAGAGTCCAAAGGGGCTGGAGGTTCATTTTGATAAGTATGCGGATGAGGCAGATTATGTAATCCCGATTGGAAGAGTGAAACCACATACAGATTTCAGAGGGAAAATAGAGAGTGGTCTGATGAAGATGCTGACGATCGGCTGTGGAAAACAGCATGGTGCCAACATATGCCATACGCTGGGATTCCCTATGATGGCGGAAAATGTAACAGAGATCGCCAGAGTAATTTTGGAAAAGAAACAGATTCCATTTGGTATTGCCATTGTAGAGGATGCCTTTCATGGCACCTATAAGATACAGGCAATTGCAGGTGAAAAGATTGAAGAAGAGGAAGAAAAACTGCTGATCCAGGCGAAAGCGCTGGTTCCGGGCATTCCTTTTGATAAAGTGGATGTTCTGGTACTGGATGAGATCGGAAAAGACGTGAGTGGAGCAGGAATGGATCCGAATGTTACGGGACGTTCCAGTATGCTTGGGCGTTGGAAACCATTTATTGAGCGTATTGTAGTGTTGGATCTTACAGAAAAATCGCATCATAACGGATGCGGAATTGGAGGAGCAGATATTACGACTCAGAGATTTTTTGAAAAAATGGATTTTGTGACCTCCTACCCAAATGGAATTACCAGTCATGATCCTTGCAGTATGAGAATTCCGCCTGTAATGCCTAATGATGAATGTGCAGTTAAGATGGCTTTGCAGACCTGTATGGATAATGACAGAACTATGGATTACAGAATGGTTTGGATGAAGAATACACTTCATGTAGAGTCTTTCTGGATTTCTGAATCATTAGTGGAGGAGGCAAAAAAGAATCCGTCTCTGACGATAGAGAGTGAGCCTGAAGAGATTCCGTTTAACGAGAATGGAAATGTCATTTGGCTGCAGGAACCTGTTCAGACATACGGTGTACATGAGAATCAAAAAAGATGAGAAATATTAGTTTTTAGTATTGACGAAAAAGAAACAATATTGTATGATTATAACACATCATACAATCATACAAAACGTAAGGAAAGGAAAAGGAGGCAATTAAGAATGTCAAAAAAGATTGCGGGAATTATCCCGCCAATTGTTACTCCATTTGATCCGGATGGTTCAATTAATCTGAAATTGGCAGAGAAAGAAATGAAGATTTGTCTGGACGCAGGAGTGCATGGTATCAGTGTTGGAGGCAGTACAGGAGAAGGACCTACACTTCGGGATGAAGAACTGGTAGAACTGATCGGTGTTGCAAAGAAACTTCTGAAAGAAGAACAGAGTCTGGTATGTGGTGTTATGCGGACCTGTACAAGAGATGCGGTACGTGCCGGGCTGGCAGCAAAAGAGGCTGGTGCAGATGCCATTATGGTAACACCACCGGCATATAACGTATTAGTTCCGAATGAACAGGGAATGTTCGATTATTACAGCACCATATCAAAAGAAGTGCAGCTTCCGATTATTATTTACAACGTAATTCCTCAGAATACCATTCTTCCTGGACTGTTTAAACGTCTGGTAGACGAAACCGAGTATGTACGAGGTGTAAAGCAAAGCGTGGGAAGTGTTCCTGCATTGTATGCAATGAAAATGGCAGTTGGTGATAAAGGCGATGTTTATGCTGCTACAGATGATATGCTGTATACCTGCTATGAACTGGGAGCAAGCGGTGCGATTTCCGCAATTCTTTCCGTATTCCCGAAAGAATGTGTAGACATGTTCAACTATCAGCAAAATGGCGAAAAGGAAAAAGCTTTTGCAATACAGAATGCCTTATATAACAAATGGCAGTGTCTTGGCGGCAATCAGTTCCCAATTCGTTTGAAATATGCGTTAGAAGTTCTTGGACGCGAGCCGGGGCTCTGCAGAAGTCCGATTACTTACCTGCCTGACGACGAGAAAGCAAAGATCAGAGCAGCATTTATGGAATAAAGTTTTTACAGAAATAAAATAAAAAAATTATATATATAAGCGGAGGGTTAAAAAAATGACTTTTAAAGAAAAATACGGACAGATTCTGTTACCATTAATTACACCATATGGTGAAAATGAAGAAGTAAAATATGACACATATGAAGAACTGATCAACTATCTGGCAAAAGAAGATCTTTGTGATACCTTTATCGTAACAGGTACTACCGGTGAAGCATCTCTCCTTACATTTGATGAAAGAGTAAAACTGATGCAGACCGCAGTTAAAGCAGCAGCTGGTAAAAAACCGGTAATCGCCGGTACAGGATGTGCATCTACCAAAGAGACCATTGCACTTACAAAAGAAGCTGCAAAGCTTGGAATTGAAGTGTGCATGATCGTAGTTCCATTTTATAACAAACCAACCCAGGAAGGTATCTACAGACATTACAAAGCAATTGCAGAGGCTTGCCCTGATACCAAAATTCTTCTTTACAATATCCCAATTTTCGTAGGTGTAAACCTGGAACCGGAAACAGTTGCAAGACTGGCAGCGATCGACAATATCATTGGTATCAAAGATGAAGCCGGAATTAATCCTACACAGGTTACAGATTTCTTCCTTGCAACCAAGGATGTAGATCCTGATTTCGTTATTTTCAATGGTGATGATATTATGTTACTGCCTACGATCGTTCAGGGTGCTATGGGACTGGTAAGTGGTGGCGCTCACATTTTCGGACACGAAATCCGTGAGATTTTCAAGGCATTTGAAAATGGAGAAAATGAGAAAGCAAAAGAGTTATTTGTTCCGATTTACAGAGTGTGCAAATCAACCGGCCAGAATGGAAGAATTCTTCCGAACTCAATTCTCAGACCGGCAATTGAACTGGTAACAGGAATTAAACTTGGACCGGCAAGAAGTCCTCTTGCACCTGCTACAGAAGAAGAAATGGCAGTAACTACTGCAATTCTGAAAGAGATCGGAAAACTTTAAGCAACCATTGAAGAATAATTTGCAATAGACGAAAAATGTTGTGAGAAAAAGATTGTGTCTGAAAAATTTATATGATATATTAAGCTTTAATTATAGTTGTATATAGAATACATAGTTCTTAAGTTCTTGCTGTGTATTTCGAAACAGTAAGAGTTCATATCAGACAGACATCGTGACTGAAAATTATTCCAATTATTAATGACCCAAGATGATAACTAGTATATGGATGCAGTGTTTTAATTTTCTTCAATCAATGCATATTTTGAAAGTTTTCTATGATATGATCATTCAGTTCTTCTGAATTACACAGATGTTTCGAACAGTCGTACCAAAGGAACAATACATAACAGGGGGAAGCATGAAAGAGATACAAAGAATTTCAATAACAGATGCAGTGGTTGATAATATTAAGAAAATGATTGAGGCAGAAGAATATAAAGTTGGGGAAAAACTGCCGGCAGAAGCAAAACTCTGTGAAATGTTTAAAGTAAGCAGAACAAGTGTCAGAGAGGCACTGAGAGTATTGCAGGCACTGGGGTATGTCGAGAATAAACCGGGAAAAGGTGCATTTGTGGCTGCCAATCATAAAGAAGACTCATCTTTGTGGTATGATGTGGAGAATCCGCAGTTTACTGATTTTATGGATATTCGTATGGCAATGGAGACATTTGCAGTCCGTATAGCCGTGAAGAAGGCTTCAGAAAAAGATATAAAGAAGCTAGAAGAAATCCATCAGTCCTTTGTAGAAGCAAATGAGAACAAAGATATGGTGCGGATGATTATGCTTGATGAATTATTTCACACAACGATAGTGGGAATAACGAAAAATCAGCTTCTGATCAATATTAACAGACAGCTTTTGGAAGCTTTTCGGGTATATCGTTCAGAATCTTTTACCGACCGTGATGTATATAAAAATGCGATCGAGCCTCATGAAGTATTATTAGACTGTTTCCGTCACCATGATTATAAGAGAGCTGTGGATGAAATGAGAAATCATCTGAATATTACTACCAGTGATATGGAGAAAATTCATAATAAAAATACTTCTGTCACGACGGAAAAATTGTAATATTCCTATCTATGTACGGCGTCAAACGGATAATGTCATTCGTGTTCCGGTTAAGGATGCAGGAGGTTATCTGTAATTTCTTCAGGGTAAGTACTACGGGAAATGTTTTATCGCGATGATTCAAAAAGACACATTCTTGCGTGGAAAAATGATAAGGTATGCACTGGCAACATGAAAAAGTGAGAAATCAAGAGAAACACAGTGTCCATGCAGTATGCGAAGCCATATTGAAGAATCGTAAAGCTTTATGTCAGTCAGCAAATACGTAATCATTGTGTAAGCAAGCAAAACGGACTGTTTCTCCAGTGAGACAGCCCGTTTTTTTGTTCAGATAAATAAAGCGTTTTTACAGAATGAGATCACGTTTATCAGAAATGCTGAGAAGAATTGACAGAAAAAATATGGCAGCTTGAAAAGATTATAGAAAAAGAGGAATGGAGCATGAATAAAAAAGTAAAAATCCTGGTTGTTGGAAGTTTTGTTATGGATACCATTTCCAGTACTGAAATTTTTCCGGAATCTGGTCAGACTGTTTTAGGATATCAATATACAACAGCCCCGGGAGGAAAAGGAGCAAATCAGGCAATGGAAGCTGCACTTCTTGGTGCAGAAGTAACCATGGTTGGAAAAGTAGGAACAGATGCGTTTGGAGACAGGATGATTGAGTCCCTGCAGAGTGCAGGAGTGAATACAGACTTTGTAGGAAGACAGCCGGATGTCAGCAGTGGTATCGGAAATGTTATACTTACGACAAAAAATGGTGTGCTTCAGAATAATCGGATTATTGTGATTCCTGGTGCCAATATGAAAATTACACCGGAAGATGTGGCATTCTTAAAAGAGGCTGTCGGAGAATATGACATGGTGATGCTTCAGCTGGAAATACCAATGGAGATAAATGAACTGGTTGCGAAATATGCATATGATAAGGGGGTACCGGTTATGTTAAATCCGGCACCGATTGCTCCACTTTCAGAAGATTTTATGAGCCATATCACCTACTTATCACCAAATGAGACAGAAGCAGCAGCACTTCTGAACTGTTTTATTCGTGAAGAAGGACAGGTGATGACAGAAGAAGCAATAAAAGGAATAAAAGAGGCAATGCGAAAGAAAAATCTTCAGAAACTACTGTTAACGCTGGGAGATGCGGGTGCGATGACGATTGACGGCGAAAATGTAGTATTTAAACCGGCTGTACCAAATATTAAAGCTGTGGATCCGACAGCGGCAGGAGATTCATTTGTAGCTGCATTCTGTGTTGCCAAAGGTTCTGGATTGAATGATGGGGATGCTATGGCATTTGCCAATATGATTGCAGCAGTTACTGTTTCCAAAATGGGTGCGCAGCCATCGCTGTCCAGCCTGAAAGTGGCGAAAGAGTTCCATAAAGCAGCAGGAAGGGATGTTTCGATTATTGAGAAAGTAGAGGAATTACAGAAATGACAGAAATGGGAAATAAAGCATTAGATGTATTTGGGGAAGCTGTGAAGGAACAGGTAACATATACAATCGAAAGTGTGGATAAAGAAGCACTTGGCAAGGCGGCAGAGCTGATACAGGAATCTGTAAAAAATGGTGGCCGGATTCATGTAACAGGAATTGGTAAACCGGGACATTTAGCTGGCTATATATCTTCATTAATGGCATCTACCGGAACACCGACCTATTTCTTACACGGAACGGAAGCGGTACATGGATCCAGCGGACAGCTTGTAGAAGGAGATGTAGTAATTGCAATCTCCAACAGTGGCAACACAGATGAACTGATGGCAACGATAGCCTGTGTAATTGATAATGGATGTAAAGTAATAGGTGTAACAGGTAATTCATCCAGTAAACTGGCATTAAACAGTGATGTATGTCTGTTGGCGGATATTGAAAAAGAAGGCGGTCCATTGAACCGTGCGCCAAGAAACTCTATTTTAGCAGAAATGTTAGTCCTTCAGATGCTGACGGTGATTTTACAGGCAGACTGCAATGTAACACCGGAACAGTATGTAAAACATCATCCACATGGAGCCCTCGGAAAGTTAAGAGAAGGAGAGGTATAAAAATATGACAACAACAAAGTTAATTAATCCGGATATTTTAGCTGCACTTGCGTATTGTGGGCATGGAAGCAAAGTGCTGATTGCAGATGCGAATTATCCGCTGGCAGAAAAAAGCGGAAATGCCAGAAAAGTATATCTTGGTCTGACAAGAGGATTACCGACAGTAACGGATGTATTAGAGGCCATTCTTTCAGTAGTGAATGTTGAAAAAGCTGAAGTTATGGTACCGGAAGAAGGACCAGAACCTGAGATCTTTGAAGAATTCCGCAGCCAGTTAAATGGAATGGAACTTTCCGGAATGGGAAGATATGAATTCTATGATGCATGTATGGAAGAAAATGCTGTTTATCTGGCAATCAGTACAGGAGAACAGAGAACATTTGCGAATATTCTGCTTACGATCGGATGCGCTTAAATGCTAAAAAGAATGCCATTTTGATTCAGAAGGTGAAATTACAGTGGCACAGTATGGAAAAAAGTGAATAAAATGCCAATAAAAAAGCACAGTTTTCGACAAAATCAGTCAGAAAGCTGTGCTTTTTCTATGGTGTATTTTCATTCTGGCATCAAACTGCATAAAAAACCCACTCTAAAGCAAAAATCTCCCATCCTGTTGCACAAAAGAAAACTGCGTTATCATACTGACATAAGGAAAAAGAAAACAAAAAACGGGGGGAAATCATATGAATGAAATCATAGTTTCCATGAACCATATAAGTAAGAGCTTTCCGGGTGTGAAGGCACTGGATGATGTGCATTTCGAACTGAGATCCGGTGAGGTTATGGCACTTCTGGGAGAAAATGGTGCAGGTAAGTCTACACTGATGAAAATCCTCAGTGGCGTCTATACCAGAGATGATGGTACAATGGAGATATTCGGAAAGGAATATGGAGATCTGACACCGAAGCAGGCGCAGGAAGTCGGAGTAGCCATTATTCATCAGGAATTGAACATGTGCAGACACTTATCCGTTGCGGAAAATATGTTCCTGGGAAGAGAGCTGGCAGGCAAGTTTACACTGGACAATCGAAAGATGCGCCAGGAAGCGAAACGGATACTGGATGATCTGAAGATTGATATTAATCCAGATCAGACCGTTGGGGATCTGCCGGTATCCAAGCAGCAGATGGTTGAGATTGCAAAAGCCTTATCCATCAATGCCAAGATCCTGATCATGGACGAACCGACATCCGCGCTGACGGCAAAAGAGATCGAAGACCTGTTCCGCATTATCCGCAAATTAAAAGCGGAAGGAAGAGGAATTGTATACATATCCCACAGACTGGAAGAACTGGCAGAGATCGTTGATCGTGTTACCATCATGAGAGATGGCCAGTACATCACCAATGGCAATTTTGCGGATATGACCATGGATCAGATTATTACCAACATGGTTGGACGTGAGATCAAAGAAAAATTCCCGCGGGTATCCTGCGAGAAGGGCAAAAAAGTCTTTGAAGTGAAGCATCTGAATGCAGGGAAAATGGTGCAGGACATCAACTTCTCCTTATATGAAGGCGAGATCGTTGGATTTGCAGGACTGATGGGAGCGGGAAGAACCGAAACCACAAGAGCAATCTTCGGAGCAGATCCGAAGGACAGCGGAGAGATCTGGCTGGATGGACAGGAAATCAAGATCAACTGTCCGATGGATGCTATCAAACACGGTGTGGTACTGGCACCGGAAGACAGGAAAAAAGACGGTCTGTGTACCAAACTGAGTATCCGTCAGAACCTGGCACTTCCGAATCTGGATATGATCTGTAACGGACTTGGAGTCATTAGCAGTGGCAAAGAAGATAAACTGTGTGAAGAGGCAATACAGAACCTCCGCATTAAGACACCGAACGTAGAAATCGACTCCGGTAACTTATCCGGTGGTAATCAGCAGAAAGTAGTAGTTGGAAAATGGCTGGCAAGAAATTCCAGAGTGGTCATCTTTGATGAGCCGACCAGAGGAATCGATGTCGGAGCCAAGGTGGAGATCTACAATCTGATGAATGAACTGAAAAAACAGGGAATAGCAGTCATGTTCGTATCTTCCGAAATGCCGGAAGTCATGGGAATCGCAGACCGGATCATCGTTATGTGTGACGGCCGTATTACCGGTGAAGTAATGGCGCAGGATACAACTCAGAACGAAATTCTGACCATGGCAACATCCTTTGAAAACAAGAAAATAGTGAGTTAGTGGAGGGGAAGAAAAATGAACAACAAACAGCAGAACCCGGTAAAGAAATTACTGGCAATCCGGGGAATGGGCGCAGCCCTGACCGCCTTTGTAGGTCTGGTCATTATCTATATCGCATTCGGTTTGATTAATTCAGCAGTATTTTCCGGACAGAATATTCTGAACTTACTTCGTTCCATGTCCAAATATCTGCTCATCGGTATTGCACAGAGCTACGTATTGATCACAGGAAACATCGACCTGTCCATTGGTTCAATGGTTGGTATGAGTGCCATGATCTCAGCAACCCTGATGACTACAGGTATGAATCCGCTGCTTGCCATACTGATTTCACTACTGTGTTGTCTGGTGATCGGTGTAGTCAACGGATATCTGGTAGGAAAGTTCAAGCTTCCGCCATTCATCGCAACTTTGGGAACCATGTTCGTGGCAAGAGGTATTGCCTACATGGTAAACGGTAACCGTAATACCGATGCCATTGCAACCGGTATCGGAAAAGAAGCAGCAGACAAGTTCCAGAACTTTTTCTACTATGGAAAAACACTTGGTGTATACAATACCTTCTGGATTGCAATGATCGTATTCATTATTTTCTTCTTTGTACTGTCCAAAACAAGAACCGGACGTCATATTTACGCAATCGGTTCAAACGTAGACGCAGCAAAACTGTCAGGTGTAGACGTAGTGGCAACTACCATCAAGACATATCTGATCAGTGCAACCTGTTCCTGCCTGGTAGGTTTGATCCTCTGTGCACAGGCCGGTATGGGAAATATGGAAGCAGGAAACATGTATGAAATGTACGGTGTGGCAGCCGGCGTTATCGGTGGTGTATCACCACTTGGAGGAACCGGTATTCTTCTTGGAACTCTGGCAGGTGCAGCTGTATGGCAGACACTGGAAAATGGTCTGAACATGATCGGTGCACAGGTAGGTATTCAGCGAGTAGTCATCGGTGTCATCGTAGTAGTAGCCGTTCTTCTGGACGTAGTCGTACGTAACGGAAAATTTGGAAAAAGAAAGTAGTAAATAATGAGGCAAAAAGATGCCATATGGATTGTTTCGTACAATTCAGACCAGATATGAACTAAGCCGCAAAATATGGGTTGCGGATAGTAAATAAAACAAATTATATTTTTTAGGAGGGTTTTAAAAATGAAAAAGAAATTATTAGCAGCTATCTGCGCAGCAACAATGGTATTCTCAATGGGAACTATGGCAATGGCAGACGACGAAGTAAAGGCAACCGGAGATGAAAAAATTGCTCTGATCACTATGGACTCCATCGACCAGCACTGGATCACATTGAATGAAGGTGCACAGAAAGCAGCTGAAGAATTTGGTGTAACCGTAGACTTCATGTCCCCAAATACCAAGGACGATGCACAGCAGATCGAATGTGTAAATAACGCAGTAGCAGGCGGCTACGGTGCCATCATGGTAGCAGCAAACGGACCGGATGCAATTTCATCTGCATTACAGGAAGCAGTAGACGGCGGAGTTAAGATTGTATACGTTGACTCCCCTGCAAACGTAGAAGGATCTGCTACATTCTCCACAGATAACAAGGCAGCAGGCCAGACAGCCGGCGAAGAAATGATCAAAGCTCTGGAAGATGCAGGCGTTACATCCGGTAAGATCGGTATCATCAATGTAAACGCAGCAACAGACTCCTGTGTAAAAAGAGAAGAAGGCTTCCGTGCAGCATTTGACGGATCTGACTTCGAACTGATGGAAACACAGTACGGCGAAGGTGATGCAGCAAAATCTCAGAGTATCGCAGAAAACTACATTACACAGGGTGTTGTTGGTATCTTCGGTTGTAATGAAGGATCCACAACAGGTGCCGGCAATGCCATTAAAGCTTCCGGAAACGATGCAATCGTCGGTGTTGGTTTTGATAAATCTGATGCAATCCTGAACCTGATCGATGACGGATATCTGTATGCAACTATGGCTCAGAATCCAGACATTATGGGATACGAAGGCGTAAAAGCAGCGATCCAGGCAATCAACGGCGAAGACCTTGGCGGCGAAGTAACAGATACCGGTGTATCCGTACTGACAAAAGAAAGCAAATAAACCTCGCATAGAATAACTCTGAGAAAAACCGTCGCATCCTGCGGCGGTTTTTTCGGTTACAGAAAATTGACCGAAAAGCGAAAGTATGAGACAATATAAATATAAATGTTTTTGGGGAAGAGAAGATGGGAAATTTGAAAGTTGTTATTGCAGACGATGAGGAACGAATCTGCCAGCTGATTCAGGCATTAATAAACTGGGACCGTCTGGGAATGGAGATCGCAGGGATGGCACACAACGGGATCGAAGCATTTGATGTGGTACAGAAGGTGTGTCCGGATATCCTGATCACAGACATCCGTATGCCCGGATTGTCAGGTCTGGAATTAATTGAGAAAGTAAAGGAAGCCTGCCCGGAGGTGGAGATTATTATCATCAGCGGCTATGCTCATTTTGAATATGCGCAGCAGGCCATCCGGTTTGGTGTAGGCCACTATCTGTTAAAGCCCATTAACAAGGCAGAGCTGACGGAAACGCTGGAGAAGCTGAAGAGTAAGATCGGTCAGCGTCAGGAATTTGAGCGGGACAAGCAGGTCCTGATCCAGAAGGCGCAGAAGAATGAAGATTATATGCGCAGCAAGCTGCTGACACAGCTTTTAAACGGGGAACAGGTATCCCTGACAGAAGAGATTCTGCAGAATCAGTATGGAATTACGCTGAAAGTCGGGCTGCTTCAGCCATTCTGCCTGAAGATGGATTGCGAGGAAGAGGCACTTGGTACTTCCTCTGTATCTGTTCTGATGGAAAAGGCACTGGAGATTCTGGACCGGAACCTTCTGGAAAAAGGGCTGGATCCGATTATGGAATGTCAGGGATTTTACTGTATCGGTTTGTTGAATTATGAAAGCAGGCAGCAGGAAGATGTGCGCAGGATTTTGAAGAATGCGCTGGCGCAGATGGAACTGCAGAAGGCCATTTTCAAATCGGTAGAGTTTTCCATGGCACTGGGAAAAGCCGTGAGAAGAGCAGAAGAACTGGAAGATGCAGGACCGGAGTTGTCCAGGCTGATCTGCCAGAGGCTGGTAAAGGGCAGCGGTCGGATTCTGGAGCAGCAGGAGAACTATTCTTCCCTGCAGGGAGAACGGCTGCTGGACAAATATATTCGTGAGATCACTCATGCCGTGGAAGTGATGAGTACAGATCTTGCGGATGAATCGGCTGTTTATCTGCAGAAAAAGGTCAGTGAGGAAAGGAATCCACGGGGCTGCGATATCCTGGATCTTGTATACAGCGCAGCAGATGTCTTTACAGCGTGCATACAGATCGCCAACCGCACCGAATGTTTGGAAGCTTTTCGCAGACAGTGTGAGCAGTGCGCAAGTGTGGAAAAACTCTTTGCTGCTTTGCGGGAATTCCAGAAGAAATATATTCGTGAGATAGAAGAAAAGCGAGAAAATGACAGAGTGCGTCCGATCCGCCGGGCAAAAGAATACATTCAGAATCATTATGGGGAGCCGATTACTCTGGAAGAGGTCAGCAGCGAAGTAGGCTTAAGTCCGACTTATTTCAGCGTATTATTTAAGAAAACAGAAGGGGAAGGTTTTGCCAGATATCTGATCAATGTGCGGATGGAACAGGCGAAGATCCTTTTACGTGAGACCAATCTTCCGGTGGTGGAGATCTGTAAAAAAGTGGGTTACAACGATCTGAAGCATTTTACCCAGACCTTTGAAAAGTCTACCGAAGTGAAACCATCTACCTACCGGAAATTATACGGCTGATCAGGAGAATACTTGCTATGAAAGAAAGAAGAAATATTCGTTATATTTCCGGCAGAATCTGGTGGATGGGAATGGCAGTGCTGGCACTTCTGGTTATACTGACGGTGACACAGGCAGTCCTGTTTTTTCAGGGGCAGGGACCGATTTGGAACGTGCTTCTGACGGCGGCAGTTCTGATTGGATATCTGATAGCAGCAGTATTCTGGATCAGCAGACCATATCAGCAGGCAGAAAAGACCATGGAGCGTTTTCTGGAAGGTTATATGGTTATGGCAGGAGATGGGGCGCGGGCAGCGTTGCTGACCCCGACGACTGCCGAAGAGATGAAGTTCATGGAGCATTTTCTGCATTCTCCGCAGATGATGGATCTGAATAAACGGCAGGCACAGTATCTGGCACTGCAGAATCAGATTAATCCACATTTTTTATATAACACGTTGGAAAGCATCCGTGGAGAGGCTCTGATTGCCGGGCTGGATGGGGTGGCAGATATGACTGAAGCGCTTGCGAAGTTTTTCCGGTATACCATCACAAAAGTAGAAAATCTGGTATCAGTAGAGGAAGAACTGGATAACTGTGAGACTTATTTTGGCATTCAGAAGTATCGATTTGGAGACCGGCTGAATCTGCATATTGAATACGATCCAAAAGAATATGAGAAGATCATGAACTGCCGGATTCCGAAGCTGACCCTGCAGCCCATATTAGAGAACAGTATTATTCATGGAACGGAACTGAAGATCGGAGCGGGCAATCTGTATATTCGTTTCGCCTGCACCCAGGATCGTCTGATTATCTGTATCTCCGACGATGGTGTGGGAATGGATGAGGAGACGCTGGCAGCCCTGAACCGGAAGCTGGGGAGGGGAAATGATTCCTTCGGTTCCCCGGATGAGAAAAAGGGCGGAATCGCACTGGTTAATGTGAATAACCGCATCCATCTGATCTTTGGGGATGAATATGGCATGCATGTTTATTCGGTACAGCAGAGGGGAACAGATGTGGAGATTACCATTCCGATCACGGCAAATGACCGGGATGTGAAGAACCGGAGTGTACTGTCATGAGAAAAGAAATTTTGCGAATGGAGCGGGTTATCTACAAAGAAGCGGATATGACCAGGCTGGAGGATTTTAATCTGCAGATCTATGAGGGAGAGATCATGGGTATGCTGCCATTTAACGGGCAGGGTATGGCTGCTCTCTTGAAGCTTCTGCAGGTGAATCTGCCGTTGTATGACGGTTATATCTATTATAATGGGGAGCAGGTCAATTCCTGGAAAGAATCATCCGGAACTCATAACCGGATCGGAGTGATTCAGGCTCAGAGTTCCCTGGTAGAATCTATGACGATTGCAGACAATGTATTTGTTCTGAGACAGGGATTCCGCCAGGAAGTCATTCACGAGGAACTGTTGAACCGACAGCTTCAGCCTTTTTTAAAAGAGATCGGCATGGAGATGACAGCGGAGACAAAAGTAGAGAGTCTGACGGTATTTCAGCGTGTCATTGTGGAACTGCTTCGCTCTGTGGTGGCGGGCAATCATCTGATTGTGCTGGAGGAGATCGGTGCCTTGATCAGTGACCGGGAACTGGAATATCTTCACCAGATCCTGCATCATTATGCAGAGAAAGGATTCTCCTTTCTGTACATCAGTCCTCATTTTGAGGAAGAGAACAACTTCTGTGACAGGATAGCGTTTCTGACTAACGGACGGATCTGGAAAGTGATCCCCAAGGAAATGATGAAGAACCAGGCATGGGAGGTCTACGATTACAACCATTATAATATGGAATACAACCAGATGGTGCGTTTCCATCTGGAAAAAAGAGAACGCGAGGAAAAGACACAGGAGATATATACCACCTGGCGTTCTTTCAGTGAAACTATGGGCAAAAAACTGGAATTTCCTATTTACCGAGGGGAATATCTGGCTGTTCAGATCCATGAGAATATGATTCTTCAGGAGATAATTGAAAAATTACAGACAGATACAGTAAAAGATGAAAAAGCGGCGGTTATTCAGGAATCTCCTACGGTCAGCATGATTTTTCACGGACTCAGCTATATGGATAACCTGTGCATGTCTCTTTCCAGAAGAATGGGAAACATCTGGAAAACTAGCAGCATACGGGGAAGTATCCGCAGAGAATATGAGAGTCTTCTGGGGGAAGAAGTTTTTGATATGAAGGTGGAAGATCTTAGTGAGAAACAGAAATACCAGTTAATTTACAGCCGTGTGATGCTTCAGAATCCCCAGATTGTATATTGTATTAAACCATTCAAAGGAGCTGACCTGGCCCACCGGATTCATATCTGGAAGCTGCTGGAGATGCTTCTGGACAGGGGAATTACCGTAGTGGACATCTCCCTGAATCTGTCTGATTCCCTGTCACTGGCAGACCGGCTGCTGATGATTGAGCACGACGGAACTGTGCGGGAAATACCGAAAGAGGACTTTGCATTTGTGCCACGGAATGTTCCGTGGGAAACCTTCTACAGAGTGGGAACCCTTCTGTAAAATGGTAGATATGAGACCCCCGGATGAATTCATCCGGGGGAGATTTATGAAACCAGATCACAGCATCTTGTCTGCAATGACTCTGGAAGTCAGCTTTTTGTTATTTTCAGCATCTGTGCCCATAGCTTGATAAACCTTGGCATACAGTAGATCCATCATAAAGAGCTGAGAAGTTTTGGCGGTAATGGAGCCACCTGCAAAAGGACCCTCAGCAGCGCCACTGAGCAGTACGACATCACTGTATTCAGCTGCTGGTGTCTCTGAAAATTCGGTAATAAAAATTACTTTTGCGCCTCGCATATGAGATAACTTCGCAATAGTAATGGCATCTTTGGTTATGCCAGAATTACTATAAATCACAGATACATACCCTTCTTTCACCAGACTGGCTTTTGTCAGCTGCTGGTGCAAATCAGCATCAAATCCAACATTTGGTATAATTTTTGAAAATTTCAGATGTGTTTCTTCAGCGGAAAGTGCAGAACCGCCGGCTCCGAAAAAATAAATAAAGTCTGCATGCAACAGGATATTTACGGCTTTGTCAATGGCTGAGTAATCCAGAGAGCTATAGGTTTTCTGAATTGCAGCACGGTAGATGGACATGACCTGATGAGCCAGATCCTCTTCATTATGAGGAAGGTCAGACACATCTGTTCCAATGGAAGCAGTATTATTCAGAGCCAGAGAAATACGAAATTCCTGATAACCATTGAAATTGAGCGTTTTGCAGAAGCGAAAGACACTGGTTTCCCCCACCTTGCATAATTTTGCCATGTCAGTAATCGTTGAGTTTAATGCAATCTGTGGAGAACTCAAAACAAAATCCGCAACCTTTTTTTCAGCATTTGTCATTTCATCATATTTTGAGGTGATAACAGTGGTAAGATTCGGTGCGTTCATAATAAAAATCTCCTTAAATCAATTTGGAAAGATAAATCCCTGTCTCTATTGTATTTATTTTAGAGTAAAAAAACAATAGAAAAAGAAATTTTTTTCAAAAACGGAAAATGCGAAAAATATATTCCAGAAAAGTAAAGAGAAAATGAAAATTATTTTCAGAAAACATGAAATACAGAAAGTAAAAATGCATAAAACAAATTAGTCTTATTGTGAAAATCTATCAAAAATGGTGCGCTAATGGTAAAAAAGTATTGACAATATAAACAGAATGGGGCATAATCCAGATATCGAAAAAAAATTTTTCCATATCAAGAAGGAGGAAAAAGGAATGAGAAAAAAATTTGTCAGTGCGTTACTTTGTACAACCATGATTGCTTCACTTGGCACCTTTGCATTTGCTGATGATGCATCTGCAGAGAAACCATTTGAAGGCCAGAAGCTTACCGTATTGTATATGTCAGGTGTCTATGCGGATGCTGCGAACTCCATGGTAGATGAATTTGAGGAGGCAACAGGAGCAACGGTAGAAGTGATCGATATGCCGTATTCTGAATTGCATGAAAAGATTTTGCTGGATTTGACCAGCCAGGCGGGTACATATGATGTGATCGATGTAGCAAGCCAGTGGGATGGAGAATTTGCTCCATATCTGACAGATCTTCAGGAGAACATCGACAAAGATGGATTTGATATGTCAGAGTACATTGACAATGTACTGGCGAACAGTGGAGAATGGCAGGGACATTACTATGGTATTCCAAATGCCAGTACACCACAGCTTTTCGCATACAGAACAGACCTTCTGCCGGATGGGCTTGCTGATACATGGGAAGGTTTCAGAGAGCAGCTTGCATCTGTAAATGATCCAGACAATGGAGTTTACGGTGATTCTATTTCCGGTATTGCCGGACAGCTGGGCGGTGTATTTGATTATGTACTTTGGTCCATGGGCGGTGCCTGGGCTGATGAAGACTGGAACGTGACCATTGATTCTGAAGCAACGAGAAATGCGCTGGAACATCTGATGGCAGTTCAGGAATACTGTGATCCGAACTGGCTGAACTGGGGAACTGATCAGTCAATTCAGGCATTCCTGGATGGTAGCGCAGCAGTATGTGAGACATGGCCAACATTAGGTTTGACACAGGCAGCAGATGATCCAGAACAGTCTAAGGTTGTTGGTAAGTGGGCATTATCTACGATCCCATATGACCAGACAGGTACAACACTTTTGAGTGCATGGGATTGCTCTATTCCTGCATTCTCCAAGAATCAGGAACTGGCCTGGGAATGGATTAAGATGTACACAAGTATGGACAAGCAGAATGAGTTCTATGAGAACTATGGAATTCTTTCTCCTAGAAAAGAGTTCTGGGAGCAGGATGGTATCAAAGGAACCTATATGGATCAGGTACGTGAAGCTCTTGACACCGCAAATATGTGGTGGAGAATCCCGGCTTCTACACAGGTTGACAGCATGCTGAATACAGTAGTTGGTTCTTATCTATCCGGACAGGAAGATCTGGAAACCACTATTGCAGATATGCAGGCAGGTATCGAGGAAGCTCTGGAAGCAGCTCCACCTGAAGAAGGCGTAAAGAACTACAACAGATAATGAAGTAGAATGTCTCAATACAGGGCTTACTCACAAAATGGTGGGTAAGCCCTAATTAAAAGAAAAAAGAAATACTCTGTTCAGAAAGTGAGCCATAAACATGAAAGCACAAAATAAAGCAAATGGGGCACCTAAAATGAAACACCGTAATGAGACGGTATGGTCCTGGCTGTTTATGTTGCCAACCATGATCTTTTTAGGTGTGACGGCATTATTACCGCTGTTATATTCTGTATATTTAAGTTTTTTCAAATATAAGATTAATTTACCGAATGCTGTTCCGATATTCAATGGACTGGGAAATTACATCAAGATGTTTACTGATAAAACCCTTGCGGTCAGCACTGGGAACACGGTACTTTTTGCAGTAATTTCTGTGGCGCTGGAACTGGTGATTGGTATTATTGTGGCTATGGTACTATGTTCAGATATGCTCTGGGCTAAGATCTGTACCACGATTCTTCTGATTCCTATGATTATGGCTCCGGTTGCTATTGGTACTACATGGAGAATGATGTTGGATGGAACCACAGGTATCATTAATTATCTGTTAAGTTTTCTTGGAATTCCAAGTATCAACTGGTTAAGCAATCCTAAGTATGCTATGCCGGCAGTAATATTTGTTAATGTGTGGCAGTTGGTACCATGGGTAGCGATTATTGGTGCTGCTGGTCTGAAAGCACTTCCGGCAGACTGTTTTGAGGCGGCACGTATTGACGGAGCGAAGAATTCACAGATTTTTGCAAAAATTGTTCTTCCGATGATTAGCCCATTACTGGTTATCATCACCATGCTTCGGTTTGTGGATGCATTTAAAGTATTTGATACAGTATACACTATGACAAATGGTGGGCCAGGAACAGCAACAGAGATGCTTCCAAACTATATTTACAAACAAGGATTGAAATTCTTTGACGCAGGTTATACCGCAGCACTGGCCGTTATGTTCGTTTTGATTATGACAGTCGTTACGTTAATATTCCTGAAACTGAGAAAATTTGTGGAGGAGAAGGTAGCATGAGAAAGAAGAAAGAAAAAGAAGTCTCCGTTATGGATGACGTTATTGGAAATTTTGCGGGACGCCCTGCCCGTGTTATCATTGTTGCCATCACCATGATTGCCATTATCTTTCCGTTATACTGGCTGGTAACAAGTTCGTTTAAAGTGAAGGCAGATTATTTGGCAAATCCGCCAGTGATTTTTCCACATCGTTTCACTTTGGAAAGTTTCCAACAGGTATTGCAGATGAATGGACTGTTAAATCAGTTCATTAACTCATTTATTGTGGCAGCGGTATCTACAGCAATTTCATTGGTATTTGGTTCTATGGCAGCCTACTCTGTTGCCAGAGGACGTTTCCACAAGACAGTCCGTGGGGCATTTGGTCTGTGGTTCATGGTTCAGAAAATGTACCCGGCTATTGCAACAGCAATCCCGATTTATCTGGTTATGAGAAATCTACATCTGATTGATACCAGAACTGCTCTGATCATTATGAATACCAGCTTTAATCTGCCATTGGTTATATGGCTGATGATGGGATTTTTCGAACAGGTGCCTCTGGAAATGGAAGAGTCGGCTAAGATTGACGGAGCAACTTTTCTACAGAAGTTTTTTAAGGTAGTATTTCCGGTGACAAAACCAGGATTAGTAGCGGCAGGTATTCTTGCTTTTATCGGAGCATGGAATGAATTTCTGTTTGCGGTTATCCTCAGCATTAACAAATCCAAGACCCTTCCGGTGGTTATTGCGGGATTTATTACTGACCGTGGGCTGGAATGGGGACCTATGGCAGCTACTTCTGTGATTACACTGATTCCGGTATTGATTCTGGTACTGCTTGCGCAAAAACAGTTTGTTCAGGGTCTGGCAATGGGGGCTGTAAAAGGATAACATAGATTGTAAGGAGAAAAAATGAAGAGAATAGTATGCTTTGGTGATTCTAATACATATGGATATGATGCAATCACCGATGGAAGATTTGACGAAAATACAAGATGGACCTGCGTATTGCAGAAGCTGGCAGGTCCAGATTATACGATTATAGAAGAAGGATTAAGTGGGCGGACAACCTGCTATCGGGATCCAATTAATGAGGGGATGGCTGGAATGGATTACATATACCCTTGTCTGATGAGTCATGGACCATTTGATACATTAATCATTATGTTGGGTACCAATGATTGCAAAGAACGGTTCTCTGCAACACCAAAGAACATTGCAGATGGTATGAAGCGACTGGTAGAAAAAGCAAAGGGCATGCCAGTATGGAATGGAGTACCGGACATCATTGTGATTTCTCCGGCACCGATTAGGAAAGAATGTGAAAGCAGTTTTGTAGCTGGCGAGATGGGGATCAGTTCTGATAAATCTTATCAGCTGGCAAGAGAATACAGCATCATGGCAAAACTAGAGAAAGTGCGTTTCCTGGATGCAGCAAGTATGGATATGAATACGATAGACTATATGCATCTTTCTGCAAAAGGACACAGACAGCTGGCAGAAATGATCTGGGAAGAACTGCAAAAATAATCTGGTGCAGAAATTGGATGAGAATTGGAGAAAAGAATGAGGCTATATTGTACAAAAGACTATCAGAAAATGAGCAGAAAAGCTGCCGGGATTATCGGCGCACAGGTTGTTTTGAAACCAGATAGTGTATTAGGGCTTGCAACAGGTTCCACGCCAATCGGAACCTATGAATATCTGATAAAAGGATATCAGAACAAAGATCTTGATTTTTCAGAGATTACAACAGTGAATTTGGATGAATATAAGGGATTATCCAGAGAGAATGATCAGAGTTATTATTATTTTATGTATCATCATTTGTTTAAAGATATCAATATTAATATGGAGCGTGTGAATATTCCAGATGGAACAAAAGAAGATGGAGATGCAGAATGTGCACGTTATGAAAGTCTGATTGAACAATATGGGGGTGCAGATCTGCAGCTGCTTGGACTGGGACATAATGGTCATATTGGTTTTAATGAACCGGCAGATGAATTTGTAAAGAATACACATTGCGTGGCATTGACAGAGAGCACAATAGAAGCTAATAAACGCTTTTTTACTTCAGCAGATGATGTGCCACGTCATGCTTATACTATGGGAATCAATACCATTATGAAAGCAAAAAAAATACTGCTGATTGTCAGCGGAGAGGATAAGGCAGAAATATTAAAAAAATCATTATTTGGACCAGTTACGTCACAGGTTCCGGCATCTATACTGCAATTGCACAAAGACCTGGTGGTTGTGGCAGATGAGGCGGCAATGAGTCTTATCAAATGATGCTGGATATAAGCTGCTGTCTGCTAATGCAGGCACTTGAGGCGGCAAAATGCATTGTAAGAAGCATAAAGCAGGAGGAACAAAATCATGACAAAAAAAGAACTGCTGGATGCCATTCACGGACGAATGATTGTATCCTGCCAGGCAGTTAAGGGTGAACCTTTATATGTAGAAGAAAAGTCAGTAATGTATTTAATGGCAAGAGCCGCAAAACAGGCTGGTGCCACTATGATTCGGACCAGTGGGGTTCGGGATGTAGTTGCCATTAAAGAGGAGACTGGCTTACCAGTGATAGGACTGATTAAGATTCAATATGAAGGATATGATGCCTATATTACTCCTACGATGAAAGAAGTGGATGAGCTGGTGGAAGCAGGGGCTGATATTGTAGCATTGGACTGTACCATACGGAAAAGAGGAGATGGTACAACGATCAATGAATTTATTGCTCAGATTAAGGAAAAGTATCCAGATCTAATGTTAATGGCAGATGTTTCTAACTATGAAGAAGGTGTGAATGCATGGAAGTGCGGAGTAGATATAGTTGGCACAACCATGAGTGGATATACACCGTACACAGAAGCTAAAGATGGACCAGATTATGAGTTGATGAGCCATCTGGCGGCAGATCTTGATATTCCGGTTATCGGTGAAGGTAAGATCCACAGCCCGGAAGAAGCAGTAAAGGCGTTATCTACTGGAGTATGGGCCATCGTGGTAGGAGGGGCTATTACAAGACCGCTTGAAATTGCACAACGATTTATGAAAGCAATTGCCAAAGCAAAAGGAGAAGCGTAATGAAAATTTCCGTATTGGATATAGGAGGAACCGCAATTAAATCGGGTATCTGGGACGGACGAGAATTTTCTTCCTGTGGCGAGGATAAAACAGAGACACGAAAAGGCGGTGAAGGGGTATTACAGTGCATGAGAGATATTCTTCACCGCCTGCATGCCGAGGAGGCAGATGCTATAGGAATCAGTACGGCAGGAGATGTGAATGCAGAAACTGGTACGATACATTATGCCAATCAGAATATCCCGGGGTACATAGGGACAGAGATTGCCAAAAATCTGGAGAAAGAATTTGGTATTCCGGTAGCAGTAGAAAATGATGTGAATTCAGCGGCACTTGGAGAATATGTGGCCGGTGCCGGAAAAGGAACCAACTGTTTTCTATGCTTGACCTATGGGACGGGAATCGGCGGTGGCATCATTATTAATGGCGAGGTGCTGGAGGGGAAAAACTGGGCTGCGGCTAATTTTGGTGGAATTCTGATTCACCCGGAAAAGAGGAAGCCTGGGAAGCAGCTTTCAGGATGTTATGAACGCTATGCATCTACTACGGCATTGGTGCGTAATGCTGAGAAAATTGATTCACAGCTAAACAGTGGACGCAGAATTTTTGAAGCAATCGACAGACCAGGAGTAAAAGAAATAGTGGATTGTTGGATTGATGAAATCACCTATGGACTTATCAGTCTGATACATATTTTTGACCCGGATAAAATAGCGCTGGGCGGTGGCATTATGGCACAACAATATGTATATGAAGAGGTGAAAAGAAAAACGATTGAAAGAGTAGAAAACAATTTCAAAGATATCCAACTGGTGCAGACTGAGCTTGGAAATCAGGCAGGCATGATGGGAGCAGCATATCGGGCTATGAAAAAACTGAAAAAATGAATAAAAACAGGGAGCATATCACGGGAAAATGATATGCTCCCTGAATCATTGTATGGCAGAAAAATAAACCACCTGCTCGGCAGGTGGAGGGAGTAGCTTTAGCTTCAAGTAAAAAACCTCCTGTGATAATATAAAAGTGGGTCCGCAAAACTCACAAAATATAATCAAGGAGGTATCCAAAATGGATAAGAACAGTTTAAGTCATACAACATGGGAATGCAAGTATCATTTGGTTTTTGCACCGAAATATCGTAGACAGGTAATATATGGACAGATTAAAGCAGATGTAGCAGAAATATTGAGCATGTTATGTAAGAGAAAGGAATTGAGATTATTGAAGCAGAATGCTGTAAAGATCATATCCATATGTTGGTAAGAATACCACCAAAATATAGTGTATCAGAAATAATGGGGTATTTAAAAGGAAAGTCATCGCTCATGATATTTGAGAAACATGCAAATCTGAAATACAAGTATGGGAATCGCCATTTCTGGTGTCGAGGATACTATGTAGATACGGTAGGGAAAAATGCAAAGAAGATACAAGAATATATTCAGAATCAATTAAAAAATGATTTAGAATATGATCAGTTAACGTTAAATGAATACATAGACCCGTTTACGGGTGAGCCGGTAAAAAAAGGCAGAAAAAAATAAGCCTAAAAGGCTAAGCCGGGAAAAGAAGCAATAAGCAAATCCCAAGGGGATGCGCAGGAAGTAGGAGGCACTGAGAAAGGCCCTTTAGGGCCAGCCTGTGAAAGGCAGTGCAAGAGGCGGACCCTCTCAGTGCGCCTTCCGGGCGCAAGCAGGGATGAGCCCCTTATAGGGGCAGTGCAAACCACCGGCTAAGCCGGTGGTTATGATTATCAGAAAATCAGCCAGTTTTGCATGTAAACAATTCATCGATTGACGAAAATGCGCACTATAGTGTATACCAGAGTCAGAAAAGGATGGAGGAACTGATAAATGGATGCAAAGAAGTTTGGTGCATTTATTTCTGACCGAAGAAAACAGCAGCATATGACGCAGGCAGAGCTTGCAGGGAAGATCGGTGTGACGGATAAGGCAGTCAGCCGTTGGGAACGAGGACTGGGATTTCCGGATATTAACACCATGGAACCGCTTGCAGATGCACTGGGGATCTCATTGCTGGAATTGATGAGGTCGGAGGTACAGGATGCAGATAATTTTCAAAAAGCAGAGACAATGAGTCGGGACGGATGGAATAGCCAGAAAGAACAAAAGGGTGGAACTTCCCAGACGGACGGAGGAGACAAGAATGATGGGGAGCCTCAAAATGGAAGTGTGACGAAAGAAAAAGATACATTATACACATCAGCGGAGGTGACGGAGATGATGCATGCTATGGAAGAGATTCGAAAGCAGCAACAGCATCAGGATAAGATGGCAGGTTATCTTGCCGTACCTGTAATTCTGCTTGTGACAATCCTGTCTAAGCTGTCCGGGCAGGCCAGTCTGGGCGGTGCTGTTTTTGTTGGTTTTCTTGCTGCAGGACCGGTAGTATCCGGCTATTATCTCTGGAAAAACTGGGCAGATGAGGAGAGCCGGAAAATCTATGGAGCATTTACTTTTTTGCTGGCAGGATTTTTTCTGGTATTGTGTTCGGTTATGATACCGGACAGCTTCTGGGATCATCATGCCCAGGGAGCAAATCTTGTTACCTGTATGTTGAATCTGGGGCTTATGGTTTATCTGGATTATCATGTCCTGAAAAGCCTGCGTCGGGATAAGAAAGGTCCGATTGCCAGTGTTATGGTGCTGATAGCAAATATTCTGCTTGTTGCATGGATGCTGCATGGGTTTGCAGCCAGATCCATTGAAAATGCAGTAGGTACCAGCCGGGGAGATGTGGCAGAGCAGTATGCCACACAGCTTCTGCTGAAGGAAAAAGATCTTGAAGATGACTGGATAGTGGGGTATAGTTATAACCAGATTGATCTGCACCCGGATGTCTATCGAGTAGCGTTTACTTATTATGCCAATGTAGAAGACGCAGAAACTGGTGAAGAAAGCTGCTACGGATATGATATTCAGGTGGATTCAGATTATAAAATAATCATAAAAGAGGAAAGCACTGCGATTGGTGAAGATATGTGGACGGAGATGTCCGAGGAGAGTGAGACGGAAGTATCATGAGATCAAACCAAGCAGCTAAGGCAGTGCGGAAAAAGGACGATATAGATATATGAGATACAAATTAGCCATATTTGATTTAGACGGAACCATTTTAGATACTTTAGAAGATCTGGCAGACAGCACGAATTATGCGCTGTCTGTTTATCATATGCCGGAGCATACCATTGATGAGGTACGCTGGTTTGTGGGAAATGGCATACATAAGCTGATCGAGCGTGCGGTACCGAAAGGCAGCAGTGATGAGCAGATTGAGCAGGTATTTACTACATTTAAAGAATATTACAAAGACCATTGTGCAGTGAAAACCCGTCCCTATAGCGGCATCATGGAGCTTTTAAAGACTTTACGCGAAAAAGGCATCCTCACAGCGGTAGTCTCTAACAAAGGGGACTTTGCGGTGCAGATTCTCTGTGAAGACTATTTCAGGGGAATGTTTGATTTTGCAGTGGGCGAGCGGGAAGGCATCCGCAGAAAACCGGCACCGGACAGTGTACTGGCGGTTTTGGAAAAGTTTCAGATCAGCAAAGACGAGGCAGTCTATATCGGCGATTCTGAAGTAGACATCCAGACTGCTTTCAATGCCGGTATGAAAGAAATCGCAGTCACATGGGGATTCCGTCCGGAAAGTTTCTTAAAAGAAAACGGGGCGGACTGCATCGTCCATACCCCGGAAGAACTGCTGAAGGTGTGATATTGTCAATATTGGTTGACACATTTATCTCAAAGATATCACTGCCTATGCAGCCTGTTCCAGAGATTGGTAGTATCTCTGTCGCTTAATTATCGGAGGAAGCCCACCGTTGGCAGAGCAGATCCTCCTGTTATTCCAGTAACTGATGAAGTATCTCCAAATGAGAACCTTCAGTTCCTCTATGGTCATAGTCTCCGTATTGTAGCGGTCATACAGAAGCTCGCTTTTCATTCTGGCCCACATGCTTTCGCATCGGGCATTATCGTGGCACCTGCCACCAGCACTGTTCATGCTTTGAATAATACCGTATTTAGCAAGAGCCTTACGATAAGTTTCACTGGTATATTGTGTTCCTCTGTCAGAGTGTACAATAGCCCCTCGCAGATCAGGATATGCCAGATAGGCATTATCCAGGGTATGCTCACACAAAGTTGCTTTCATGTTGGTTTCCATTGCCAGACCAAGGACACTGGAATCAAAGCAGTCAAAGATAGCTGAAACATACAGTTTTCCATCTTTAGCCTTGATTTCTGTGATGTCAGTTACACATTTTTCAAGTGGCTTATCAGATTTGAAATCTCGCTTCAGAAGATCATCTGACTTACGAGCTTCCCGATCAGCCTTGGTAATACCATTCGGCTTACGCTTTGGTTGATGACTAAGGCCAATTTCATCCATGACCCTGTAGACGGTTCGCTCACTAGGAATCTTGAGTCCTTCCGGTTTCTTAAGGAGAAGTGCCTGATACATGCGAATACGCCCATAGGTATCATTACATTCATCCTCTGTATTGATTGCTCTCATAGCATCAGCGAGATCCTGATATTTCCAGGGGCGATCTTTATGAGCAAGATATTTGTAGAACCCCTGGCGGCTAACGCCAAGCATCCGGCAATAGAATGAAAGTTTTCCCTTAATCATGCCGTCTTCCGTTTTTATGGCAATGAACATCATTCTTTGGTTCTTGCTGACTTCCGACGGCTGGCTGCGAAAAAAGCACTTGCTTCCTCGAGAAATTCATTTTCCTCTTTCAGACGCCGGATTTCTTTATCCTGATCCTTAACGCGTTTGCGGAGCATAGCAAGCTCCTCAGCAAGGCTCATCGCACTTTCTGGAGTATGTGCACCGTCGCCAATATCTAAAGTGCCTGCTCTAACTGCTTTCAGCCATGTATGGATGGTTCCTTCTGGAATACCTAATTCTTTGGCTGCCTTAGCACCGCCGATTTCTCTGGCAAGTTTGACAGCCTGGACCTTATATTCGTGGTCGTATTTACGTTGGGTACGTGACATTGAGAGTTCCTCCTTATTCTCTTTATTATACATGAATTCTTTGAGAATAAGGTGTCAACTTTATTTATACAACATCATAGGTCGCGGTTGTGCTCTTTGCCACTACCGTTACTTCATATTTCGTGTCACGGTCTGTGACTTTCAGTTTGCCTTTCTTGGTTGTGATGGTGTAGTTCTGGCTCTTCGTTCCTTTCTTCAGCTCATAGCCGGTGATCGTGTTGTCGCTTTCCCCTACTATGGTCTGGCTTCCTTTTACCGCCACGCTTGCAAATCCGTCTTCTCCGATGAAGCTTCCCTTAGTGATGTCATATCCGCTGTTTGTCAGTGCGGTTCCGTCATACTGCTTCTCAGCGCTCTTTGCTGTGATCTCAATCTCCACCGGATTGATTGTTACAGTTGCTTCCCCCGTAAGTGTAGTAGTTCTGCCACCAACCGTAACATCTTCTTTCACATATACGGTATATTCACCTACATCTATAAATTCTGGTTTTGTTGTACTCCAATGTTCCTTATCTGTAGAATATAGTAAATCACCCGCAGTTATAAGCTCTTTCGCCTGATCTGCATATTCTTTTGCAAGTCCTGTTCCTTCATTAATATTTATATCCGTTGTAATGGATCGTTTAGTACCATCATATACCCACGTTCCTCCAGTTGCATTCAAACTTGCCCATAATGCATCCAGAGTATAATCTTTACTATCCTTATAGATATAAGTAACCTTATCTCCTGCATTCCGTATAGCCGATGGGTGGTCAGCACCACGATCTTTATCATGCCATCCAATAAATGCATACCCCTGTGCTATAGGAACATCTGAAATAACTGTAAATGTATCATCTTTTGCAAATCCATAAGTATAATGATATTTCTGTGCTTCTGTATTTTTTAAATTTTGAGGTATATTACCATTCCACATTGCAGAAGCCAGAACTAAATTATATCCTGCTCTACCTGTTTTCTCGGTAAATTTTGCATAATAGGTGTAAGAGTCTCCTTCCTTCCACTCATCATCCGGTGCAGCAGGACTAAATTTCTTATCGTCACTTACAAGGTTTTTACATTCTTTATCTGAATACCATCCAACAAATCCACTACCTAATGCAGGCTTTGCCTCAGATCCTAAAACTTTGCCAGTTTTAGGATTAAAGTGTTCAGAATCCAATGTAACTGTTCCATTACCTACTGGAACATAGTATACTGTCACATCTTTCATCGGTGCAATCTTCAGATAAACTGTCTGATCAGCTGTTAATGCTGTTCCGATTCCATTCCATGGTGTTTTAAAATCAGCATCCTGATAGTAACCGACAAATTTATATCCGTTTGGTATATTCACATTTCGTGGTTCCTGAATTTCAGATCCTGTAATATATACTCTGTTATCTACTTCATTTCCATCTGTAGCAGCACCTGTCTTAATATCATTATTACCGGTTTTAAAGATAATTCGATTTGTTCTAAATCGCAAGTCAAGATGATATTCTACTGTCTGATCTGTAAAACCATAAGATGTTCCATGTCCCACCCAATATCCAAGTGTTGTACACTGACTTCCAAACCTTTTATTTGTATCTCCTACTGCCTGTGAGATATAATTTGAGATTTGATTGTTTTTGTTTACCTGCAGTTTAGATTTATCTAAAGTTCCAAGCGCTGCCTGCAATTTATTCCAATCAGACGTTGAATTAATCAGACTACTGCTCTTGCGGTCTTTTCCATTGAAGTAGGATGAATCTAAAGTAATTTCACCTGCTGGGAAATAACCATTTTGGTCAACATATTCTACCTGTAACAAATCCAGTGCTTCCTGTGAATATGGTTTATCCATCTCATCTTTACTGTTTACATATACATAAACACGCACTTTGCCAGGCGTAACTGTCACCGTATAATTTTCTTTCTTTGCCCCATATTGATGTTGAATCGTTGCAGTTCCTTCCGCTTTACCTGTGACTACTGCTTTATCCTTATTTGCCTTTACCGTGACAAACTCGTTACCTTGTATAACGCTCCAACTATGACTCCACTTAGAGGTTGTTCCCTCTATTGTAACTGTCTTTCCAACCTCAACAGTATACTCTGTATTTTTTGCCGCTGTAAGACTAATACCAAACGGTGAAAAACTATCTGAAGTAAAACCCAGGCTTTCACCTTCCTGGCTTGCAGTCACTTCTTCTACCGCACCATTATCGATATGGTAAACAGTATCTACTTCTGCAGTTGCGATTTCTGCTGCTGCGAAGGATACGGATACGTTTCCTTCTGGCTGGATTTCTTTTCCTTCATATGTAAATGTGATATCCAGTCCGATGACATCTTCTGGATTGGCTCCTGCTGCTGCTGCTGCGATCATTTCTCTGTCAGCATCTGTCAGAGCTTTCAGGTCTACTTTTGTACCTGCTGGGAATACGCCTTCGTCTGCTTTGATGGTCGCTGTGACACCATCTTCTGTTCCGGAAAAGTCGAATGCAGGCTTAGCCACTTCTGTTTCGCTCTCTGTCTCAGATTCGCTTTCTGTTTCTACTGCTACAGTAGTGACGTCTACAGTTGTCTCATCTGTCAGAATTCCTTCTATTATATAGGAACCATCTTCCTGTGTACGTGCCGGGATGCTCTTGTCTACCAGTACGCTTTCTACTGCGTAACCATTTTCGACTACTACATCAAATACGATCTTACCGTCTTTTGCATTGGCGGTAGAATCTACCGTTGCTCCATTAATCACGATATGTGCGTGACCATCCGTTGCGAACGTGACCGTATTTTGTCGCACCTCCGATCCATCTTCATTCGTTTCCGCTGCCTGGGTTTCTGATGCCTGGGTCTCTGCCTGGGTATCGTCACCAGCCTCGGTCTGCTTATTACTGTTCTTGTAACCACCGACGATGGTAGCTGCCAGAACATTCATAGATGAACTTGTAAAGATCATCGTGAACGCCAGTAATAAAGCCAGAAATCGTTTTGCTCTTTCCTTTCTTCTCATCTTCGCTTTCCTTCCTTTCTATGAATTCTATTCTTCATGATATTTTCTCAAGTTGTAGATTTTGCCATCTTACTTGTTGTTTGGAATATTATTTATTATAATACATTTTTAATTTGTTTTGAACAACCAAAAATGACATAAACTCTGTCATTTTCTACTTTTTAGTCGTTCCCTACTATATAAAAGGCATGATGTTTCATTTCCTTTCACTCTTGTAAGAAAAAAAGAAATCAACTTCCGCTGATTTCTTTTTCCAGTTTTCAAAATTCCCTAAATCCTTTTCGCCTCTCCGTCTTTTACCTGAACTGCTGATGATGCATCTTTGAAAGTAACATCGATATCCATATGTTCATCTTTTACATCCAGCTCTGCGCCATCTTTTTCAAATCGGATTTCGTAGAAGCTGTAAGTTCCTTCTTCATCAGATCCCAGACTGTTGATGGTAGCTGCTTTTGCTGCTTCGTATTTTTCGCTTCCCACTTCCAGCTTTTTCGCTGTCAGGTCTGTACCCTCGGAGAGCTTTGCTTCCTTAGAAACTTTTACTTTAATGACTACTTCTTCATTTTCAAATGTAAAAGATGTCTTATATTCTTTCTCAGTCTCTTTTTCTTCTTTCTCTGTCTCAGTTGCAGCTTCTGTCGGAGCCTCGGTCGGTGCCTCTGTCACTGCTTCTGTGGTCGCTTCTGTTGCTTCGCTCTGTGTGTTTTCTGCTGCAAGTCTCTCTGCTTCTGCCTTTGCTGCTTCTTCTGCTGCAAGTCTCTCAGCCTCTGCCTTTGCTGCTTCTTCTGCTGCAAGTCTCTCTGCTTCGGCTCTCGCTGCTTCTTCTGCTGCAAGTCTCTCTGCTTCGGCTCTCGCTGCTTCTTCTGCTGCAAGTCTCTCTGCTTCCGCTCTCGCTGCTTCTTCTGCCGCAAGTCTCTCGGCTTCGGCTCTCGCCGCAGCCTCTGCTGCCTGTCTCTCAGCTTCCGCTCTCGCTGCCGCCTCTGCTGCCTGCCTCTCAGCTTCGGCTCTCGCCGCTTCTTCTGCCGCTCTGGCTGCTTCGGCTTCTGCTTCAATCTGTGTATTATCTTCAGCTAATACTGCGTAGTTCGGAACTGTAAGGGTTGCTGCTAAAAGAATCGCTACTGCTTTTTTCATCATATTGTTTTTCATTCTTCATACCTCCGGACTATTTATTTTTTCTCCTACGGGAGTATCTCTTTTGTATTTCTGTTTTATGGCTTTATTATATCAGACGAACTATTTCTTGATCTCTTTCACGTATTTCGTTTTTACCATTTTTTCAAAAAAAGAACCAATGTGTTTTACATTGATTCCTTCAGATTCTTTCTTAACCTATGCAATATTCCATTCTTTCATCAGCTGGCGCTGATACGCTTCATCATTCGCTGCTCTCAAACATTCCTCTACGTAGCCATTCTCCAGAAGCACTGTTGTGAGCCTTGCTATGTTCTGCTTTTCTTGTTCTGCCTTCTGTTTCTCTTGCTCTGCCTTCTGTTTCTCCAGCTCTGTATTTTTTCTCTCGTGTTCAATTCCCCAGTTATATATTTCTTCCATTTCTCTACACATGATATTTCTTCCCTCCTCTGTTTCTTTTAATTCCCGAACTCTTTGTGCCAATACTTCACTATACATATCTTCTGCGTTTTTACAATGCAGATCATGCACCAGTTTTCCTATCTCTGTATCATCCTGCATCTCAGCATTTACATAAACTATGTAAGTATTATCGTCAAATACTTCTCCAGTTTCTCTGATCCTTCTGTCTATATGATAGATCTGCTTTTTCCGCCCCAGTACATCGGTTCTGGTTATGAAGATCACATAATTCTCCGTCAATTCCCCAAAATCCTGCCCCGGTTCTAAAGTATTCATATCTATCAGACCACTGTGATATCTTGCCCTTTTCGGCGATGCACCTTCTTTTTCCTTCTGTATCTCGACATTCATCCTGCGATTCTGATTGTCTCTTGCGAGACAGTCTAAAATCGCTGATCGCCCCTGTAGATTCTTAAAATCTTTCTGCAATGTCTGATCCAATACCTGAATTTCTTCTTTTAATATTGTTTGCAAAATATACTCGGTACACTCTTTTTTCTTTAATACATTCCGCATAAACATATCGCTCATAATTGTAAGATTCTGCAAAATCGTGCGATACTTTTCATAGCGTGCTTCCAATGTCTCCGCTTCTTTTTCATACCGTCCTTGCAAGTTAGATATATTCTGTTTTCTTTCTTCCATTACCCTCCTTTTTGCAGAAGGTCTTCCGGTCTGTGTCTCCATTCCTTTCGATCTCTTCTGCGTTTGTTCATTATTATTCTGAAAGCATAAAGATTTCTGAAATGTGACCAG
This sequence comes from Muricoprocola aceti, assembly GCF_025567005.1. NCBI lineage: Bacteria > Bacillati > Bacillota > Clostridia > Lachnospirales > Lachnospiraceae > Muricoprocola > Muricoprocola aceti. The sequence goes on from NZ_JAOQKE010000002.1 coordinate 305,440, forward strand.
AATCCAGACAGTGCAACCGCACCTGGAAATGAAATACTATGCTTTTGTATGTTTATGATATCATGTATCTTTTCTTTATTCAATCATCTTTTTCTAATATTTCCCGCAACTTTTTGTATTAGATTTTCTATGTATAGAGCCACATGGGACAATAAAAAAGCCGGAAAACACCGTCCCCATGGCGATTTTACATAAAAAATAATGTTGAAACATTAGTTTTTTTAGGCAAAAAAAGAGCCAATGTGATTTCACATTGACCCTTGATCCTCTTTCTTAACTCTTACAGTCTCTTTGCTACTCCGTCCTTAACCTGAACTGCTGATGCTTCATTCTTAAAGGTAACATTTACTGTCATGTGGCTGTCCTGAACATCCAGTTCTTTGCCATCTTTCTCAAAACCGATTTCATAGAAGCTGTAAAGTTCTTCTTCAGAACTTCCCAGGCTGTTGATGGTAGCTGCTTTTGCTGCTTCGTATTTTTCGCTTCCTTCTTCCAGTTTCTTAGCTGTCAGCTTTGTATCTTTGCCAAGCTTTGCTTCTTCAGAAGTCTTAACTACGATCACTACTTCATCATTTTCAAATTTGAAAGAGGTCTGATATTCTTCTGCCTCTGTTGCTTCTGTCTGTGCCTCTGTCTCGGCGGCTTCTGTCTGCGCTTCTGTCTGTGCTTCCGTTGCTGCCTCTGTCTGAGCTGCTGCTTCTGCTGCCTGTCTTTCTGCTTCAGCCTGTGCTGCTGCTTCTGCTGCCTGTTTTTCTGCTTCAGCCTGTGCTGCTGCTTCTGCTGCCTGTCTTTCTGCTTCAGCCTGTGCTGCTGCCTCTGCTGCCTGTCTTTCTGCTTCAGCCTGTGCTGCTGCCTCTGCTGCCTGTCTCTCTGCTTCAGCCTGTGCTGCTGCTTCTGCTGCCTGTCTCTCTGCTTCGGCTTTTGCTTCTGCTTCAGCTGCTTCTGCTTCTGCTTCGATCTGTGTATTATCTTCAGCGTATACTGCATATGCTGGAACTGTCATTGTTGCTGCCAGAAGAAGTGCTGCTGCTCTTTTCATCATACCGTTTCTCATTGTTGTTACCTCCGAATGCTCTATACTATATTGACTCTTTCGAGTTCCTTATCTCTTTATCTGGGTTCATTATAGCAGTCGGGGTATTTCGTCATCTATTTCGTCTGAAACTTTTTTCAAAATTTGAAAAATATCAGGCTAAATATTAAAAGGGGCCATTCGGCCCCTTCTGCATTTCATATCATATATTTTATACCTGATGTCCCTTTGCGATATACAATGGGAAGGTGTCAGCACCTTTCATTTCTTTTCCGGCACTGATGACTACCTGCTTGTCGGTAATCGTGTAATCTACGATCGCACCCTCTTTAATCACGGTATCCTGCATCAGAATACAGTTCCGGACAATGGCTCCCTTTTCTATCTTAACGCCTCGGAACAAAACGCTGTTCTCTACCTGTCCTTCGATGACACAACCATCAGCTATCATAACATTGGATACCCTGGATCCCGGGATGTATCTGGTTGGGTTATCATCACGAATCTTGGTGTAGATCGGATTACCTGAGAACAATGCATCCAGATTCTCATCATCCAGAAGCTTCATATTCTCTTCGAAGTAGCTCTTCATATCGCTGATACGTGCTGCATAACCTTCGTACTTGAAGCCCTGCACATTCAGAGAATCCAGATTCGGAGCAAGCACATCACGTTCAAAGTAAACCTGTCCACGTACAAATGCGGCGTTGATCAGATCGATCAGTTTCTTGCGTTCGATACAGTAAATATTCATGGAGAAGTTCTGTACCCCTGTATCACGTGGGTTGATGTAGATCTTGCTGATTCTGGTTCCAGTCAAAGCAAAGGTATAATATAAGCCTCTGTCATTGGCGGTGTGTTTTAATGCACTTTCCGGAAGTTCTTCCGCAATATAAGCTGCTGTCACATCTGCATTGTTGGCAATGTGCGCCTGCAGCATGGCATTGAAGTCGAAGTTCACTGCGATATTGGCATCTGACAAGAATACATATTTTTCATTCTGATGTCTCAGGAATTCCAGCACGTTAGCCAGCGCTTCCACATGACCGTTAAACAGCTTGTTCTGCTTCTCGGCAAATGGAGGAATGATATGAAGACCGCCATTCTTTCTGGTCAGATCCCACTCACGTCCGGATCCTAGATGATCCATCAGGGAAAAATAATTATTACGAACTAATACAGTTACATTGCTGATTCCACAGTTGACCATACTGGAAAGAATAAAGTCAATCATACGATAACGGCTTGCAAAAGGGATGGAAGCCATCAGACGAATATTGGATAATTCCGGAACCAGAGCATCATAACTGTTAGGAAAAATAATACCAAGTGCATTTTCGCTGGATGTTAACATACTTCTTCACCACCTTCTACATTTTCTCTTACCATTGCATTCGGTCCTACCTTGGCACCGTCACCAATATAAACACCAGGACCGATCGTAGCCACGCCTTTTTCTGCACCTTCCGGTGCTGCGCCTACGACTGCATTCTCACCGATCACTGCCTTTTCTGCAATGATACAATGACGGACTACTGCGCCAGACTTAATCACGCATCCGCCCATTACAACGGCGTCTTCCACAACGGCACCGTCCTCTACTTTTACGCCAGAATATAATACAGAGTGCTTTACGGTACCCTGAATACGGCATCCATCTGTAATCATGGAATTCTCTACGATGGCACCGGCTGCGATCTTATGTCCGGTCATACCACTGTTACGGCTGTAGATCTTCCAGTCATCATCAAACAGGTTGATACCACTGTGTTCCGGATCCAGCACTTCCATGTTTGCTTCCCAGAGTGAAGAGATCGTTCCTACATCCTTCCAGTAACCACTGAAATGATATGCATACATCTGGCGGCCATCACGAAGCAGATTCGGAATGATGTTGTTACCAAAGTCATTCTCAGACCGAGGATCTGCTTCATCCTCTTCCAGATACTTCTTCAGGACATCCCAGTTGAATATGTAGATACCCATAGAAGCCAGATTGGACTTCGGATGCTCAGGCTTCTCCTGGAATTCGGTAATCTTATCGTTCTCATCCGCAACCATTAGGCCAAAACGGGATGCTTCATCCCAAGGCACTTCCATAACAGCAACAGAGAATTCAGCACCTTTTTCCTTGTGAAAACGAAGGAAATCACTGTAATCCTGTTTGCAGATCTGGTCGCCGGACAGAATAATAACATACTTTGGATCATAACGTTCAATAAAGGAAATATTCTGGTAAATCGCATTCGCAGTACCCTTATACCAGTCAGATCCTGCTGCCTGCTGATATGGTGGAAGCACATGGACACCACCGTGTACGCGGTCAAGATCCCATGGCTGTCCATTTCCAATATATTCGTTCAGAACAAGCGGCTGATACTGGGTCAGTACGCCGACCGTATCGATTCCGGAATTAATGCAGTTTGAAAGTGGAAAGTCGATGATTCGATACTTGCCACCAAAAGGAACTGCAGGTTTTGCCAGGTTCTGGGTCAGCGCATATAGTCTGGAACCCTGTCCACCGGCAAGAAGCATTGCAATAATTTCTTTTGCCATTTTTCATAATCCCCCTAAATATCATGGATATAGTAATTGTACCACAATTCTCACAAAAAGGAATAGGTTTTTTAGTAAAATTTAGGTAAATTTTTGTAAAAATCTGTCGTTTTTTTTATATTCAAAAAAAGAAGCGCCGAAGCGCTTCCTGAAAATTTTATTTAATTGAAGTATACCAGATCATCTTCTGGTGCTTCTGCCGGCTCATAGCTGATACCGTACAGCACCGGGCCTTCTTCTCCGTAATCTTTCTGATATTCATAATGAATCTTCGCCGTCAGATAGATCCACTGGCGTGTCTTCAGTTCACTGATAAAATCTGCCTTGCACAGATAGCCGATAAACCGGATATCATCTGCACAGCAGGTCATGGCATTTCGTCCCGGAACGATCATACCTTCTGGCATTCTTCTGGACTTCATGACTTTTGCAAGGAATCGAACAGTCTTCCCTTCATAACGCTCCGGATTGTCAGAAGCGTCCAGGAACCACAGACCATAGTCCATATCTTCGATATTGATCACATCAGCATTGAAGTCAAATGGCGGCACTTCAGCGCCCGGGTCGATCGGTTCTCCGTCTTCTCCTTCAAAGTATACCATGGCTCTCGGATTCAGGCTGCGCACAGTTCTGCGATAAGAATGCAGATCCATGCTCTCATCACAGCGATTGAAAATCACCATCTCGGTATACTGGAACATATTGCTGAACAGGCTTCTCATGTTATTCAGATAAACAGGGAACGTGATTCCATCCACCAGGGTAATAACCTGTGCCAGTACCAGACGATCCATCTGCCCCCACTCAAATACCCATTTATAATCCCACATACCATTCATCTCGATAAAGATCTTCTTCGGTGTGTACTGACGAATACAGTATTTCAGGAAATCTGTATTCATCTTTTCTTCCTCATCCACGGTAATCATAGTAATGTTGTTACCGCAGAGGTCTTCGTTGTTATACTCTACTTCGCCCTCTTCGCAGACGATCAGGAGACATCTCTGTCCTTCTGTAAAGTCTTCATCTGTCACGATATCCTGAAGGAAACTGGTCTTTCCGCTCTCCAGGAATCCTGTAATCATATATACTGGAATTTTTTGCATGATTTTCTCTACTTTCTATCTCATATATTCAGCGATACCGGGAATATCTTCCCGGCATCGCATTTCTCATCTATATTTATTTCAGAAGAAACAGCTCTTCCAGCTTCTCTTCTTTTAATTTGGAACCGATCACACACAGTCTGCCTGTGTAATCTGCTGCTCCGGTACGGATCTCATATTCACCCGGTACCAGGTCAAAATGCATCCAGGTACCATCTGTGCAAGGAAGCATACCTTTGGCACGCAGCACCATACCCAGATCCTCTGCTTCATTCAGAGTCTTCAGAATATGTTCCAGCTCATCCCTGCTATATTTACGCGGAGTCTCTTTACCCCAGGAAGTAAATACTTCATCTGCATGATGATGGTGATGATCATGGTCATGGTGATGTCCACAGCTGCAGACACCATTTTCATCATAATGATGTTCATGTTCGTGGTCTTCATGATCGTGGTCATGACCGCATCCACATTCGCCATCATGATGATGCTCATGATGGTGTTCATGTTCTTCATGATCATGGTCATGGCCGCATCCACATTCGCCATCATGATGATGATGCTCATGTTCATGTTCTTCCATCAGTTCTTTAGCCAGGGAATGAGTTCCCTCGATTGCATCCAGGATCTGCTGACCGGTCAGTTCATCCCATGGTGTTGTGATAATCACCGCATTCGGGTTCTTCTCACGTACCAGTGCTGCTGCTTCCATCTGCTTTTCCTCTGTCATGCTCTGTGTTCTGCTTAAAATAATCGCTCCGGCATTTTCCACCTGATTGTTATAGAACTCACCAAAGGTTCTCATATACATCTTGATCTTTGCAGCATTGGCTACTGTGATCAGACTGTTCACTTCCAGCTGTGCAGCTTCTGCTGCATCTTCCACTGCTTTTCTTACATCAGACAATTTGCCTACTCCGGATGGCTCGATAATAATACGATCCGGATGATATTTTTCTGTTACCTCTTTCAGTGCCTTACCAAAGTCACCTACCAGAGAGCAGCAGATACATCCTGAATTCATCTCTGTAATATTGATACCGGCTTCTTTCAGAAAACCGCCATCGATACCGATCTCACCAAATTCATTCTCGATCAGCACAACCTGCTGATTCGCATATACTTCCTTCAGCAGCTTCTTGATCAGTGTTGTCTTTCCTGCGCCCAAAAATCCTGAGATAATATCTACTTTTGTCATATTCATTCCTTCTTTCTATTCAAACCCAACCCGACTGACGATGTCAGGCGAGTTGCTTCCCACTAATCTGATATTATAAGCAAATCACCTGTTTCTGTCAACTTTCGCCCTTGCAGCAAGCATTCCCATCAGCTCATGAAATCCTGCTTCCGGGAAATGATTCATCTGTTCTTCCATGCAGTTCAGATTCGGATCAGAATGCTCCAGTTCTCTGGAATAACGACAGGCCAGTGTGACACGTTCATCAAAAGAAAGTGCTTCGCCCTTCTGTGCTCCTGCTGCCCGGACCAGTTCTTCCCAGATGAGGGTACTGACAATCGCCATCTTCACCTTGGCCTGCGCATCTGCGTCATAGACTGCTCCGCAAAAATACGTATACAGATAATATACCACCATCTGCTCGATTTCATGCTCTGGAATAACACCTGAATGCTTTGTTTCTGCACAGCGCTTCCAGATCTGCAGATCTTTTTTCCAGGCTGGATCCAGTACTTCAAAACGCTCCGGCACACACAGTAATGCATCTGCTTCTCCTGGTTCAGAGGTAGACAATATCTTCTGCTGTAGCCGCTTCTGCGCCTTCGCCCCCCGATAACGTTCCAATACCGTCTCGATCTCAAAGATCTTTTCTGCCCGGATCCGATTCTGTACATCATTCCCCAGTGCCAGTACTTCTGCCATCCGCAGATGCACCGGAATCGTCCGATCCTGCAGCATCCCGATCATCACCGCTCTGGTATCCTGCAAAGCAGAATACAGGAAAAAGTCAAACTCCTCTTCTTCCTCTTCTCTGTCGTCTTCCGCCGTACGCATGGTCACTGGTTCTTTTTTCTCAAGAATCATCTCCGCCACCGCCGGACAGGACAAGGACAGGGTAATCTCCCGTTCATTTTCGAACTCTTCGATATGTCTCGGATACTTCCGGCATGTGGAACACATCATCTCCGGTCCCGCCTCGATATGCATGTCACAGAGATTCTCATCATTGAGAAAAGCGCATCTGCGATCTCCATACTGTAAAAAAGTCTCTTCTTTCCAGTTCACCGAATTACGGATACGGTTGCCAAAACTGCCCTTTGCTTTTCGATATCTCTTCAGTGACTTCTGATCAATCACAATCTGCCATCCTGCGCAGCAGGTCGCAGGGCATTTGTCTGCCAGGCACTGGAACTTCTTATAATAATCCGGAACAGTATATCTCATCTTCTCACTCCCTATAACAGTGTCTTCAACACATGCAATACACTGTCCGCTTCCGCCGGCAGCACATACTTACTGACCGCTTTTACCTCTTCTCTGGCCTCTGCCACTGCATAACTCTCTCCGGCACACTTCAGCATACTGATATCATTGTTATTATCTCCAAATGCCATGGTCTCCTCTGCTGTCACGCCCAGACGTTCCTGCAATTCCTTTAAGGCATTTCCTTTCTCGGATCCCAATGCCGTGAAATCAATCCAGTGCTCTCCGGCTGCAGTCACCAGTGCCCGGCCGGCGAACTTTTCGATTGCCGGCTGCGCCGCCTGCGCTGCATCCTGATTTTTGACAAAAGCAGAGATCTTCACCAGTCTGTCTTTCTTTTCCAGAATATCTTCCACTTCTTCTATAGAAAGCCGATATCCTTCTCTCAGCCAGCGAAGTATCTCCGGATCTTTACTGTCTGTATAATCTCCATCCGGTGCAGTGACGAGAGAAAAAGTATCTTTCATTGTTCTGATATAAGTAATGATCTCCTCTGCCATTTCCGGTGCAAATGCACGGCAGGCCAGTACATCCTGCCGATATTTTACATACCCTCCATTATTGGAAATAAAGTACACATCATCCAGCACCGGCCGAAATACCCTCCGCACGCTGTTCATCTGGCGTCCACTGGCTGCTGCAAATACAATTCCTTTCTCCTTCAGTCTCCGGATCACATCATATAATTCCGGATTCATATCTGAGCTGCCCTCCGGCAGCAAAGTGCCATCCACATCCGATGCTACTAATTTAATCATTCTTTTCTCCTTTTTTTGCTCTTCCCCATGATATTCTTTTTCCTGAAGCTCCTGCACACAGCCAAGGAACTTCTCTGCCAGCCCTTCCAGAGACCGGTTCTTGTCCCAGACCAGTACATAATCTGCCTGATGGCCCGGATTCACAATCGTTTTCGTCACTACCTGCGTATGAGTCATGCCAAAGTCCATCGTCGCCGGGAAAATCGCAATCCCGACTTTTGCCTTCACCAGTGCAAAGGCATTCATATAGTTGCTGATCTCACAGAGTATCTTTGGTTCTTCTTTAATCTTTTCAAACCATCCACGTATCTCTTTCGCTCTGGACTTTCTGGATGGGATAATCAGCGGCTCTCCAGCCAGATCACTCAGCGACACAAAATCCCCTGGTGCCTTGGCCAGCGGATGATCATGAGGTATCAATGCCGCCCATGGTTCTGACCCTACCGGAATTCCCTCCCAGCGCTCTGTATCATAGGGTGCAGCAATCACTGCCAGATCACACAATCCCTTCGACAGTCTGCTGATGACATCATCACTGCTGCCGTTCCAGAGATTATATTGTACTTCCGGATAACGCCAGGAAAATTCTGCCACCCACCGGGAGATCATCTTTGGTGCACTTCCTTCTACTGTGCCCAGATACAGGGTTCCGGTTACTCCTTTTCCAAAGGCACGGATCTCATCCTCCGTCTTCTCTACCAGTGTTACGATCTGATCCCCACGATGAAGCAGGAGCTGACCGACTTCTGTAAGCTGCAGCTTTTTCTTTTTCCGTTCAAACAGTTCTACTCCCAGTTCCTCCTCCAGCTGATGAATCTGTCTGGACAGCGGTGGCTGTGCAATATGCAGATTCTCCGCTGCTCTCGTAATATTCAGTTCCCGTGCTGCTTCCATAAAATACCGAATTGATCGAATGTCCATTTTTTCACCTTTCGTCAGGATTGCCCTATCTCAAATGTGCACTTGTCTTTTGCCAGTATACAATACTTTTTTTCTCGTGTCATCCCATCTTTGTTCTTTTCACCCGCTCTGCTAATGCATCGATTCGCTCTTCGCTGATCCTTCCATCCTTCACAGCCTGAAGAACGGCCGTATAAGCTTCTGGTTTTCTGCCAGTATAACACAAAACACTCCCGAAAGGTAAAGCCCTCCGGGAGTGTTCCGATGAATTTTTATTCTATTTTTATCTTACCAGTATCTTGCTGCGCATACCGGTGTATCATAGTTATAATTGGAAATAATGATTCCCTGTGATTCTGTTGCTGCATGGACGATCTGTCCACCACCTATGTACAGAGCCACATGGCTGATTCCGCTTCCATCTGAATAGAAGAGAAGATCACCCGGCATGATATCGCTGATCGCTACGGATGTTCCGCCGTATGACTGATCCGCTGCTGTGCGGGCAAGCCCTATACCGAAATTTGCCATAACAGACATCGTAAATCCAGAACAGTCCGTTCCATTCGTCAGGCTGGTTCCACCATAGACATATGGATTACCTACGAACTGTACCGCATAATCTGCGATCTGCTGTCCCAGGGAACTGTCACTGGCAGAGCTGTCTGTAGTAGTATCCATGCCGGTATTTCCATTATCATAAGACGTATCCGTTCCAGTACTTCCATTATCATAAGATGTGTCCGTTCCAGTACTTCCGTTGTCATAAGATGTATCTGTTCCGGTACTTCCGTTGTCATAAGACATATCTGTGCTGGTACTTCCATTGTCATAAGACGTATCTGTGCCGGTACTTCCATTGTCATAAGACGTATCTGTGCCGGTACTTCCATTGTCATAAGACGTATCCGTGCTGGCACTTCCATCATCATAAGACGTATCTGTGCTGGCACTTCCATCATCATAAGACGTATCTGGGCTGACGCTTCCATCATCATAAGAAGTATCTGGGCTGACGCTTTCCTCACTGTAAGAGATATCCTCGCTGACTTCTTCACCACTGTCAGCAGCTTCTTTATAAGAAGCTTCTTCTGCTGCCTGAGCCTTTGCTTCTTCTGCACGACGCATAGCCTCTTCTCTGGCTGCTTCTTCCTCCAAAGTCACAGCAGTAGGATAATAAGTCTTATATTCACAGTAGTCTGGATGGATAAATCCATATACATCATTTCCCAGTGCTACCGTTGCCCAGTCACCACTGGTATCGACTACCTCCAGCTCCTGTGACTGCTCTGCCACATCAATGACATCTGACTCCTCAGAAGGAGCTGTCCTGATATTCAATGCTTCTGCGTTGACAACCGCCACATTATATGCAACCTGATCGGCAATCTCCTTCGCCTGTTCTCCGGTTGCGAAATACTCCGCCTTCACATATCCTTCGGCATTACCGGATTTGATCTTATACCATCCGTTGTCCTCTGTTTCTTCTACAGTCGCTGATCCGTCATTATACAGCTTGGCTACTACCTCACTGTTCTCATCTGCTTCGGAACGAACATTGATATATTCCTCACACTGTGCAAAAATAAGCTCCCCTTTTTCTGCATCAGCTGCGCCAACTGCGCCCACCATATTCATGGTAAAACCTGCTGCCAGGATACATGATGTAATCCAAAATCTCTTCTTATGCATACTTTCCCTCCTTCTGCATATCTTATATCTGTTCAGTGTCCTCACAGAACAATGGGTTCTGAACAGTCACAACTGCATTTAAACAGTCGTCCTCATGTACAGGTTACATTTTAATGAACAAATGTGAACAGGTTATGTTATGTTCCTTAAAGAATTTTTGGGGGTTCTTAAGATTTTCTGAAGGCAAGCTTACTATTGCAGAAAAAAATCGAACCCATATGGATTCGATTTTTCGATACCCTTTGAGTCATTAAGCCATGAAGCCTCTCTTGTGCAGGCACATCGTGGCTTCTGGCTTTTGACCCTGGTATCACATATCATATTTCATTAAAAGGGAGGGGTTTAAAAACTTGAAAAAAACTTGTTAACAGTTACATCTATGGTTAACGGATTTTAGAAGAAATATCCAAATCCAGTAGCCTTTCTTCCAGGCTGTGTTTCGCTCTGATCCGGACTCTGCATCCAGTCACCATTGTCTGACTGGTCATCCTGGTACTCTTCTGTGCTTTCTTCATCAGATGAGCTGTCAGAAGAACTGTCTGTGTTCTCCTTTGCCTGCAGTGTAACGGAGATTACCTGTTCCTGATATCCATTGTCACCGGCTCTCTTCACTGTTACATCAACTGTCTCACCAGCTTCATAGTACTGGATTCTGTCAAGGAGTTCACTCATAGAGCTTACGGTTGTCTTATCCAGTTTGGTAATGATATCACCCTGTTTGATGCCGGCTTCTGCTGCTGCACTGCCATCTGTTACTTCATATACATAAGCACCTGCAGGGATATTGTACATCTGTCTTGCTTCTTCTGATACATTGGTGACACGAACACCAAGGGCACCTGCTTTATCTGCATCGGCTTTTGTTCTGGTGGTCTGGTTCATCAGATCCTCAATAACAGATTTTGCTGTATTAATCGGGATCGCATAACCCATACCCTCTACACCGGTGCTGGATGCTTTTGCGGAGTTGATACCAATCAGACGTCCATTTTCATCCAGAAGTGCTCCACCACTGTTACCAAAGTTGATTGCTGCATCTGTCTGAATCATATTCTGTGTAATCTCACCATTGTCTGTGGAAAGAGTAACTTCACGATTCAGTGCACTGACAATACCAAATGTTACAGACTGTCCATATCCAAGGGCATTACCAATGGCGATTGACCAGTCACCAACATTTACCTGATCAGAATCACCGATCTCGATGACTTTAATCTGATCCATAACATCCTGTGGGATATCTTCCAGTTTGACTGCAACTACTGCCAGATCCAGAGAAGAATCAGTTCCCTTTACCTGTGCGGTAACCATCTTATCCTCTTCATTCTCAGTGTCTGCGCTAAAGAGAACGGTCAGCTGATCTGCATTCTGTACTACGTGGTTATTCGTAGCGATCAGAAGTTCTGTATTACTTTTACCAACGATGATACCTGAACCTGTGCTCTCGCTGTCCTGCTCGTATTCCTGTCCCCAGAACTGAATGGTCTCTTTGCTCTGGTTCGTGATAGCTACGATAGAAGGCATTGCATTCTGGGCAATCGCTTTTACATTCGGCAGATAACTGGTATCTGTAGATGTCGCATCTGCTTCTGTAGAAGTGTCTGCTCCAAGTGTAATACCACTATCGGTGCTGGCCTCTGTCTCAGTCTCAGTAGACTCCTCGGCCTGTACACCTGCCATTCTCTCATTATATGTGTTTACTCCAATTACTGTACCAGCTGTTCCTGTAATGGTAATCACTGCAAGAGCGATACCTAATTTTTTCGCTTTATTCATCATCCATACCTCCTTATGGTTTCTGTCGTTATTTCAAGAAGATCGATGTTCTGATCTCTTATCTCTCTTCCTTGTTTCTGAGACTAATATTAATGGAAATATGTGTTTAATTTGTGAAAACAATGCAAACAAACCGTGTTTTTTTAGTAGATTCCTGCATACAATGCCGCCAGTACTACGGTAATAATTCCAGATACTGCAATGGATAAGCTGCTCATTGCACCCTCGATTTCTCCCATCTCCATGGCTTTTGCAGTTCCAATAGCGTGAGAAGCAGATCCGATTCCGATTCCTTTTGCAATCGGATCCGTGATGCGAAACAGCTTGCAGACGTATTCCGCGATGATATTTCCCACGATTCCTGTAATGATAATGACCGCTACCGTAATAGTCACAAATCCCCCCAGTTCTTCAGAAACACCCATTCCGATGGCTGTCGTGATAGACTTCGGAAGCAGGGTGACGTACTGCTCATGGGAAAAATGGAAAATCATTGCCAGAGCCAGTACACAGGTAACACTGGTCAATGCGCCAGATAAAATGCCGGCAACAATCGCTACTACATTTTTCTTCAGCAGTTCTACCTGTTCATACAGCGGTACCGCCAGACAGACCGTCGCCGGTGTCAGCAGATAGCTTAAATATTTTGCTCCATCATAATAGGTATCATAATCAATGTGACAGGCCAGAAGAATGGCAATCACTGCCACGATCGAGAACAGTAGTGGATTGATCAGAGAGATCTTTGTCTTTTTCCGCAGCCATCCTCCCAGTTCATAGGTTACGCAACTGACCAACACCCCAAAAAACAGGGATTCCAGCATAACATCATTCATCTTTTGTTTCTCCTTTCTTGTTGGCAGAACGTTTCAGAACCAGTTCTGTCACTTTTCCTGACACACCCATAACCAGCACAGTGGATACCAGAATGATCACAACTACTTCCAACAGCATGCTGTTTAAGTCTCCCCAGGATTCCATCAGTCCGACTCCGGCCGGGATAAACATCAACGGCATGATTTCAATCAAAAATACCGATGTTTCTTTTACTGCATTCAGCTTCAGGATACCGGTCTCCAGCAGAATAAAGAGAATCACCAGTCCGTAAATACTGGCCGGCACCGGAAGAGGAATGACATATTTCAGCAGTTCTCCCCAAAAGGATACCAGCAAAATGATCATAAATTGTCTGAGATACTTCATATTATATTACTTCCTTTCCATCAGGCTTTGACTGCCCAGCGCATTTTTGTGGATCTGGCCCGTCCATTGGCTCTGCATTCTTCTGCAGACGGCCGGATCACTTCTCTGGCAATATCCTGAAAAATACCTTCTTTATAATAAGCCTGGAACGCTTTCTTCACCAGGCGGTCTTCTCCGGAATGGAATGTCAAGATCGCTATTCTTCCACCCGGTGCCATGATGTCCGGCAGCTTCTCCAGAAACGCTTCCAGCACTTCAAATTCACTGTTCACATCTATCCGCAATGCCTGGAATGTTCTCTGACAGGTCTTTTTCAGAATATCCTTCTTTTCTTTATCGTCCGGCAGAAAAGCAAGTGCCCGTTCGATTGCTTCCCGCAGATCTGTGGTCGTCTCAATCTTCCGTCCCTTGCGGAAGGTCTTCGCCACCTCAACAGCAATTTTATCTGCATAAGGTTCATCTGAATTCTCCACCAGCATACCCTCCAGCTCTTCCCTGCTCACTTCCCGCAGACGCTGTGCTGCCGACACACCCTTTTCCGGATTCAGACGTAAATCCAAAGGACCGTCTAATTTATAAGAAAAACCTCTTTCCGGATTGTCAATCTGCATAGAGGACACGCCCAGATCTGCCATGCAGAAATCAAACGGACCGTACTCTACTCCGATCTTATCAATATTGGCAAAGTTTTCCTGAATCGAAGTAAATATCTCCGGTCCAAACCCGGCTTCCTCCAGACGCTTTGTCGTCTTCACGATCTCGATAGGATCCACATCCAGGGCATACAGATGCCCCTGTCCCTTCAGGCACTCCATCATCTTGCGGCTGTGCCCGCCATATCCCAATGTGGCATCCAGTCCTTTCTGCCCAGGCTGAATCTGCAGAAAATCCAGGATCTCTTTCACACAGATCGAAATGTGCATACCCGCCGGTGTACTTCCCTTACTGATCACCTTCGCAACCGTATCCGCATACTTCTCTGGATTCAGTTCCTTATACTTCTCCTCAAACTTACGAGGATGCGTACCCCTATATCGGACACGCCGCTTATGTTCCTTTTCCATATTCCCTCCATTGGGGACGGTGTTTTCTGGCTTTTTTCCTGTCCCCTGTGGATTTCTCCACAATCTTAAAATTATCGTTTATCTTCGAATTGGTCTTACCAAAAACGTTCACATCCTAGAGTAACACCATAAGCCGAAAATATCCATGATAAATTTCAAGTTTTTTCGTATCTTTTTCTATACATGAGATACAATTTGCAGTTCTGATGTATTTCTACCTGCCATATTTCATTCTAAAAGTTTATTTGTTACATTCGTTGTTCGTCTTTCTTTTAAAACATGGACATAAATCAGTTCGGATTTCACACAAGCCCTGAAAAAACTAAAACATTTACATCCAGGGTCATATATTAGACTTCCTGAATCGATTAAGCCACGGAAAAGCTAAAATTAACTGATCTCAGGGTTATATATCGGATATTTAAAGCCAATTAGACCACGGAAAATGTAAAATTAACTGATCCCAGGGTAACACACCGAATTTCCAAAACCGGGCCATAGAAAGAAAAGCGGAATTTGTTGAATCTCTGTCCATACACACAAAAAACACCGCCCCCATAGCTCCTAAGTCTACAAAAGCAGTGCCTTCAGTGCGCGATCAGGGGTTCGAACCCTGGACACCCTGATTAAGAGTCAGGTGCTCTGCCAGCTGAGCTAATCGCGCTTATTTAGTTGTTGTTCGCTCCGAACAAATGATATTATATGATATGTTTTTCTATTTTGCAAGTGTTTTTTTTAAATTTTTACAAAAATTTTTACAATTCTTTTAGACTTTCGAAAAAACCGTGCTTGTATGTCTTTTCAAAAGCGGTTATACTGAGTAAAAAGTGAATTTGCGAGGTAGTAATATGAGTCAAAATCGGAATGTTTCACCCGATGACCCATCCAAACTGGATAAGCGTCAGCGCTTTCTTCCCAATAACCGTTACTTCACCATCTGTATTTATGCAGTAACGGTGATTTTACTGGGAGCTTTGATTATCCGGGTGGTGATGACACCGTTTGCTGTCACCAACGGTATCAAGCGTGTGCTGAATGTACTGATGCCATTTCTGATGGGCGTCCTGATTGCCATGATTATGAATCCGATTATCAATCGGTTTTGCTTTCTCATGGAAAAGTATTTAAAAATAAAAAAGAAAAAGGTGTGCCGCATCCTGGCCTCTATCCTGGCCTATGTCCTGGTGCTCGGTCTGATCCTGATCTGTATTATATTCATCGTACCACAGGTATTTTCCAGCATCACTGAACTGGTGAATTCTCTGCCGAAGATGTATCGTCTTACTACAGACTTCTTTAACAATCTGCAGCAGCATTTTCCGAATACAGATATGTCAGATATTCAAAAAGCAGTTAATGATGCTCTGCCGAACCTGATTTCCACCATTCGAAATTTTGCCAGTGATATCGTACCAGCCATATACACCGCTTCTGTATCAATTGTACAGTGGGTGCTGAATGCCATTGTCGCATTGATTGTTTCTATCTATATATTAGGTGATAAAAAAGGACTGAAAAAATTAATTAAGGTCATCCTGTACAGCTTTGTCCCGGAAAACTATATCAACGGTTCCATTCAGGTTTTGCGGGAATGTAATAATATCTTCACGAACTTCATGGTCAGCAAGGCACTGGATTCCCTGATCATAGGCTGTCTGTGCTTTATTCTGATGACCATCTTTGATCTGGATTATGCCGTGCTGATCAGCATTGTGGTCGGCATCACTAATATGATTCCTTACTTTGGTCCGTTCATCGGTGCTATTCCGGGCTTTCTGATTCTGCTGATTGTGAATCCGTGGAAGTCTCTGGGATTCCTGATTATGATACTGATTCTTCAACAGTTTGATGGTCTGTATCTTGGACCAAAGCTGATGGGAAGCTCCGTCGGTATGAAGCCTTTATGGATTATCATATCCATTACTCTGGGCGGCAAGATCGCCGGTGTCCTTGGTATGTTCCTGAGTGTTCCGATCGGTGCCATTCTTGTTTACCTGTTTAATCTGCTGATCGACCGGGTTCTGAGCAAAAAAAATATTGATCGGGATAAGATCTGAGCAGACAGGTTTTCTTCCTGTTTTACCGTTTAGAAAAGCAGCTGACCATCCGCCAGCTGCTTTTTCACTTCTTCTTTTTGGGAGGTTCCCCCTGTAACACATGAGAAACCTCCTGAAAAGACTTTTTCATTTGTGTCATTCGCTTTCCGCCAATCTGGCGGTCATACAGAAATAATGAAAGCTGACTTTTCCATCCATATTTTCGCATCTATGCTCCGATCTTCCCCAATCAGTTTCATTTCCTATATTTATATGCGTTCCTGCCGCTCCCGGTCAATCACCATCTTACAGATCGGATTGCCCTTAGATGCGAACTTTTCTTCATACTCGGTCATGATGTTGTCCTTCATCAGTTCTGCATCTGCATGCAGATCGAAGGTATGCATCAGCAGTCTCCAGCCTGCCGGCTCGATCTCCTCCAATGCAAAATCAAACAATCCACGGTTGTCGGTCTTGAATTCAATGGTACCGTCTTTTTTCAGAATCTGATCATAGCGTGCCAGAAACTGTCTGGATGGCAGCCTGCGCTTAGCGTGGCGATCCTTCGGCCATGGATCAGAAAAATTCAGATAGATCCGTGCCACTTCTTCCGGTGCAAATACTTCCGGCAGTTCTGTGGCATCCATACAGATAAAATATAGATTCTCCGGAATATTCGCCGCAGCGGTCACTGCTTCCTGTCCCTCTGCCTGTTCTTTTCCCTGCAGCTTTTCCACTGCACGGAGCAATACACTGGTATATCGTTCAATACCAATGTAATTGATCTCTGGATGCTTTCTCGCCAGTTCTGTAATGAACCGTCCCTTTCCCATTCCAACTTCAATATGGATAGGATGATCATTGCCAAATACTTCCTTCCACTGCCCACGCTGGGCTTTAGGATCCTGAATCACCAGTGGACTGGATGCAATCACGTCATTCGCTCTTGGTATGTTTCTTAATCTCATAGATATTCTCCCTGGCCATGACAGCGTCCACTCACCAGTGGCAGCAAGCTGTCATATTCCTGTTTACTCTTACATTCAGCGTCTTCCCGAACTCATGCCGGTTCGAAACAATTGGATTTTTACTACGGTTCATGGTAGCCGAGAACCTGCAAAAAGTCAAGCAATTTCGTCCTGGTACCACCCAGAGAATCTACAAGCCTGTTTTGTATACACGATCTTATTTTTCGTTGTCGAAAAAAGGCGTTTTTTGTGAAACACATCCAAAACATTCGTTCTGAAAAAAACCTATGTAAACCACTTTTGTTATTCACAAAAATGTGGATAATGTGTATAACTTGGTGTATAACTGCACTTTTATTGGGTTTGTGGACATAATTTGTGTGGATATCGTGGTTTATAATATTATGTGCATAAGTCGTAATTTTGTTAATTGTGTCATTTTTTTGTACAATTTGTCGAGTGACATAATTCTGATTATGACAACTGCTCCACGATTCCTCCTGTTCCTTATTTTTCTCCGAAAAAGATCACCGCTACCATTCCCGGGCCGGTATGAGATCCGATGATCGGACAAAGCATCATTTTCGTCACATCGGCATTTGGATTTTCTTTTTTTATCATGTTTTCCACTTCATCAGCATATTCTTCACAATCCCCGTGGACAATATAAACTCGATTGCCATAAGAATCATCTCTTTGCTTCTTGTACTTGCTCTCCAGCGCTTTTAACCCCATCTTCGGGCCACGTTTTTTCTCAATGGTGATCAACTTACCCTCTGCATCTACTTCCAGGATAGGCTTGATATTCAGCGCAGAACCTATGATAGCTGTGGTCGCCGGGATTCTGCCGCCTCGCTTCAGATACATCAGGTCATCCACCATGAACCAGAGCGTCATCTTCCCTTTGTTCTCATTCAGCCATTTGGCGTTTTCTTCGATGGTCATGCCATTTTTCTGATTGCGAATCGCACATTCCAGCAACAGTCCCATGCCGCCGGTTGCACAAAGACTGTCCACAGGCACTACCTTTGCATTCGTATAGGTTTCTGCCAGTTCGTTAGCTGCCATACAGACCGAATCAAAGGTCTTGGTCAGGCCACTGGACAGGGAAAGATACAGAATCGACTTTCCTTCTTTTAAGATGGATTCAAAGGTCTCCACATAAGTATGTGGGGTAATCTGACTGGTCTGCGTCACTTTTCCCTGCCTCTGTGCATCATAGAATTTTTTCAGAAATGCTTCCTCTTCCAGAGCCTCGCAGATCCGTTCCTCATCTCCCACCATATACCGCATCGGTACAAAATGTATGTTTTCATTTTTCAAAAATTCTGGGTCAATATCCGCAGATGCATCTGTATAAATTAAATATTCTGTTGCCATAAATCCCTCCAATTATGTAACATGTGTTGCTTTTGTAATATATGTGGATTATAATAGGCGCATACTACAGAAACAATGGTCAATGTCTCTGTATCTGTTACTTTTGAAACAGATTGCACAGCACTGTTACTTAAACCATAGCTTTTTACAAATTTGATACTGCAATTCACTATGTAACTTACATCACGCTCCACACTGCATAGAAAGGACTGTTTCATGAATTTACCGGAAAAGCCAACCGATCGTCGGGTTTTACGCACGAAAAAAAATATCCGTCAGGCATTTTTACATCTTTTATCTGAAAAATCTCTGTCACAGATTACTGTAAAAGAATTGTCAGATCTGGCTGATATTAACCGGAAAACTTTTTATATGTATTATTCTAATATAGAAGATATTTTTGCAGAACTGGAAGATGAACTGGTTCTGAAGCTGGTTCATGTATTCGAAAAAGAATTGTTCCAAAAAGAGATGTTTAATTCTTATTCTTTTTTTGAAAATCTGAACCACACGATTCAGGAGGATATTGATCTTTATCGCATTCTGAATCATTCTGATCTGCTTCCACATCTGATTCAGCGAGCCAAAAATGCACTGATCGAAGTTTTTTTTCGGAAGTATAACATATCGGCTGATTCAGACAATGAGCGCTATATCCTCTATGCAGAGTATGCCGCCTCTGGTATCTTATCCATGTACACCAAATGGTTCAGCCGTGATTTCCATATGTCACTGGAAGAGCTGACCAGGACCGCTGCCGAGATCACCTTGTACGGATTGCAACATCTGCTTCCACAGACATAAAAGTCTGGAGAACCTCCCGTCTTTTCCGACAGGATTCTCCAGACTCTATTTACTCTATCTTATTTTTTCTTTCGTACAATTGCCTGATTCTTTCTATTGAGGCCTGTTCACCTTTTGCTATGATATGCACCATCTTAGAAAATTCCTTTTTGTTTTTTCCTATTGTAGCATCATTTTTCTAAATCAGAAAGATATTTCTTCTGATCCACAGACAGCGAAAAAGCACCTTGGACGAGGTGCTTTTTCGGATTTAAGGATATATGAACATTGTGTTACAATGAAGTAACCTTATCTGTTAGACCTCGAAGAGCAGGTCTCCATAGGATGGCATTGGCCATGCTTCCTTATCCACGATCATTTCCAGTTTATCTACCGGAGCACGAAGTGCTGCCATAGCCGGAACGATACTGTCATGGAAGAATCTTGCCTGTTTTTCGACATCTTCGATGGTTGCAGCTTCTGCTGTCAGTTCTGTCAGTTTGCCAAGTGCTGCCTTGGTTTCTTCCAGCAGATCTGAAGTCTCATTCAACAGACCTACCTGAACGGTTGCTTTTGCACCGGCTGCTGTCACTGCATTGATGGTATCTGCCAGACTCTTAGTGTAACCAATAACTGCCGGAACAATCTGCTTGCTGGCCACATCGATCATAGTCTTTGCTTCAATATTGATTGCTTTTGCGTATGCTTCATACTGAATCTCTACACGTGCTTCCAGTTCTACCTTGCTGTATACATGGAATTTTTCGAACATGGAAACAGATTTTTCAGTAACCAGAGCAGGAATGGCATCTACCATAGATTTCAGGTTTGGCAGGCCTCTTCTTTCTGCTTCTGCTACCCATTCATCGGAGTAACCATCGCCGTTGAAGACGATTCTCTGATGCTCGGTTGCATATTTTTTGATCAGATCATGTGCGCACTGTTCAAAGTCTTCTGCTTTTTCCAGTTCATCGCAGGCTTCGCAGAATGCTTCTGCTACGATGGTGTTCAGCACGATATTCGGTGATGCGATAGAATCCTTGGAACCAACCATACGGAACTCGAATTTATTTCCGGTAAATGCAAATGGTGAGGTTCTGTTACGGTCTGTTGCATCTTTGGAAAATACTGGAAGAGTCTTCACACCGGTATCCAGCTTATCGCCAGTGATACTGTGTGTAGCACTTCCTGTACTGATTAACTGTGCCACTACGTCATCCAGCTGATCTCCAAGGAAAATAGAAATAATTGCCGGAGGTGCCTCGTTGGCTCCCAGTCTGTGATCATTTCCTACGTCTGCTGCCGCTTCACGAAGCAGATCTGCATGTTCATCGACCGCTTTTAAGATACAGGTCAGTACCAGCAGGAACTGAATGTTCTCATGAGGTGTTTTGCCTGGATCCAGCAGGTTGATGCCGTCATCTGTGGTGATGGACCAGTTGTTGTGTTTACCGGAACCATTAACTCCATCAAATGGTTTTTCATGCAACAGGCAGTGCAGACCATGCTCGCAGGCTGTCTTTTTCAGAATCTTCATAACCAGCTGGTTCTGGTCTACTGCAACATTTGCTTCTGAATAAATCGGAGCCAGCTCATGCTGTGCAGGAGCTACTTCGTTGTGCTGTGTCTTGGCGGTTACACCCAGCTTCCACAGCTGCTCGTTTACATCTTTCATGTAAGCGGCAATTCTCTGACGGATGGTACCGAAGTAATGGTCATCCATCTCCTGTCCTTTTGGAGGCATTGCACCAAATAAGGTACGTCCGGTAAAGATCAGGTCTTTTCTCTGTAAGTATTTCTTCTTATCAACCAGGAAGTATTCCTGTTCCGGTCCTACGGAAGGAGTTACCTTCTTGGAAGTGGTATTTCCAAATAAACGAAGAAGTCTTAAGGACTGTTCGTTAATCGCCTGCATAGAACGAAGCAGCGGAGTCTTTTTGTCCAGTGCTTCTCCTGTGTAGGAGCAGAATGCGGTAGGAATGCAAAGGATTGCGCCTGCTGCATCTTTTCTTACATAAGCCGGTGAAGTACAATCCCAGGCTGTATAGCCTCTTGCCATGAATGTGGCACGAAGTCCGCCTGATGGGAAGGAAGATGCATCCGGTTCACCCTGAATCAGTTCTTTTCCGGACAGCTCCATAAGGATGGTGCCATCTTCTCTCGGTGCTGTAATAAAGGAATCATGCTTCTCAGCTGTGACACCGGTCAGTGGCTGGAATATATGAGTATAGTGAGTAGCACCTTTTTCTACTGCCCAGTTCTTCATGGCCTCTGCGACCACATCAGCTACAGACAGATCCAGTGGTGTTCCCTCATCAATGGTCTTTTTTAATTCTTTGTACACCTTCTTCGGAAGACGTTCACGCATTACTTTGTCATTGAAGACGTCTTCTCCGAAGATCTCAGCTACGTTAAATGCCTCGCTCATAATTATCCTCCTCATCAAAAAAGGCGCTCCGCTTGTTAGCGGAACGCCTTCGTTCTCTAAAAATCTCATTTCATTCAAGATATCAATACCTTACTACTCTTTTTTTCAAAATGCAAGTGCTTTTTAAAGATTCAATAATTGAAAATTTTATACATTGTAATTTATTTTTTGCATAATTTTCAATCTTCCTGTCAGCTTATTTGACCTTTGCAGCCTGTCGCATACTGGAAATCATGATCTTTGCACCTTTTTTCCAACGTGTCTTCTTATTTGGTCGTACCCAGATCTGGATCTTATCTACGGACTTTCTTCCTGACCATTTAGACAGATTCACACTCACCTGCTTCGTGGTATTGCCCTTCAGTTTCATGGTGCTCTCATATACCGATGCACCATGGAAGAAACGGATCCGTACATGTGCATATTTTTCCCTCATGCCAACCACTTTCAGCTTACAGGTAAAATACTTTCTGGATTTGAAGTTCAACGCCTTGGTGAAGCGCCATCCAGCACCGCTGTACAGATTCGGATTGGCAGATGTGCTGACCTTTACCGTAGTGGTGGATCCCTTCTTTTTTACGGTGCCATTATAACCGTTCTTCAGAGAGTTACTGATGGATTTTGCCTTGCTTACTTTGTGAATACTGCTTATCTTTCCATTACTATAACCTCCCATGGAGGTGAACCGATTCCAGGTAAATCCCGGAATTACCGAATTCCAGCTGCTGATGCCGATGACATTCAGTGCGAACTTTGATACTTCCTGAGATCCGGCGGAATCAATATACTTAAATACATTCCAGATCTGCTTTTTCTTATTCGCATACTCCAGATTGCCTTTCTTGTTCGTCCATACCCCAAGATACAGTCCCTGGGAAGTCTCTGCCACATGATCCACATGGCGGTTCATGATAAAGGAATCCACTTTGTCATTGAATTCCGTAATATAGTAAGCATACGCCCAGGCAGCTGCCTGCTTCGTCTCATTGGTCACGCCATTGGTCCTGGAGGTAAATCCCTGCTCAGACAGAATAATCCGTACATCACTGCGGAAATGAGTGGACATATAATTGCTCAGATAGCTCAGATTCTTCATGGTCACCTGCTTCGTACTGTCTGAATTGGTGACATTGTCATTCCAGAAGTTCGCATCTGTCAGCGGAGAAGGATATGGATGAAATGCCAGATTCCAGTTGATATCTCCCTCCTTTTGCAGGCAGGCTGCAAAGGCATCCAGTGTAGACCTGGAGGTGAAACATTTGCCATGAGGCTGAAGCATATTCCACAGATGATCCAGGGAAATATAGACTCTGGCATTGCTGTATACGCTGCGCAGTGCCATATCCACAATCCGGAAGCTTCTGGTATAGGCTTCGATATAATCCTGAAATCCCAGCCGTCCCAGATAGTTGTAGTCATTGTAATTGTTAACTTCATTTCCCACAATCCAGTTTACTACCGTCCCATACTTACCGTTACTGTTCATGTAGCGGTCTCCCAGGAAATGCATCAGCGCTTCCAGGGTCTCTACCCCTTCCTGATTCATGGTATTAAAGCCATAATAATTCTTTCCTGCTCCCCTTGCATCCGGCGCAATCAGCACCTTTCCTCCATAATTGTTACGCAGCAGCAGAATGCCGGACACGATCACATTACTCTGAGCCAGCTGCTTCGTTTGGCTGTCCACTTCGCTGCAGCCCGACTTCAGGAACCAGTACTGTTTCCCCTGATAATAGTAGGAATAACTGGAAGAAGCATTCTTCTGACTTCCAGTCGGTAAAAATGTATCCAGGCAGATATTCACTGCCGCATGCTTGATTCCCAGATCCTCTGCATCTGAGATCATCGTTGGTTTGATATGTAATCCCTTCTTGGATGCGGCCTTTGGAAACGCCTTTGTCACAGGAGCCAGTACCTCCGGATTGGTAAGATACTGGTAATTGCTGACGATCTGATACTGGTGATTCCGCTTTACCGCAATGGCAAACTTCCGGTATAACAGGCTGGCGGTACTGTTCAGATTCAGATCTGCGCCATACTTCACCAGACTCTGCTGAGGCAAAGTCCCTGCCAGAATACTTTTCTGACTCACCGACTTCTCATAAGGCAGAAGTGCCACCAGATAATAATTCCCATCTGTGCCGGATACATAGGGGCTTCCCGTTGCCGTCACTTCCACTCTTCCGTGATTGGACGGATCAATCCGACAGCTCTGTATCGTCAATGCACCCGCAGCCTCACCCGTTACACCAGATACGCATACTACCAGCAGAAACAGGAAAATCCACAGAAAAGATCCTCTCCTGCCCTGCCCTCTTTCTTCTTTCACACTCACTCTCTTTCCCTCGTCTCTCTTATATTCATCCTTCACAGAAGCCCGCTGCTTCTCTCTTGCCAGGCTCTGGCCTCTTATACCAGCAGACTCAGTGCCTGTTTGTCATTCTTCACATCCACCACCTCATGATAGCCGCCAAATTCACCATCCAACGTCCAGGCTACCGGATCACCGGATATGAACTTCACAGCCTTACTGCGGAACTGATAAAAATATTTATTATTCTCTGATTTACCGGCAATGACTGCCTGGATGATCTCGTTCAGTTCCAGAATATTTTGCGGAGTCTTGATCAGCGTCACTTCAAACACGCCATCATCCAGATGGACATGCTTGCCGGTGATATTCCGGAAGCCGCCAACCGATGTAGAATTTGTCACCATACCAAACAGGAAGTTTCCCTCCACCGTCATCTCTTCTGATTCCACCTTCATCGGATAAGACTTGATCTCCGTCAGCTTCTTCATCCCTTCCAGAATATAAGCCAGATGTCCCAGCACATTCTTCACATCCTGGCTGGTCTCATAGGACACATCCGTAAACAGTCCAAATGCTGCAATATAGACAAAATAGTCATCGTTGAACCGCCCGATATCACACGGGAACTCCTTCCATGCAGCGATGTGCTCTGCCGCCTTGGTCATGCTGGTAGGTATCTTCAGACTATGGGCAAAATCATTCGTACTGCCACACGGAATATAGCCGATAGCGCTGCGCTTCTCGCATTCCATCATCCCGCTGATGACCTCGTCCAGTGTACCGTCGCCCCCGCTGCAGATCACCAGTTCATATCTTCCCTCTACCTCTTTTGCCTTCGCTCTGGCATCCCCGGCAGACTGGGAAATATAAAGCGTCAGATCAAATTCCGCTTTCACAAAAATGTCTACGATATCCAGCAGCTTGCTGCGGATCGATCCTTTCCCCGACTTCGGATTCACTATAAATAATACCTTTTTCTTCATTCAATTATCGCTCCCATTTATCACATAGTGCATCGATCTGGTCTGCAAACTTCGCCAGATCTTTATTGGCTCCGCCTTCATTGCGGCGAATCACAGCCAGCAGCCTCTGTCCCGCTGCCAGCAGTCTGTCATAGACTGTATTCTTCCGGCTGCCCGGTGCATATTCCTTCTTCGGAATCAGAATGCCCGTTGTTGCCTTAATGTAACGGTTCTGTGCCAGATCATAGATAGTTCCACTATACGGTGCATCTGCATCCAGTCCCAGTTCTGCACGAATCCGGCTGGCAAATGCCACACATGCATCATCATCTCCATGATTCACAAAGACTTTATCCGGCTTCTTCTCAAAAGAAGCAATCCATCGATACAGACCATCTTTATCCGCATGACCACTGATGCCTGCCAGTATATGGATTTCTGCCTGTACCTCGATCTCTTCTCCGAACAGCTTCACATGCTTCGCACCTTCCACCAGCGCCCGTCCCAGTGTGCCGTTGGACTGATAGCCCACAAAGAGAATCGTGGATTCCTTTCTCCACAGATTGTGCTTCAGATGATGCTTGATACGGCCGGCATCACACATACCGCTGGCAGAAATGATCACCTTCGGTTTCTCATTAAAATTGATCAGCTTGGACTCGTCTCCGGTAATCGCCGTCTTCAGGCCCGGGAATCCAATCGGGTTAATCCCCTTATTCACCAGCTCCAGTGCCTCTTCATCAAAATCTTCCATCTGCTCCATGAAGATCCTGGTAGCTTCGATGGCCAGTGGACTATCCACATAAACTTCAAAATTCTCATGTCCGTGGATCAGCTTATCTTCCTTGATCTTCCGGATAAAATACAGCATCTCCTGGGTACGCCCCACTGCAAATGCCGGAATCACCACATTACCGCCCCGGTCAAAGGTTCTCTGCATAACTTCCGCCAGATCTCTGATGTAGTCCGGTCTCGGTCCATGACTGCGATTGCCATAAGTAGACTCCATAACCACATAGTCCGCATCCTTCAGATACTGTGGATCACGGATCAATGGCTGGTTCTCATTGCCAATGTCACCGGAAAATACGATCTTTTTCTGAATGCCATCTTCTTCGATCCATACTTCTATCGAGGACGAGCCCAGCAAATGTCCGGCATCCACAAAACGGATGGTAATGCCGTCTGCGATAATCTGCTTCTCCAGATACCGGCATCCTACAAAACACTTCATCACGCCCTGTGCATCCTCTACGGTATACAGTGGCACGTAAGCCTCTTTACCAGCTCGTTTTCCCTTACGGTTGCGCCATTCTGCCTCAAACATCTGAATATGTGCACTGTCTCGAAGCATGATATCACACAGCTTCTCCGTAGCTTCCGTGGCAAAGATCTGTCCCCGGAATCCATTCTTGTATAACAGAGGAAGCTTACCGGAATGATCGATGTGGGCGTGCGTCAGCAGTACCATATCCACCTCTCCCGGAGCAATCGGCAGATCTTCATTCACAAAAGTATCTACGCCCTGCTCCATTCCACAGTCAATGAGAATCTTCTTTCCACATGCTTCCAGATACGTACAGCTTCCGGTAACTTCATGGGTTGCACCTAAAAATGTAAGCTTCATATGACCCCTCCTCCCTCGTTCTCCTTTTATAGGAATATGATCCCTTTCACACTCTTTGGGATCATAAAAAACGGGATATACTTTACTTAAAGTATACCCCATTCTCTGTGGATTCGGTAGTGATTTTTATACGGTTTATAAAGATTTTAGGATTGCCGGCTCCGCCATTCGAGGCACATAATATCCGGAGATGCACAGTCCCGACTGCTCTCCGGTTGCGAAGAAACGGCGGTGTGGATCTCCCACCGTGATGGCCTTTACCACCTCGGCCGGTGTCTTTTCCGTTCCTACCAGCCAGCGGGCAAATCCCCGTTCTCCGATCTCTTTTATTTCATCTATCTCAAATGATGACAAATCCTTATCTGGCAGCCCGACGATCCGCAGCCTCTTTCGATGCTGACCAATCAGCTCCAGAACAGCTCCCCTGTTCTCGCTTCCATCTCCTTCTCCTGCTGAAGCGAACAGCAGATGTCCGTCCAGGAATTGGCTGCAGCATTTTTGATTCTGTCTCTTACATAAAGTGAAATCGTTGCACAGCAGACAGCGCATCTCACAGGTCAGTTTGTCATGATCGGCCCTGGCCATGCATTCTCCACCCTCTATCGCAGGCTTGATGCTGGCCAGACATTCTTCTGTTTCCGGTGTACCTTTGGCATCTGCATGATAAAAGGCCAGCGTCGATTCTTCTCCTTCTCTGACCGGTACGATCTGCAGAAATTCTCTGCAAAGGGTCAGCCGTACCTCTTCCCGCACCACACGCACCCGCTCTACCCCTGCCTGCAGCAGCATGGACGTCACCTGTTCTTCTTCCCTGCCATCCGGGATCATGGCTTCCACAACTCGGCAGCTGCGGGCTGTCCGGCAGGCCCGCTGAATCGCTGCCGGTGCATAGTCGCCCAGGATCAGCAGATGATACTCATTCTCTTCAGATGCATAAGATACTCCTTTTTCGGTACAGACAAAGCCTCCTGCCAGATACAGGAAACACAGATCCTCCTGTTCCTCCTCCATCTGATTGCGGATACTTCCGCTGTAGCACACCCCTTCTGTTACTTTATGGAACAGATATCGATAATACTTGGCTCTCATTTTTCCTCCCCGTTGTTCTTCTTCACACAACAGGGGACTTTCGTGAGGCTCTTGCGAAATGAAAGGTAATGTATGGGGGAAACAGTCATTTCGCAGATCCGCAGTCTCTCTTCTCGTATTTACCGTCGGCATTTTCTTCACCTCTTGAAAGCCCCTGTGTGCAAACATCTATGTAATTTCACAGATTAACAGTTACACTCACTTTTATTTGAGTTACTCGTCATGGCCTTCGCCAAAATAAATGCCATCGGTAATACTTACGTTACTTTCCAGAGTCGTGCCAAACCGAGCAATATGGCCGGCACGGCAGCGATAATAGTAGCCTTTCTCTACGAAAATATTGATACTATAGGACAAACTATAGGCATCATTTCCTCTTTTTTCTCTGGACCAGACTGTCTGCCAGGTGCCATCCTCCTGCATCTGATCCACATATAATCCCAGATATAATTCATCACAAACACGATAGGCAATTGTATAGCCATCAATAGTGGCAATATCTTTATCTGCCCTGGTAATAGAACAGCCTCCCTCTGCCAGGTAGTCTCCATGTGGTGCGATTCCATAGTTGGGACTAAATGCACTATCTCCTAATGTCAGTCTCGATCCATCAATAACCATCCCTGGCTGGAACTTCATTCCACCCTCTTCTGCCGATGCGGAAATCGTAAACAGGCTTAATACCATCAAGATCCCCATCAGAATCAACATCCCTATGTTTCTTTTCTTTGTCATGTGTTTTCCTCCTTCCCCATATCTTTTTACATTACATAGATAAATACGGTTCTGGCTTTCTTTCATGACAGTTTTTGCTAAAATTATTTAAAATTTTTAAAAAAAGATTGATTTAATAAGATTTACAAATTCTTCTCTTGGCAATTCCCCCAACATATGATAGTACGTATTATCCGTTACAAACTCTGCCATATATTTATCCTTAAATTTACCCTCTATCTCCGCTACTTTGACTGTTCCCATATCTGTATTCACATCGAAGACCTCTTTTATATTACCGTCCTTAATACTGCCTTTTGCCGTTCCTCTTTCGTCTTTTCTCATAAGAATTGTTATAATTGAATCATTATAAGAATAAAACAACCTTGCTATTTTTGCTTTTGTGTCAATTTCATATTTCTCAAACTGCATTCCCTTTAATTCATACATAAACCTCACTGGTTTTATTCCTAACTGATCCTCAATATCTGCTATAGCCTCAAACTCGCCCGCTTTATAATTTTCTCGATCAGTCTCATTATTCAGCCTTCCCAGTGCCTCATCCCCTACCCAGGTATTGATCACATTGATCAGCCTCGTCCTGTTGGCCTCGGTGCTGACTCCCACCAGGAACACGCAGACCAGTACGGCCGCATTCACCGCAAAGCGTATCGCCCATCTGTGTTTCTTTTGATTGCGCATACGTTTCCGTCCGATTTCCAGAGCCTTGCGATCTTCCTCGCTGAGGAAATCCTCCGGGCGATATTCTGCCGACTCTGTCTTCTCGGGTATCTCTTCCGTATTACCGCCAGCCGCTTCGAAGTCTGTATCTTTCTCACCTTCCACTTCTACGTCAGCTCGTACTGCCATCTTGCCGTTATCTATTTCTCCCGCTTTTTCCATAATGCGGTCAAACAGATCCGATGAGGCGTCTGTTCCTGTGATCTCAGGATGCTTTGCCAGCAATGCTTCTTCCCGTTCTACATCTCTGTCCAGCTCCATGTCAAACATCTCATCCAGAAAATGATCCTCTTCGGTATCTGCCGGCCATCCATGTCCTTTCAGGAATAGCCTGTAAAATTCTTTATCTGACAACTGTCCCTTCTGTTGTCCCAAAGTTCCCAATCTGTCTTTCATATCCTTAAGTCCCTTCTTGACTTTTACCCCCAGTAGTATAAGATAAAGATAGTGAATTCTGAACAATTACTAAAAATCTTCTAATATGGAGGTTCGTCATGAAACGAATTATCTTAACCGGCGGTGGAACTGCCGGCCATGTTACACCAAATATCGCCTTACTCCCTCGTCTAAAAGAACTGGGTTATGATATTCAGTACATAGGTTCTTATGAGGGGATCGAAAAAAAATTAATCGGAGAAATGCAGATCCCCTATTATGGCATTTCTTCTGGTAAACTTCGTCGCTACTTTGATCTGAAAAACTTCAGCGATCCTTTCAAAGTCATCAAAGGATATACCGAAGCACGCAAATTAATGAAAAAATTAAAACCAGACATCGTCTTTTCCAAAGGCGGATTTGTCTCTGTTCCTGTAGTGATGGCTGCTCATCGTGCACACATCCCGGTTATCTGTCATGAATCTGATATGACACCGGGTCTGGCCAACAAGCTAACCGCACCGTTCGCCACCAGGATCTGCTGCAACTTCCCGGAGACAGTGAAGTATCTTCCAGCCGGAAAGGCTGTACTGACCGGTTCTCCGATTCGCCAGGAGCTGCGCAGCGGTGATAAGGAAGCCGCCCGCAGATTTTGCGGATTCACTTCCGACAAGCCGGTGCTTCTGATCATCGGTGGCAGCCTGGGTTCCGCTAATGTGAACCATGCCATTCGCGAGATCCTGCCACAGCTTCTGCCTGATTTCCAGGTCATTCATCTGTGCGGCAAGGATAAGCTGGATCCTTCCCTGAACAGCACAACAGGTTATGTACAGTTCGAATATATTAAAAAAGAACTGGCAGATCTCTTTGCCCTCGCCGATGTCGTGGTCTCCAGAGCCGGTGCCAATGCCATCTGTGAACTGCTGGAGCTTCGCAAACCGGCTCTTCTGATCCCTCTTGGTTCCAATGCCAGCCGAGGTGACCAGATTCTGAATGCAGAATCTTTCCGCAGCCAGGGATTCTGTGAAGTTCTTACAGAAGATGATCTGACTTCTCAGCGTCTGCTGGATACCATCCATGACCTCTACGATCATCGTGATGCCTACATACAGGCTATGGAGAAAAGTGAGCTGAGCAACGCCATCGAGACCATTACCAATCTCATCGAGACCTGTGTCTCCGGCTCCTGAGCCCTCCTTCCATAAATCAGACTTTTTCAGCACAGTACCGGTCATTCCAGACGATCTTTTTCATTTTGCTCCGGAAGTCCGGTACTGTTTCTTACTTCAACTCCTGATATTCTTCACCAAAACGTTGCTTCAGGAACTGTCTGCCTCTGCATAATCTGGCCCGCAGCAGATCAATCGAAATGTTCTTTTGAGCCGCCACATCTGCCATCGGCAGATTCAACATACAGACCTCATAAACCGCATCGTACCAGTCTTGGTTTTTCTCCTCCAGTTCTGTCAGGATCTGTCGCAGGAAATCTTTTCTGCTGACTTCTTTTGCCATATCTACCTCATAACAGTACTCTGTTTCACTTTCTTCTATTTGCGTATGATCAATTAACCGCAGTTTCTTTTTTCGGAAATCATCTGTCAACAGGTTCTTTGCTACCGCCAGAAGCCAGCCACGCTCTGCGCCCGTTTTCACCACTTCACGGTATTCCAAATACTTTAGAAATGTCTGCTGACAAATATCCTCCGCCAACTCACGATTGTTCGTACGAAGCAACACCGCATGGAAAATCAGCCGATAATTCGCCTGAAAAACCACATGGAATGATTCGTCCTTCATAATCTCACTTGTATCTGCTCAATACCCTCACAGATACTTTCCTTTCTTTATTCAAGTTGAGACCGCAGATTCCATTTGCGGTCTCAACTGGTAGTATTTCTGTTTACTGTTGCCTATCCTCTTTCCTGTCTGTTCGAGCCTTATCGTCCGAACTTCTTCAGCACTTCTTCCTTCACTTCATCAGTCAGTGTGCCCGGCTTCCATGTTACGCCCACCTTATCATGCTTCATTCTTGGGATCAGATGAATGTGAAAATGAAATACTGTCTGACCTGCTGCCTCATGATTGTTCTGTACTACATTGATTCCATCGCAGCCCAGCACAGACTCCATCTTCGTTGCCATCTTCTTTGCCAGAATAAATGCCTTTGCCACCAGTTCCTCCGGCATCGCCATAATATCTGCATAATGTTCCTTCGGAAGGATCAGCATATGTCCTTTCGCTGCCGGTCCCACATCCAGAATCACCTTAAAGTCGTCATCCTCATATACCACAGCAGATGGAATATCCCCTGCTAAAATTTTACAAAAAATACAATTGTGATCTGTCATGTTTTTGTTCCTCCTGCGTATATATTTATGTAAGCATTCTTATCTGATAACATATTAAGACTATTTCTTTTGGAATGTCAACTGAAATATGTGTCAAAAACATTGATTTTATAAGGTTTTTTAAGGGGCGGTAGAAGTTTTGTCACCGTCCGTTTGCTATGCTTTTCCGAGGAGGTTTTTATGCACACGAACGAAAAATATGAACTGTTATTATCTGCCATTTCACACGAGATCCGAAATCCGGTCACTCTGATCAACAGCTATCTGCAGCTGATCTCATCTGCACATCCGGAGGTCGGCACTTTCGAATACTGGAACACCGTAGGAGAAGAAATGCAGCATCTGAAGACACTTCTGGGGGATCTGTCGCTATTTAACAACAGCATGAAGATTCATCCCATTTCTCTGGATCTGAATAAGTGGATGCATGCCTACGGAATTCATGGAGAAGCATTTCTCCATTGTCTGACCGGTGACCATCCAGATAAGATGACTTTTACTACACTGATCGCTTCTGATCTGCCTTCTATGGAGCTGGATCCGGACAAGCTGCAGCAGGTGTTGGATAATCTTCTTCGTAACGCTGCAGAGGCACATGCCAGCCACATCACGTTAGAAGCCACCACCGACGGATCCCTTCTGTATCTGACCGTTTCCGACAATGGCTGCGGCATCCCACGGGAGCAGCTGCCCCATCTCTTTGAACCTTTTGTCTCTTATAAGAGCGAAGGCTCAGGTCTGGGACTTGCCATTGTTCAGCGCATAATAAAAGCCCACCATGGAACCATTACAGTCCAGAGTGAGCCTTCATCTGACACCAGATTTATTATCTGCCTGCCGTTCTCTTCTCCTGCATAATCACGGCATTCTCGTTTAGGACATCGGATCGGCATCTGTCTTTTGCTTACCACATATGGCTGTCAGCAACAGACACAGAGCCATCCCCCCAAGGAAGCCTCCCAGATGGGCCATACTGTCCGTTCCCGTCTGGGTGAAGCCTTCGATCAGTGACAGAGCCGCCATGATCATCAGCCGCCTGTTCTCCTCCCTGCTGATCCGATTCCGGTTCTTCACAGCCAGAAAAACTAACGCACCAACTACTGCAAAGATCGCGCCGGACGCCCCCACTGAAACAGCATAAGATCCTGTCTTCATCGCCACACCCATAGACAGAAGATTGCCAAGTATGCCACCGCCCAGATAAATCATCAGATAGCGCATCTTTCCCACTGTTTTTTCCAGCATATCCCCCACAAAGATCAGGAGCAGCATATTATAGAGCAAATGCTGCACCCCAAAATGCAGAAACATACAGGTAAACAGCCGGTAATATTCTCCCCGCTCTACCACCAGTGGTTCATACATGGCCCCATGATGGAGCATAAACATCGTATCCGTCGTGCTCCCCATCCATTCTAATATCACAAATACAATAATATTGGTCATCACCATCAGCAAATTACACTTTTCTCTGCTTCGCAGGAAATCCAGTGCCTCCTGCAGAGTACTTTTTTCTTCCATATGACATTCTTTCCTTTCAAAATTATCTCTACTATAACATGATTCCGCAAGGTAGCCTATCGCAATTTCTGTTAGTTCTTCCGATCTTACAGTCTGAAATAAAGTACAATCAAAACTCTTGTATTAATATTCTTTCTGTATTAGAATGAAGTCAGAAAAGCGCAGAGACGTCCCGTTTCTGTGAAAAAATAATCAAACATTATATAAGGAGGATTTTTATTATGGCATACGTTATTTCTGATGAATGTGTAAGCTGCGGAACATGTGCAGAAGCATGTCCAGCTGAAGCTATCCACGAAGGTGATGGAAAATACGAAATCGATGCAGATGCATGTCTGGAATGTGGAACATGCGAAGCAGAATGCCCAACAGGTGCTATCTCTGCAGAATAATCTGACAGGTACAGATTTCGCATTATAAGAAAACAAAGCGATCCGGGAAATTACATTTCCCGGATCTTTTTATTTCTTTTTCTTTCCTCTCAGCCGCTGGAACCAGCCGCCTTCTTTCGTTGCCGCCACCATCTGTCTGTTCTGGTGCTGCCGGATGGATTCATCCAGACGGCGATATCGTTCTTCTTCTCGCTGTTCCTGCATATGTACCAGATAGTCCATCTCTCTGGAAAATGTCACCTCAATATGCTTCTCCAGATGTTCATTATTTTCCTTCACTACCCGATCCACGATCCCTTCCACCAGAATTTCAAAATGTTTCAATTTCTCTGTGTTTTCCTGAAGAAGCTGAAGCTGATCTGGTTCCTTTGAGGAATTTTCCTCATCCTCATCAACTGATTCGCATTCATCACACGCTTTCTCAGCTGATTCCACAGCCTTTTCAGATTTCTGCGCCTGGCCGGTGCTTTCCTGCGGTCTGCCTGTATGATACTCACCATCCTGTAATTGTGTCTGGTACTTTTCCAGTCCCTTCAAAATCGTCCGGATTGCTTTTAACTGAAGTCCTTTTTCCTTGAGTTCTTTCACCTTCTGAAAGGTCTCAATATTTTCCCGGGTGTAATATCGATGTCCCAGTTCTGTCCGACCAATGGGAAGTTCCAGTTCTTCTTCCCAGTAGCGAAGCACATGCGCCTCCACCTCTACAATTTTGGCTGCATCTGAGATCAGATATCTCTCTTCCTCCACCCTGTTTCCCTCCATGTTCTGTTTTTACATCGCTTACGCATAATCTACCGGTATTCCTCCGGTTCCCTTAAATTATAACATAGCAAATCTTTTTTCTGGCAAAAAACTCATCGCAAGATTCGACGAGAATACGTATAGACTCTATTTTTATCAACATTTTTCGGCTATAATTCTATTTATGGAAGAATAATTGTTATTTTAGTTCCTTCTTTAGTCTTTTCATCACTATGTTCTGCAACTAATTTTGCATCTCTACCATAAATATACCTTACTCTCCAACGAGTATTGTTCAACCCAACTGATCCCTTTTCTCCTTCATTAAGCTCCAAAAGAGTTTTATCATCTATACCCTTTCCGTTATCTTCCACACAAAAATATCTTTTGCCTTCTTTTATAAAACACTTAATTCGAATTATATTTATTTTTTTGTTCGTTTCAATAAAAGCGTGACGATAGCTATTTTCAATAATCGGTTGTAGCATAAATTTAGGTACCTCAGTATTGTTCAATTGTGGGTCTATATCAAGTTCCAGCTGATATAATCCCTTATACCTTCTATTCATAACATCTACATAATGCAATGTATAGCGCAAATCCTTTTCAAATACTTCTGTAATGTTATCATTATCTAAAACATAACGCATCATATATGTAACATCATCCAAAATTTTACAACTTTCATATTTTCCGTCTCTGATTAATTCTAAATTCAGCATATTTAGAATATTGTAAATAAAATGTGGATTTAATTGTAAATTTATCTCTTTCAATTTAGTCTCTTGATAAAGTTTTTGTATTTCAAAATTTTTTTTCATCAGTTCCTGCATACTTCTATGCATATTATTATATGTAGTTGCCAGATTTCTTATCTCATAACTCCCCTGTTCTTTTATCTGATAATAAGGTTGCTCCTTTAGTTTTTCGACTTCTTTTGTAAGTAAAACAACCGGAACAACTATAAGACGTTTTATTACAATAGAAAAGAAAAAAATACTTATCAACACTACTAAAAGAATGATAACGCTATAGCGAGACAACATCTGAAAATAAAATGTGTTTATATCTTTCATCGGAATGTTGTACATAGATATCCAGCCTGTCACCTCAGACCTTTTATAAAATATCAGATTTTTTCTATTATCTATTGTAATAGTAACCGTTCCTACATCATTATTTGAAACTTGGTCTATCCATCCCTTTGCATAGTCAGTAGCTATATAACTTTTATGATTATGTGTAATAATAGTTCCATTCTGATCTGCTACCATATACTCAAGATTATCATATCCCATATCCTTAGAAAATACATCTGCCCAAAATCCATCCACAAAATTCAACATTAAGACACATGGATCAATTATTGTCTGTTTATCAGTTTCTTCATATAAATCAGCTAAATTTCTCACAAGTGAAAAAATATAGTAATAATCAAGACTATATAATTCTTTGAACTTTTTTTGATCATACATTTCATAAAATCGGTATGTTGGCATCCAAATCATATTGTCTCTGTTTTTTTTCACACTCTTATAAATATCTGTATCTTTAAATTTATTTTTAGGAATAAAATTTTTTCCACTTTCCGTACCTAAACTATAGTTTCCAACTATAACATTAACGGAATAAATGTCTGGAGATGCCATAAAATATTTATTAGATAACTGTTTGAATGCTTTATCAATGAAATAATACTCTACATCATTTTTACATTCCGTTGTAGCAACGATCAATCTTTTAGTTTCATTATCTGCCAAAAAACCCAAAGTATATTCTTTTGCCGCAAGCAACTTTGCATCGGAAATCTGTACAGATTTTTCCAAAAGACTTGTCATATCTGATGACATAACCTTATATAGAACACGACGTCCCTGGGAAAAAAACAATAATGTAATCAATGGAACTAATACCAGCATTACCATGATATAAAATATATTGAATTGAAAAACCAATTCCTTTTTTAAAAACTTTTTCTTCATAAATTCTCTGCCAAATCATTTCAAAATTTACTGCTATCTGCCATTCTATATTTCTGTGGAGAAACACAAAATTCCTTTTGAAATATTTTATTAAAACTTGCATAATTATCATAACCAACCAACGCTGCTATTTCATACACTTTTTTATTTGTATTTTTTAGCATTTCACACGCTTTTTTCATTCGAATCTTAGTAAGATACTGTTTATATCCAATTCCTACATTGCTTTTAAACACATGACTCAGATAGGCAGGACTCATATGAATAAAATCAGACAACATACTCAATGTAATATCTTCAACGTAATGTTCTCTGATATATGCACAACATTTTTCCAAAGATTCTTCGAGCACTATATCTCTGTTGTTTTCCTGACTCTTCGTTTCTGTCATATGCTGAGTCTCTATATGCTTTTTAATAAGTAACACTAATGAATCCATATCCTTTTTGGATAAAGGTTTTAGCAAATACTCACATACTCCATTTCGAAGCGCCGAACGAGCATATTCAAAATCATTGTAAGCAGAAATAATAATAATTTTAGTATTCTTATCTAAAGATAATCTGGACAAAAGTTCAAATCCATTCATTCCCGGCATCCGTATATCTAGAATAAGTATATCCGCTCCTTTGTCATACAAATTTCGAATAGCAATATGTACCTCACTGTAAGATACCACCTCATGTTCTGAAAAATACATCTTTAAAATGTCCCTCATTAATTCCGCCTGGTATGTTTCATCATCAACTATTACTATTCTGCCCACAATCATTTCCTCCATGATCTAAACAATCTCAACTATTCTGCATTTATCCACACAAGCATTTCACCTAATCCACGATTTGCCCACATATAGTATGGAATGGCTGTTCCAATAACATCTATTTGTTTTTTTTCATGAATGTCTTGATATAATTTGTTTCCCCATTCAGATATATCTGTTTTTCTTCCTTTCATACATAATACGGGAAAACCTTCAAATGTCTTTGTTGATTCCACCATAATTTTTTCACTGCTTCTTATGACGAAATCACTTAACTCAGTAAAATTATCAGCTTCTTCCATACAATACACAATTGGACCACGCATCACAGCAATTTTTCCGCTATTCTGGCGCACTTTGGGGTTTGCAACATATAGCACAGGTTCCATTCGTGTAATCAACAGTATCTTATCTCCCTGCTTCCATTCACGTTGTATGCAAATATATCCATTTTTCGACTTCAATTTTTGCTTTTCATTATTTACCAAGCAGCTCCATTGCCTGCACCATCCCGGTATTCTCAAATAAATCCCAAATTTTACAGTCTCTTCAGGATTAATCAGAATTGTAATGGTTTCTTCCCGTGGATAATCTGTAATTTGCTCAATTTTTGTTTTAATACCACTAAAACAATATTCTATACTACTTTCATTATACAAATGAATATACAAATTGTCATCATCTACCGAATAAAAATATCCTCCTATCGAAGCAATTAACCTTGCATAATTTGCCGGGCAACACGAAATGGAAAAAGTTTTTCTTCTAATTGGACTGATCCGATCTTCTGATTGAATCACATAACTACCTTCTGTATATTGCTTTGGATACATTGCCATATGATTTGCATAGAAAAAAGCTTTACCATCTGAAGAACAACCACTCATAATTCCATTATAAAGCGCTCTCTCCATAACATCTGCATATTCAGACTTTAATTCCAAACAGAGCATCCTTTTTGCCCACATAAATAGTCCTATAGAAGCACAAGTTTCACAATAATTTCCTTCATTTGGCAGATCATAGGCATAAGAAAACCGCTCACATTCCTGCGACTGTCCTATTCCTCCGGTAATGTACATTTGTTTGTCAACCAATTCTCTCCAAAGCCTTCTACAGGTTTCCAGAAGCGTCTCATCATATTCTGCCAGATCCGCCATTGCACAATACAAATACATTGCTCTGACCGCATGCCCTGCCGGTTCTTTTAGTTCTCTCACCGGCGCATTTGCACTAAATTGCGCAAATGCACCTTTTGATGGAAGATACCATTTATATACTCTTTCCTGTCTGGCCTTTGGAATCATCATAGGATTTATATTGTCAGTATTTTTTTTATTTTGTACATAAAAACTTCCTATATCGTATATCTCTCTGTGTGGCTTTGTAATATCAATTTTTTCCGCATAAGCTTCTTCTTCGAAAAAATAAGGTTTTGTACCACGTTCCTCAATGTAATACGATGCCATCTGATAATATTTTTTTTCAGATGTAACATGATATAATCTCATTAAAGCCAGTTCAATTTCCGGATGTCCATCATATCCGTGTATTTTCCCATTTTCTTTTCCAATATGAGTATTTATGCATTCCAAATATCGGCATATAATATTCAAAAGCGTTCTTTTTCCAGATGCTTCATAATACGCTACCGCAGCTTCAATAAGATGCCCTGCACAATATAATTCATGCATCATCATCAAATCTGTAAACCTGTATTCTATACAAAAATTGCTGAAATAGGTATTTAAATATCCATCTGATTGTTGCTTTTTTTCAAAGGCTTCAATTAAATTATCCAGTCTTTCTTCCGTTTCTTTACTTGGATTTGTTATTAGCGTATATGCGGCTGCCTCAATCAATTTTGCAATATCTGAATCCCAAAAATGGTGTGGCTCATATTTCTTATGTATATTCCATCCATTTTTCAAAAAATCAAATCTTCCAGTTTCTTCATAAGACTGAAACAGATACGGAATTGTTACTTTTTCATTTACTCTCTGTTTTTCTCCAAGCAACCCACCACTAATGTTTACATCTTTCCATAGCAAAAATTTTCTTTTCTCCATATTGTGTCATCCTTTCAGACCTGTTGTTGCTATTCCTTCTACAAAATATTTTTGGCCAAACAGAAATACTAGTAATACTGGTATAATTGCTGCGCATGCAGCTGCCATCATTAGATGCCATTCTGCATTAAAATACCCAATAAATGTGCGAAGTCCTAACTGAATTGTATATTTCTGATCTGAATTTAAATAAATTAAAGGATTTATCAGATCATTCCATGAATTCAAAAATGTGAATAATCCTACACATGTCAGTGATGGCTTACACAGTGGCAGAATGATTTTCAAAAAAATATTAAAATGACTGGCTCCATCTACAAACGCTGCTTCGTCCAATTCTTTTGGTATTGTGCGCATAAACTGCCGAAGGAGAAAAATATTAAACATTCCACCACCATACACACTTGACAGCCCCATGCAAAACCAACTTGGTAAAATCATCGGAACATAGGTATTAATTAAATTCAAATGCTTCCATATAATGAAATTGGGAATTAAAGTAGTAAAATATGGAAGTATCATAGTTGACATTAATATTGTAAATACACGATCTCTGTACTTCCATTTCACTCTTGTTAAGCCATATGCACTCAAAGAACAGCTAATTAAAATACCCAAAACACTGAATATAACAATTTTCATTGTATTAAAAAAATATTTTACAAATGGTAAAGCGGTAAGAGCATTTTTATAATTTTCAAAATGCCATTTTTCCGGTATCCAAATTGGTGGATTTTGAAACATAGAACCCATATCCATAAAAGAACTGCGAACCAGCCAGAATACCGGAAGAAGCCATACCACTGTCGCAATAATCACAACAATATGAATTATGATATTTGACAGATTTTTCCCTTTTCTCATGCTATCACCCCTCATCTGAATAAAATACCCAATATTTCGATGTTTTAAAAATTATGGCGGCAAGTATGGCAATCACAAGAAATAGTACCCATCCAAGCGCTGATGCATATCCTAAATTTGAAAATTCAAACGCCTGTTTATACATATAGTACGTATAAAACAACGTTGCATTATTGGGTCCCCCCTGGGTAATTACGGCGGCCGGCATGAAACCTTGCATACTTGCAATCAAAAACATAAGTCCATTAAAGAAAATGATTGGCGTCATCATCGGCAATGTCACATACTGAAATTTTCTGATAAATCCTCCGCCATCTATTTCTACTGCTTCATACAAGTTTCC
This sequence comes from Muricoprocola aceti, assembly GCF_025567005.1. NCBI lineage: Bacteria > Bacillati > Bacillota > Clostridia > Lachnospirales > Lachnospiraceae > Muricoprocola > Muricoprocola aceti. Next base: position 346,409 of record NZ_JAOQKE010000002.1, read on the forward strand.
CGGTACTCCCTGTAATCCGGCCAAAAATACGACCATTACATTCCCAGCTGTCCATGCCGTAATAAAAAGTAACGATGGAAGCACTGTTTTTTCATCATAAATCCATTTACTTCCTTCCAATCCAATTTGTTTCAGAAGAATATTAAATAAGCCGAAGTCAGGACTCATCATCCACATAAAAATCATTGCGGTTGCCACATAAGGAATAATAGTTGGTATGTAAAAAATAGCTCTGAGTGCTGCTTTTCGTTTTATCATTTTACTATTCAATAACAATGCAATTAAAAATCCTGTTATCATACATACTGCAACATTTAAAAATGCAAAAAAGATCGTTACTGATAAAGCCTTAAAGAAAAACACATCTCCACCTGTAAACATTTTTTTGTAATTGTCTAATCCACAAAATGTAGCGGATCCGGAAATGGAATAGTCTGTGAATCCCAAAATAAAACTTACTACCATCGGTCCAAGGGCAAAACATAAAAATCCTAAAATAGCCGGAAGTGAAAACAATATCCCTGTGATTGTGTCTTTTCTCTTTTTCACTTCTCTTCCTCCTTCAAAACTATTTATCATATCTTCCATCTAACAGTTTATCCACATCACCTTCTATTTCATCCAGTGCTTCCTGTACTGTCTTATTTCCTAAAAAAGCACTCTCTAATGCCGGTGTAATTATTGCATTCATTTCTGTGTAATTTTTTACATATGCTGATGGATTTTCTGCAACATAACCATTATTTACAACATCTACATGACTTCCAATATATCCTGATGGATGCGCCGGTTCCACTTTTGCCCATGTATCTAATAATTCCTCATCTGTATAATATGATTTCATAAGTGGCATCCATAATCCAGATGAGTATAAGTCGATACTGTTTTTAGGATTCATTAACCATTTCCATAACTCAAATGTTTCTTTTGGATGCTCTGTAGATTTAAAAATACCTGCTGTTCCCTGTGCCGGACACGTTGCATATACACCTTTTTGAAATACCGGTAAAACTCCTACATCAAAGTTTGTACCACCATTTCCAAGATCAAGCGCAATCCATGAACCTGCCCATACCATTGCTGCTTTATTTGTCTGTAATGCTACTGCAAGTGATGGCAATGCTTTTAATTCTGATGGATTTGGTGCTACATGATATACATTTACGAGATCAGATATTGTCTGCAATGCTTCTACTGCTTCAGGTGAATTCAATGTCCATTCTGTTCCATCTTCATTTATATATGTTCCATTATTAGAATAAACCGCTCCCATATATTGCTGAACACCGAAATCAAACATTACACCATATTGAACTATATTATCAGGATCAAACTCCGGGTCCGCTGCATTTTTGCCATTTTCATCTAGTGTTAATTTCTTTGCTATTTCAATGAATTCATCCATAGTAAGTGCTTCATCTACAGAATCTGGTAAATTATCTACGCCTGCTGCTTCAAATAAATCCGGATTATAAAACATCGCAAACAATTCAACCGCTGTATTTAATCCGTATGCTTCCTCTGGAGAATAGTAACGATAAGCTAAATCTACATAATCTTCTCTGTTTATATCTTCATCTTCATCAATTAATTCCAGAATATTATATAATTTTCCTTCCTCTGCAAGCGGAAGCGCAAAATAATCTTTTAAATTTGCAAGATCTGGTTCCTCGCCACCTGCAATCATCGCACTTAATTTTGCTTCATAATCTGTTGGTATATGAACGATTTCTACATTAATCCCTGTTTCCTCTGTAAACGCTTTACAAGAAGCGGAAATAGCATCTTTTTCTGCTGTACTTCCCCAAAATGAATATCGCAAAGTAACCGGCTCTGATGCGGATGCTCCACTGCTTCCCATAATGATTCCCAAACCAACTAATAATGCAAATATTTTCTTCATCTTCTTCCCTCCATTTGTGCTTTTTGTTATTTGTATTTTAATTTTACCCCAATTTAGTATTACTTTTGTAGTGTACATTTTTTAGATTCATTAACATTATTATCAGAATATATAAATTTTGACTTTTTTATTTTTATTTTATATACATATTAGCCAATTCGCGGCGTTAAAAATAGAGTGAAAGAATTATGCTATTCTTTCACTCTATCTTTTCTGTTCATCCTATCACGGTCTCCGAGATCGCCAGTCTTGTCATATCTACTCTTGACCTGCTCACGCTGACAATCCGCAGTCCATTTCGTATCAGATGCTTCAAATATTCCGGTTCACCGCCTGCTTCTCCACAGACACTGACCTCTACGCCATATTCATTACAAACCTGTATCACATGTTGTATTACACGCATGACTGCTGGCTGCCACGGGCTGAGCAGATGGTCCAGTTCCACATTTTCCCGGTCTGCCGCCATCAGATACTGTGCCAGATCATTGGAACCGATACTGACAAAATCTATCTCATTCACAAACTGATCCACACAAATAGCCGCTGCCGGTGTTTCGATTGTGATTCCAAACTGAATATCCGGGTGCACCACGTAGCCATCTGCTTTCACGCGGCCGCATACACGTTTCCAGATTTCTCTGGCCTTCTGTACCTCTTCCACAGTATCTACCATAGGAAACATCATGGAAAATGGTCGTCCCTTTGCCGCCCGCAGAAGTGCTTCCATCTGAGTTTCCAGCACCTCTGGCTTCTTCAGCGTAAGTCTGATACCCCGCACCCCCAGAAATGGATTTTCCTCTTTGTTCGCTTCCAGATAAGGCACTCGTTTATCGCCTCCCACATCCAGGGTACGTACGATCAGCGTTTTCCCATCCAGAAGATCAAATACTTTCTCATATTCTTCCTGTTGTTCCCGGATATCCGGCATTTCTTTGCGCTCAAAGAACAGGTATTCCGTGCGGTACAGTCCCACCCCCTGCAAAGCAGAAAGATCCAGATTCTTCAAATCTGACGGACCGCTGATGTTCACTCTCAGTTGAATCTCCGTACCGTCTGCCGTTACATTTTTACCGGTCGGCAGATTTTTCAGTACCTCTTCCCGTTCCACTTTCTTCCGGAATTTCTTTTTCCATATAGCCAGAATATGCTGATCCTTCGGTGCGATACGTCCCCGCTCCCGCAGTTCGATCATCGCTATTTCTCCTGTATTTCCATCCACAAACAGTTCATCCCCGTCATGAATCTCTTCGATCTCTTTTAATCCTGTCACGGCCGGAATATTCAAGGATCTTGCCATAATCATAGCATGGGAAAAACGACCTCCCTGCCTGACTACCAGACCGCCCAGATGCTCTACATCAATCATGGCAAAATCAATGGCCGTCACTTCCTCTGCCACCAGAATATAATTCCGTTCTCCTACATCCTGAAAAGTCGTTTTTTTACCATTCAACATATCCAGATGCATCTTCTTTAGTCCCCGGATATCTTCTGCTCTCTGACGCATATATTCATTCGTCATTCCGTCAAATACCTGTGCCAGATCTTCAAATCCTTCCTCAATGGCCTGTTCCAGCTCCCTGCCCTGTTCCAGACGCTGATTTACGCCTTTATACAGCTTGGGATCCAGCAGTAGCATCTGATATGCCGTAAACACCTCTGCCTGAGCCTCTCCCATTTTTTCTTTTGTACTTTCGTATAGTTCCGCAGTTCTTTTGATACAGGACTCCTTCACCTGCTCCAACGATGTCAGTTTCTTTGTCTGAACTTTCTGCATTCGAACTGCCCGTCCGACTACCAGTCCATCTGACACACCGATACCGTTCCAGTTTTTCATCTACACACCCTCCGCCTGCCTGACGTTCAAACATTTATATGTGTAATCATACTACAAAATCTTTTTTCATACAAGATACATTCCCGGTAATTCTTTTTCACGGAAAATGACATTTTTCGCAACATTTTTCTTTGTAACGCCAAAAATGTTCCACTGTTTTTCAACAGCAGAACATTTTTGGAAACTTTGGATTTTGTTATTATTCGCTTCTCTTCTTGGAAACTACGTCAAAGATTACGGCTGCCAGAAGTACCAGACCTTTTACTACTTTCTGCATGTTCTGGTCAGTTCCCATGATAGACATACCCTGGTTGATGATACCCATCAGAGTTGCACCGATGATAACTCCAGGTACTGTACCGGTTCCACCATAAGCAGATGCTCCACCGATGAAGCAGGATCCGATGGCATCCATTTCATAGTTCTGTCCATAAGTAGGCTGTGCACTGGTCAGACGTGCGATGGTCAGCATACCTGCCAGAGCAGACAGAAGACCCATATTGGTATATGCCAGGAAGTAAACTCTCTCTGTATTGATACCGGAAAGCTTGGTTGCTTTTTCGTTACCACCTACTGCATAGAAGTAACGTCCAACAGTTGTCTTACTTGTAATATAACCATAGATCAGTACCACGATCAGAACCCATACCAGAGAAGTCGGGATACCTTTATATTTTGCAAGTTTATAAGTAACAAACAGGATGACTGCACAGATCAGGATCATTTTAATATACATTGCAGCAACATTACCCGTTTCATAGCCTTTTTTCTTACGGTTCAGGTAACCCTTCATCGTTACAACAACGAAGATTACACATGCAACGATACCAACTACCATAGCCAGACGGTTCATTCCTTCACCGCCTCCCAGGATATCCGGTACGTAGCAGTTGGCACCACCACCAAACAGAACAACGAATGCCTGATTCTTGATTGGAAGTGTCTGACCACCCAGAACTACGTTTGATAAACCACGGAATACGAACATACCTGACAGTGTGGTGATGAATGGAGGTACATGTACGTATGCAATCCATACAGCCTGCCATGCACCGATCACTGCACCAAGTAATAACATCAGAATGACTGCGATTGGCATTGGCATACCCATTTTTTCCATGAATACACCACCTACAGCACCTACGAAACATACAACAGATCCAACAGAAAGATCGATGTTACCTCCTGTTAAGATACAGAGCAGCATACCAGTTGCCAGTACATATACATAAGCGTTCTGTGAAATCAGGTTGGTAATGTTCTGAGGAAACAGGATCTTACCCTGTGTACCCCAGGTAAAAAACAGTGTTACTAAAACTAACACGATGATCATTGAATATTTTTGTATTCCTTCTCTTAACTTTGCCTTATCCATCGTTTACTCTCCTTTACTAGAACTCAGAATGCAGGACATGATCTTTTCCTGAGATGCTTCTTCCTGCGATAACTCACCAACGATTCGTCCTTCGTTCATGACATAGATTCGGTCTGACATACCAAGAACTTCCGGAAGCTCTGAGGAAATCATGATAACGGATTTTCCTGCTGCAACCAGGTCATTGATAATACAGTAAATCTCATACTTTGCACCTACATCAATACCACGGGTAGGCTCATCCAGAATCAGTACATCCGGATCTGCAAACATCCATTTTGCCAGAAGCACTTTCTGCTGGTTACCACCACTTAAGTTACCAACATTCTGCTCTACAGTCGGACATTTCGTTTTCAGTTTTTCTTTATATTCTACTGCTACGGCATATTCTTTATCTTTATCGATTACGATGCCGTTGCTGACTCCTGCCATATTTGCAAGAGAGGTATTGGTTCTGATTGGATTACTCAGGATCAGGCCATCGCCCTTACGGTCTTCTGTTACATACGCCAGTTTGTGTGCAATGGCATCTCTGGAAGACTTAAGATGTACTTCCTTTCCATCCAGAAGCAGAGTACCGCTGATATTGGTTCCATAACTACGTCCAAATACACTCTTTGCCAGCTCTGTACGTCCGGCACCCATCAGTCCGGAAATACCGACTACTTCGCCTTTATGTATCTTAATAGATACGTTATCCACTACTTTTCGTTCTGTATAAATCGGATGATATACCGTCCAGTTCTTTACTTCCATGCTGACATCACCGATCTTGACTCCGTGACGCTTCGGGAAACGGTCTGCAATCTCACGGCCAACCATACCTTTGATGATACGGTCTTCGGAAAAATCATCCACGCCCTTTGTCAATGTCTCAATGGTAGAACCATCTCGGATAACTGTGATCTTATCTGCTACATAAGATACCTCATTCAGCTTATGAGAGATAATGATACAGGTCATTCCGTCTTTTTTGAATTTCAGAAGCAGATCCAGCAATGCCTTGGAATCTGATTCATTCAGTGAAGATGTCGGTTCATCCAGAATCAGCAGTTTTGCATTCTTTGCCAGCGCCTTTGCGATCTCTACCAGCTGCTGCTTACCGGTACCGATATCTTTAATCAGTGTTCTGGAGGACTCGGATAATCCGACCTCTCTCATATATTTTTCTGCCTGACCGTAAGTCTCATCCCAGTCAATGGCAGCTTTCTTTCCGCGTTCATTTCCGAGGAACATGTTCTCACCGATGGACATATATGGCACAAGTGCCAGCTCCTGGTGAATAATTACAATTCCTTTTGCTTCACTTTGTTTAATATCATGGAATTTACATATTTCCCCGTTATAAATAATATCTCCTTCGTAGGATCCATACGGATACACACCGGAGAGTACATTCATCAATGTTGATTTTCCAGCTCCATTTTCTCCTACCAGAGCATGGATCTCGCCCTCTTCCACCTTAAGGTTTACGTTATCGAGAGCCTTTACACCGGGGAAAGTTTTGGTGATATTTTTCATTTCCAACAGTATCTTAGCCAAAATTTGTTCCCTCCTAATTTCAAAAATACCTCTTTCAGAATGAAACAGGCGGGCTGCTTACCCGCCTGTATTGATTTTCTGATCCTTCAGCAGTCTGCTGAGTCTCTCTTACTGAATCTGATCCTCTGTATAGTATCCGGAATCGATCAGCATTTCTTTGTAGTTGTCCTGAGTTACAGCAACCGGTTCGCAAAGGTAAGATGGGATGATACCTGTTCCGTTGTCATATGTTTCTGTATCGTTTACAGGAACTTCTTCGCCGGAGATGATAGCATCTACCATTTCAACTACCTGTGAAGCAAGTGCACGTGTATCTTTGAATACGGACATAGCCTGTTTGCCTGCTACGATGTTTGCTACGTTAGCGATATCGCAGTCCTGACCGGTGATGATTGGGTATTCACCTGTGTAGTTAGCTGCCAGAGCGTTTTCTACACCAAGTGCTGTAGAGTCGTTAGAAGCAAGTACTGCATCCAGGTTTGTTCCGTCTGCGTAGTTAGAAGACAGGATGTTTTCGAATCTGGACTGTGCAGCATCTGTTGCCCAGTTAGCTGTTGCAACTTCTTCTTTTGCAATCTGTCCGGATGGAACTACCAGTTTTCCTTCATCGATGTATGGCTGAAGAACATCCATAGCACCGCCGTAGAAGAAGTTTACATTGTTGTCACCTGGGTCACCGGTAACGATTTCCAGATTGAATGGGCCATCAGCGTTTTCCAGATCCAGAGCGTCTACCAGGAATTCACCCTGTGTTTTACCTACTAAGTAGTTATCAAATGTTGCATAGTAGGAAATTGCATCTGTGTTCATGATCAGACGGTCATAAGAGATAACAGGAATGTTAGCTTCTTTTGCCTGTGCAAGAACTGTTCCAAGAGAATCACCATCGATAGAAGCAACTACAAGGAGCTGGTCTCCGTTAGCGATCATATTTTCAATCTGAGAAGCCTGAGTAGCGGAATCATTTCCAGCATACTGAAGGTCTACTTCGTAACCTTTTGCTTCCAGCTCTGCTTTCATGTTAGAACCATCCTGATTCCATCTCTGGAGATCCTGTGTAGGCATTGCAACACCGATCTTTTCGCCTTCTGCATTTGCCATTGTTCCCATAGCAGCTACAGCGAGCATAGCAGTTAAAACAACTAATCTCTTTTTCATTTTTCCAATCCTCCCGATTTAGAAATTCGGTAACTGTTCTTCACAGTTGCCATCCGTTTTTTGATGATCTAAATATATCACAGATGCTTCTGGACTAACTTGTCAGTTTCTTTAAATTCTTGACAATTCTTTTTTCGACAGAAAGAACTAGCACAATATTGTCACTAAAATTGTGCTAGTCCAGATGAGTTCTTATATGGAAATCACACAAATATCATAATGTATTGGAAAATAAGATGATTTCGTCCTGATAGTATCCATATCATTAGGATTTTCTTATTTTTTTGAAAAAGCATTGCCAGACTGGATTATTTTGTAGTAATCTTGGTTACAGTTTCAAAATAAATGATTTCGAGGTGATTTTTATGTTACTGCCTGATTATATCCGACACTATCTATCCCTGCCCGGACTCCTGTTCTTTTTACTGATTTCCCTGGCAGTAGTGATTCTGATTCATACAATTCTGCTGGCTGCTGCCAGAAAAAAGGCCTTCTGTTACCGCAAATCAGACCGTGCCTTTGCCATGACAGATTTGTTCAACCGTTATACAGAGCGCTACTATGAGCTGATGCTTTCTGCTACCTCTACTCTGCTTTTTACTGGCATTTTCTTTCTGATTGACTTTGATTATTTCAGTGTATCAACAAGAACCTGGGCTTTCTGGGAACATTACCGTGACTTTATTTTGCTGGCCTTTATCATTGTCAGTATCATCCTGATCAGTATCGTGGATCATTTTTTTATTCCGCTTCGCATTATTGAAAAAGAAGAAAAAAGTACCCTGCGTATGGCCGGTATGCTGTATATGCTGATTATCTTCGCATATATCAAATTTATTTATCTCGATGACAACTATGATGCGATCCTGATTTATTTTATCACTATGGTCATCGGCCGGTTTGTATACTTCGATGCCTCTTTCCGGGACTTCTGCCAGTCTATGAAAGAACTGATCGATCAGTTGCCGATCCTGCTGCTGGTACTGTTATCCACTGCACTTCTGGCACTGTACGGGTTCAAAAGTGGATATCTGCTGGCCTCCAATGGTGTGGTAGTCAGTATGTTCCTGGCACATTTCTTCGTAATCTTTGAGATCTTTCTGATTACCAGAATACGGCTGCCGCAAAAAATTGCAGAAGGAATTGCGGGTAAGTTATAATTCCTTCCGCCTCGCTACTTCTCTGTTTGGTTAATCGGCAGAATATTCTGAATATTTATATAATATTAAAAAAGAGATTGACAATTATAGAGTTACATGGTAAAGTAAACATATCAAAAGAAAACAGAACTAACACAAGCAAAGGAAATTTATTCCAACAAAATAATAACAAACAGTTAGTCGAAAATCTGAATTCTTTAGATCTCAGGAGGGCGGTCCGATGGCATAAGAAGATTTTCCATCAAACCAAAATCTAAGAAAGAGGTACAGTCCAATGGCATCCTAAATCTTAACCCAAAGAAAAAATCTCTTAAAAGAGTTTACATAGATGGAACAATGAACAGAAGAGCAGATCATTGAATGTAAATGAAGGAGATAATTTCATATGAAAGGTCGAGATCCATAACGGACAAAATCAAAATCTAAGAATTGGAGGTACGGTCCAACAAAAACTTAATTTAAGAATCGCAATCTGAGAAAGTAGCAGGTGTAGACAATGAAATTGCTGGAAATTCATTAAAAGCCCGGTCGAGAGAAAAAAGAATCGATCGGGCTTACTTTTTATTATTCTTGTGGATACTTCAGGTTCCACTGCTTTCTTAACCTATCACACTGCTTTAATATAGATGCGGTTTCTTCCCATGTCATAACCGGGGATTCTTTGACACCATCCCGGATACACTGATTTACATGTGCAATCTCAAACTGATATCCTTCTTCTTCCATTCCTGCTATCTTCTGTGGTACTGGTTTTTCAATCACTTCCGTCTTATCCCCCACTGTCAGCTGCAGCTGCCATGGTTTCCAGAACTGTGGAATAACCATATGACCTTTTGTTCCATAAATATATGCAGTATCAATCATATCCGTACGTACGGCACTGCACATCAGCCCCAGCTCGCCTTTATCATACTGAGCAATCCAGGCTGCCTGCTCGTCCACCTGAAGATGATGTTCATCTGTATCCATAGATGCCACACCACTTAAAAGTACCGGTTCTTTCTTCAAAATCATTTTTGTAAAATGAAGATCATACACTCCCACATCCAGAAGGCTTCCTCCAGCACGGCTGAGATCCATCAGTCTGGAATCCATCTCATCATTGCGGAAAGAGAAGTTGGTACTTACTACTCGCACATCTCCGATATCCTTCAGATGCGCCTCAATCTCTTTCATTATTGGGAAGAATCTGGTCCATACTGCTTCCATCAGAAATACCTGATTCTTCTTCGCACACTCCGTCATCTTCTCCCACTGCTGTGCATTGATCCCGGCCGGTTTCTCTACCAGCACCGACTTTCCTGCCTCCATGGCTTTCATTGCCAGCTCCATATGTGCGGTATGCGGCACCGGAATATAGACAATATCAATGTCCTTTCTCACCAGCATCTCTTCATATGTCAGCACTTCTGGTATCTGAAATTTCTCTGCCATCTTTGCTGCATTCTCTCTTGTTCTGGATGCTACCGCCACAATTTCCATATCATCAATCTGGCGTGCCCCCTTCATCCAGCGATCCAGGATCTTGCCGGCACCTAAAAGTCCCCAACGTATTTTTCTATTCATAGTTTTCGCCCCCTGTTCTTAATTTTACAAATATTATAAATGCAATGTCTAATGAATTTCGCTGTTAGCTGCCAGGAAGTCAGGTTCTGTCCGTACACAGATATGCAGAATCTAGTGAAAACCCCGATAGACTCTGGCTACCGGGGTTCTGATGCATATTAGATTGTCACTTCATCAAACAGTTCTTTTACTGTCGGATAAATTTTCGCAAATTTTGCGTATCTGTCGTTATATTTTTCTACCAGTTCCGGATCTGGTTCAATCGTATCGATTACTTTTACCAGCTTCTCTGCTGCTTCTTCCACAGATGCGAATTCTCCGCATGCCACAGCTGCCAGCATGGCTCCGCCGTATCCAGGTCCTTCTTCACTTTCGATCACATCTACCTTGATTCCCAGTACGTTAGCGATGATCTTCTTCCACAGTGGGCTCTTTGCGCCGCCTCCGCAGATCTTGGTTCTCTCGATCTTGATGCCAAGGGATTTGGCTACTTCAAAAGAATCACGGATGGCAAATGCCACACCTTCCAGAACAGCCTGTGTCATATCTGCTCTTGTGGTGTCCATGGTCATGCCAATGAAAGTTCCTCTTGCATTTGGATTGTTGTGAGGAGAACGTTCACCCATCAGATATGGCAGGAAGAATACATGGTTTTCACCAAGTTTCTCAATCTTCGCCTGCTCTGCTGCATAGTCCTTGGTTCCAATGATCTCATCCATCCACCACTTATTGCAGGAAGCTGCGGAAAGCATGCATCCCATCAGGTGATAGTATCCATCTGCGTGTGCAAAGGAATGTAATGCGTTGTGCTCGTCTACTCCAAATGTCTTGCTGGAGATGAAGATGGTTCCGCTGGTTCCCAGAGAAATGTTACATCTTCCGTCACCAACTGTTCCAGTTCCTACTGCTGCCGCCGCATTGTCGCCTGCACCTGCTACGATCTTCACTGTCTCAGGGAATCCCAGTTCTTTTGCTACTTCTGGCAGGATTGTTCCTACTGTCTCATAGCTTTCGAAGATCTTCGGTACCTGTTCTTCTGTGATACCGCAGATATCCAGCATCTCTTTTGACCAGCATTTATTCTTCACATCAAAAATCAGCATACCGGATGCATCTGACACATCTGTGCTGTATACGCCAGACAGCTTAAATGCGATGTAGTCTTTTGGCAGCATGATCATTTTCGTTCTTGCAAAGTTTTCCGGCTCCTCTTCCTTCATCCAGAGAATCTTCGGAGCAGTAAAGCCTGCAAATGCAATATTAGCAGTATATTTGGATAATGTTTCTTTTCCGATTACATTGTTCAGATAATCGGTCTGTTTCTGGGTACGTCCATCATTCCACAGAATCGCCGGACGAATCACTTCATCATTCTCATCCAGCGCTACCATACCATGCATCTGACCGCCAAAGCTGATACCTGCAATCTGACTCTTGTCACAGCTTGCTGTCAATTCCTTTAAGCCTTCTACTACTGCATTCCACCAGTCTTCCGGTTTCTGTTCCGACCAGCCCGGATGAGGGAAATACAATGGATATTCCTTTGAAACTACGCTTTCGATTTTACCTTCTGCATTCATTAATAATAATTTTACGGCAGAAGTACCTAAATCTACACCAATGTAAAGCATATCATTTTTCTCCTTTAACTTTTCATTTTAATAGAGCCGCCTGCTGATATATGCCGCAGGCGGCTCATTGTTAATAGTTAGCTATTATCATTTACTTCTTAACCCCATGGATTCTCTGTTGGATAAAGTACGCCTGCCGGCTGGTTGTATCCGATTTCATCTACATCCAGGCCAAGAATCTTGAATACTTCGAACAGAGCTTTTCCGTGATGTCCGAATGCTACTGCTCCGTGATGTGGGAATCCTTTTTCGATCAGTACGTGACGATAGAATCTTCCCATTTCCGGAATAGCGAATACACCGATACCACCAAAGGATTTGGTTGCTACAGGAAGGATTTCACCTTCTGCGATGTAAGCACGCAGCTTGTTATCAGCTGTACTCTGAATACGATAGAATGTGATTTCTCCAGGTACAATATCGCCTTCCAGGGTTCCCTGTGTAACTTCTTCCGGCAGATTTCTTGCCATGATCATCTGATATTTCATAGTACCTTTTGTCAGCTTCAGTGAGCAGGTATTTCCACAGTGGAATCCCATGAAAGTATCTTTGTGTGTATAGTTGTATTTTCCTTCGATAGACTCTTTGTACATATCCTTTGGTACAGAGTTGTTGATATCCAGCAGAGTTACGATATCATCGCTGACTGCCTGTCCGATGAATTCAGAAAGTGTTCCGTAGATATCTACTTCACAGGATACAGGGATTCCGCGTCCTGTCAGACGGCTGTTTACATAGCATGGAACGAATCCGAACTGTGTCTGGAATGCAGGCCAGCATTTTGTAGTAAGTGTAACGTATTTCTTGTATCCTCTGTGGGCTTCGATCCAGTCAAGAAGAGTGATCTCGTACTGGGCCAGCTTAGGAAGTACTTCTGGTTTGCAGTTGCCATCGCCAAGTTCTTTTGCCATATCTGCTGCTACTTCTTCGATACGTGGGTCACCTGCATGGTTCTTGAATGCTTCGAACAGATCCAGTTCAGAGTTCTCTTCGATCTCGATACCCAGGTTGTAAAGCTGTTTGATTGGTGCATTACATGCCAGGAAGTTATTTGGACGAGGGCCAAAGCTAATGATCTTCAGGTCTTTTACTGCCACATATGCACGTGCGATTGGCAGGAAGTCATGGATCATATCTGCACAGTCATCTGCATCTCCTACAGGATATTCTGGGATATAGTATCCACCAACGTTTCTCAGCTGCAGGTTGTAGCTTGCATTCAGCATACCACAGTAAGCATCACCACGTCCCTGAACCAGGTCATTCTGTGATTCTTCTTCTGCTGCGATGATCATCTTAGGGCCTTCAAAATATTTAGCCAGCAGAGATTCGGAGATTTCCGGACCGAAGTTTCCAAGGTAAACAACCAGTGCGTTACATCCAGCTGCCTTGATATCTTCCAGAGCCTGAACCATATGGATCTCGCTCTCTACGATACAGACCGGACATTCGTAGATGTTCTTTGCATCATATTTCTTTGTGTAAGCTTCTACAAGTGCTTTTCTTCTGTTAACGGACAGAGATTCCGGGAAACAGTCACGGCTGACTGCTACGATTCCAATTTTTACTTCTGGTAAATTGTTCATGATATTGCTCCTCCTGATTTTAAATAATCATTATTTTATGGTTATGTTTTCTCCCTTTAATCCTACAAATGCTCCGCCTTTTCCTTCATTGGACTCTGCATGGGCGATCAGCCATTTATTCTTTGCTGTCATCAGCTTATCTTCCGGGAATACTCCTGAAAGTACAGGTGGCTCTGTATTGGTTCCTTCCGGAAGGATGATTACTACGCGGAAGTTCTCTTTTCCTTCTGCGTTGATCGGTGCATAATGAAGTGTGGTGGCATACAGCTCTACCACTGCACCTGCCGGTGCTGCAAAAGCTTCCATCTTTGCTGTATCATATGTAAAATCGTCTTCAACGTCTGCTTCGGATCCGATCAGTAAGATGGCTCCATCAAGGGCAATATCAATCTCAGAGTCGCGATGATATTCCACTGCATTCAGGGTATGATTCGTTCCGTTACAATATCCGATCTGGATCGGCATACCGCCGTAAATGCTGTTCTGAATCGCTTCACGCTCTGAACAGGCTTCCAGTTCCGGAGCAGATGCTACATACTCTACACCATCTGTCACAGGTGTCTTAGCCAGACGTTCTAACAGATCCGGTACTTCTATCTTAAGTACTCTGCCGTACTTTTTAAATGCCTCATCGGTAATGCTTTTGATCTGCATGGTTCTATCCCCTTTCTTTTTCATTACTGGATAACCAGTAATCTTTTACATTAGTTTACTTTCTAAACTAATTGTGTTATAGTAATAATAACTCTATTCAGACAAATTTGCAAGAGGATTTTCACAATTATGGCTAAAACAATCTTAACCGGTAACCCGGAACTTATTCGAGATATTAATACACAATCTGTCATTCGCACCATTATGGAGCATGGTACTATTTCCAGAGCTGCGATCGCCAGTCATCTTGGTCTGACAAAAGCTACGGTTTCTGCGATTGTCCAGATTCTTCTGGATCGTGGACTGATCCTGGAAGTCGGCAATGACGATACGAAAAAAGGACGAAAACCCATCTTACTGAAGATGGATGAGACCTGCGGATACATTATTTCCCTGGATCTTGCCACGGAAACCATTACTCTGATGACGGCAAGTCTCCTGGGAAGCAACTGCCATATTTATCAGCACGAGTTTCCTGAAGATTCTGCGGATCTGATTCCGACCCTGATTACTTATATTCAGGCTGCAGTGAACACTCTTCCGAAGAGCCGTTATGGTCTTCTGGGGATCGCTCTTGGCATTCACGGCGTAGTACATCACAACCGGATCATTTTCCTTCCTTATTCTTCCTATGAAGATCTGGATCTTGTCACACCTCTGGCAGAAGCCTTTCAGGTCCCGGTCCTGATGGAAAACGAAGCCAACCTTTCTGTTCTGGGCGAATGGTCTTTCTGTCATCAGACCAATGAGATGCTGTATATCAGCGTTCATTCCGGTATCGGTGTAGGCATTATTATGAAAAACCAGCTGGTAAAAGGAAAAAATGGCTACGCCGGAGAATTCGGTCATTCCATTATCCAGATCGGCGGCCGGCCATGTCCCTGCGGCAACCACGGCTGCCTGGAGCAGTATGCATCCGAACGTGCCCTGTTCGCCGAACTGTCCGAGATCAAACAGATGCCGATCCACGCAGATCTTTTCGAAGATCTTTACCGCCAGGGTGACCCGGATGCCAGATGTCTGGTAAACAACTTTATTACTTATATGTCTATCGGTATTAATAATTTGCTGAATACCTTCAATCCTGATATTATTATTCTGAACAGTGTGCTGCACCGCTGCCGTCCCACTCTGTGTGAAGACATCACCGATGCACTGCACAACACAATGAAACAATACTGTCATCTGGTTCCATCCACGCTGCAGGATTCTGCCATCCTTCTGGGCGGCATTTATCTGATTCAACACCAGTTCCTCTATCCGAATCAGATCTGACAAAAAGATACAAACCATTTAAAAAGGGACCTTATTTTATCATGGAAAAAAAGAAAAAATTCAATTATCTGACTATCATCGCCGGTCTGGTGCTGATCTCTCTGATCTGCCTGATTCTGTATATTGCACGGGAATATGTTATCATTTCCGCTCTTCAGAAGCAGTATACACAGAATCAGGAAGACACCGATTATCAGTACCACTGTGCATTTATTACCAGTTCCGTGACTGCTTTCTGGGACACTGCTTTTGAATCTGCCCGGGAAGAAGGCATTCCATACGGTATCTATGTCGAAGACTTCGGGAAAAGCCTGGATCTTTCCTATACTACCAATGATCTGCTGAAGATGGCTATTGCAGCCAACGTAGATGCTATCATGATAGAAGCCAACGGTGAGTATTCCACAACTCAGCTCATGAACAAGGCTGTGGAGGCAGGCATTGCCGTCAGCACCATTTACCGTGACAATATAAACAGCGACCGCTACAGCTATACCGGTATCAATAATGTCACGATTGGTTATGACTACGGATCTCTGGCTTTAAAATATGCCAATGATACCGATTCCAATGTCATGGTCATACTGGATTCCCAGGAGCAGGACACAGAAAGCAGACTGCTGATCTCCGGTATCGGCAAGGCTCTGGAAGAACAGCGCAGCGATATGAAGCTTGATACCATGAAACTGAACAACTCCAATACTTTTGAGGTGGAGGAATCCATCCGGGAATTTTTAAAAAACAATCATGACAAAACAGATATTGTCATCTGTACTACCCTGCAACAGACCCAGTCTGTCAGCCAGATTGCTGTAGATATGAACTATGTAGGTGATTTTATAATTATCGGTTCCTACCAGAATGACTCTGTTCTGGAATATCTCTCCAGTGGTGTCATCAGTGCCAATATTGTCATTGATGCCGCCCAGATGGGGAAACGTGCTGTAGACAATCTGGCTGAATATCTGGAATATGGCCATACCAGCGATTACTCTCAGGTGGATGTCCATACTCTGGAGCAGTCCGATGCCATCCGGCAGCTCAATACCCTTCAGACAGAAACCGAATCAGAAACAGGAAAGGGGGCGTAACTTGTGAAGAGAAAACGAACCAGTCCATTTTCCCACTTGCCTTTTCCTCTGCGGCTGATTTTCATTTTCCTGCTGACATCCATGCTTTCTCTGGCTATGTCACTGTATCTGAACACCAACATCAACCGGTCACTGGAGCAGATCAATACCATCTACACCAGCAACAATAATCTGAACATCATGACCGAGACTCTGGACAGCCTGCATAACAACATTCTGGAATACCTGGAAGTCAAAAGTACCGACTCACTGAACAACTATTATTACTATGAACAGCAGTACCGCAATCTGCTCTCTGATCTGAACCATCAGGTCACAGATTCCACTGCTGGTTCCATGGAAAAGAATATCTACAATATTTCTCAGAGTTATCTGGCTATTGCAGATGAAGCTATTGAAGCCAAGCGTGCACGCAACACTGGCAAATACCGCACCGCTTACAATGAGGCAACAGATTATTACCATTTTCTGACAGCTTATATCTACAGCCTGAATAACCAGCAGTTCCTGGCCAACTCCAGGAACTATCAGTCCCTGGAAGTCTCACTGCGGCTGATTGAACGGATGAATACCCTGGTCACCATTGCCATGGCACTGTTCAATATTTTTCTGATCATCATTATGGTCAATCAGATCACCCGCCCACTTCTGCTGCTGGCTTCCGCTTCCAATCAGGTAGCCGCCGGCAACTTTGATGTGGAGCTTCCGCCTGTCGTCTCAGACGATGAGCTGGGTGTTGTGACCCTGGCATTCAGCAAGATGGTCATCAGCATTCAGGAATACATTGAAAAAGTAAAGAGCAGTATAAAGGCCGAAAAAGAGGCCCAGGAGCGTGAGCTTCTCATGGAAACCCATCTGAAAGAAGCACAACTGCGGTATTATCAGGCTCAGATCAATCCACATTTTCTGTTTAACTCCCTGAACGCCGGTGCACAGATGGCCATGATGGAAGATGCGGAAAAAACTTATTCTTTTATTCAGAATATGGCTGATTTTTTTCGTTACAGCATGAAGTCTCTGAATACCGATGTAGATCTTCAGGAAGAAATTGAACTGGTGGATAACTATGTATCTATCATGAATGTCCGTTTTTCCGGTGACATTCATTATGAAAAATCCATCGACTGCGATATCACCGGAGTCCGGGTTCCCTGCATGATTATTCAGCCGGCTGTGGAAAATGCCATCAGCTATGGTATCCGCAATATTTCCCGGGAAGGAAAGATCCGCCTGGAAGTCCATCGAGAAGGCTCTGAGATCCTGATTCATGTACGGGATAACGGTATCGGCATCTCCAGCGAACGCCTGCAGGATATCCGCAGTGGAAAGACTGCACACACTTCCTCAGACAAGAATTCCAATGGTGTCGGTCTGGGAAATGTGCAAAAACGTCTGAATTTGTATTATAATAAAGAGAATCTTTTCTCCATAGACAGTAAAGGAGAAAACATGGGTACGCTTGTCACAATCCGTATCCCTGTGGAGGAGGAACAATATGTATAAAGTATTACTGGTGGATGATGAGGGAATTGTTCTGGATTCCCTGAAATTCATTATCAATAAGAACTTTGGTGAATCCTGCGAGATCCGGACAGCCAAGACCGGACGGCAGGCTATTGAGATTGCTCAGGAATTCGTACCGGACATTTCCTTTATGGATATACAGATGCCGGGGATCAAAGGTATCGATGCCATTCGGGAGATTCGCACCTTTAATAAAAAATGTCAGTTTATCATCATGTCAGCTTATGACAAATTTACATTTGCCCAGGAAGCCATCAATCTTGGCGTCATTGAATATCTGACCAAACCGGCCAACCGGGAAAAGATAGTAGCTGCACTGGAAAAAGCCATGGCCGTCATTGACCAGGAACGCTCCAGCCGCAGTCAGAACCTTCTGATCCGTGAAAAGCTGGAAGCAGTGGTTCCGATTATCGAGAATGGATTTATCAATCTGATTCTGTTTCAGGATGATCCGGCACCTTCTCTGAACCGCTATCGAGATCTGCTGAACATTCATACGGATTATGGATGGATTATGGTTCTGGAATTCGGTGAAGACGGAGAAAATGGCAATCTGGAGAACCCTGTAGGTACTACGGTTCAGCTGCAAAATCACCACCTGGCTTTTCGTGAAATCATCAAGGAATTCATGCCCACCTGCATTATCGGACCAATCATGGCCGGCACCGTGGCTCTCTTTATTCCTCATGAATCCCAGGATCTTCCTTACGAGGAACGTATTTCCATTATTGAAAATACACGAAATATGATTCGCAAGCTCCGCAAACAGATCGACATGCATTTTCGTGCCGGTATCGGCAATGTCTGGAGTATTACTGAGCAGAGCAAGTCTTATGAAGAGTCCAAAAAATCTCTCCGTATTGATAAAAGCAGTGTCGTACATCTGCGGGATATCAAGATGGAGCTGGAATATGAGCGGGACTATCCGGACGATCTGGAACGTTACCTGTTCTCCTGCCTGATCCGCGGGGAGACCGAGAATGTCATCCGTGCTTCCAATCAGTTCTTTGACTGGATGATCGAGAACTATCCTGACTACGTCCAGTGTATCCGCATCAAGATCCTGGAATTTGTCATGACAGCCGAAAAAGAAGTGTTCTTAAAAGGTGGGATTCCTTATGGATTTTTATATCGTAAAGATTATCTGGATAATGTGCTGGCCTGCCAGACTCCGGAAGAACAACGGCGCTGGTTTGTCAGCAAGATGACCGAAGCCTGCCGCAACATCAATGATGTAAAGGAACAGAAAGAAACCACAATCATTGGAAAAGCCCAGCAGTATATCATTCAGAACTTTTCCAAAGAGCTTTCTCTGGAGGAGGTATCCAAATATGTGGATATCAGTCCCTATTATTTTAGTAAGTTATTCAAAGAAGAAACAGACCAGACTTTTGTCGAATATCTGACCGGACTGCGTGTGGAAAAAGCCAAAGAAATGCTTATCTCACCAGCAGCCAGCATCAAAGAAGTCTGTATGGCCGTCGGTTACAGCGACCCGAATTATTTCAGCCGTATCTTTAAAAAAGTAACCGGCAAGACGCCTACCGAATATCGTGACCATATCTAATGAGATTTAAAGAGGATATTTTACATGAATCGTTTATCAGTGTTTGTAAAAAAATATATACTATATGCTGCTGTTGCCTCACTGTCTGTGACCACCGTAGGATGCTCCTCCATCAAGGAAGAATCCCAGTCCGAAAAAAACGATGAACAGACTGCCCTGCAGATCGGTATGTCCTTTGACACCTTCGTTCTGGAACGCTGGATCCGGGACCGGGATGTATTCGTCTCCACCGCCTCCGATCTTGGTGCTGAAGTAAATGTACAGAACGCCAACGGCGATGCTGATGAGCAGGCTTCCCAGATTGAATATCTGATTGACAAGGGTATGGATGTTCTGGTGATCGTCGCCGTTGACGGCACCAGTAATGCCCTGGAATCGGCTATCAAACGCGCTCAGAGCAAAGGCATCAAAGTCCTGGCATATGACCGTATTATCCAGAATGCCAATGTGGATCTTTACGCATCCTTTGATAATGAAGAAGTCGGCACCCTGATGGCCGAGAGTGTGCTCTCCCAGATTCCGGAAGATGGAAAGATCGCTGCCCTCTATGGCTCTCCTGCCGACTATAATGTAGTTCTGGTGGAGCAGGGCATTAAAAAAAACCTGGATGGGAAAAATGCACAACTGGTTTATGAGAATTATGCGGATAACTGGAAGGCAGAATATGCCTACGATCAAATGAATGAGTGTATCGACACGATAGGAAAAGTGGACGCTGTTATCTGCGGTAATGACGGACTTGCCGCCATGGCTTTCAAGTCACTTTCCGAACATCGCATGGCAGATGATGTCTGCCTGGTCGGACAGGATGCTGATATTGATGCCTGCCAGCGCATTGTAGAAGGTAATCAGTATATGACTGTTTACAAATCTATCGACCAGCTGGCCAAGCAGAGTGCCCAGTATGCCGTCATGCTGGCCAAAGGGGAAGATCCTGATCTGGACGAGACCTTTCATGATGGCACATATGACGTGCCTTATCTGAAGCTGGAGCCAGTCGCTGTTACAGCAGAAAATATGGACAAAGAGATCATCTCTTCCCGGTTCCATCTGAAAAATGAAGTATATCTGAATGTAGACACAGAGGAGTAAAGACATGTATAAAGTTATGCTTGCCGATGATGAAGGCGTTGCATTGGACGCACTGCGCATTATGATTACCAACCAGTTTCACGACATGGAAGAAACTGTCGATATCCGAATTGCCCAGAATTCCAGCCAGCTGTCTGATATTTACCAGAAATATCAGCCTGATATCCTGATCCTGAATATCCAGATGGCAGGACTGCACGGTGTTTTCTCGATTCGGGAACTGCATGCTTTTTACAGCGAATGCCTGTTTCTGGTCGTTTCCTATTCTCGTAAGACAGATTTTAAACGGGAAGGCATCAACATCGGTATCCGCGGCTATCTGACTAAGCCTCTGAAACGTGATAAAGTAATCTCAGCACTGAAAGATGTCTTTCGAGAAA
Source organism: Muricoprocola aceti (assembly GCF_025567005.1). Lineage (NCBI taxonomy): Bacteria > Bacillati > Bacillota > Clostridia > Lachnospirales > Lachnospiraceae > Muricoprocola > Muricoprocola aceti. The sequence goes on from NZ_JAOQKE010000002.1 coordinate 367,753, forward strand.
TCAATTACCACAAAAAGCACCAGATCCAGGAGCAGCTAAACAAAGAAGCCTTTGATACCGCTATCCCGGTCATTGAAAACGGTCTGATCAGTGAACTGCTCTTTCCAGAACAATTTCATCAGAATCTGCATCTGTACACTTCATTGCTGGACATCCATGCGCCATATGGCTGGATCATGGCTTTAAAGTTCAGCCAGATTACCGCACACGGTACCATGTGCAACCCCATCGGTTCCGTAGTACAGCTCCAGAGCCAGATCTCCTATTTTCGCAAGATCATCAAAGCCTTCTTCCCAACAGCTATCATAGGTCCCGTTCTGGCCAACCGAATATTTATTATGATTC